>SHBB01000302.1 GCA_004213565.1 Sandaracinaceae bacterium
CGCAGCGGAAGGTCGTGCCGCTCCCGGGCTCGCTCTGGATGTCGAACGTCCCGCCGAGCCCCTCGCACGCTTGCCGCACCGCGCCGAGCCCGACGCCGCGGCCGGAGATCTCGCTGGCCTGCGCGCGCGTGGAGAGCCCGTCGGAGGCGAGCGCCGCGAACAGCTCCTCCGGCGTGGAGGCGGGCAGCCCGCGCTCGGACGCGAGGGCCCGGACGCGGTCCCAGTCGATCCCGCGGCCGTCGTCCTGCACCGAGACCGTGAAGGCGCTCGCCTCGCGGAGCGTGGTGATCAGGAGGCGACCGACCGGCGCCTTGCCGCCACGGGCGCGCTCCTCCGGCGTCTCGATGCCGTGGTCGATGGCGTTGCGCACGAGGTGCACGAGGTTCCGGAAGAGCATCTTGGCGCCGGCGTTCGGCAGCCGCGCGTCGTTGTGCTCGACCACGACCTGCACGCGCTTGCCGAGGCTGCGCGCCAGCCGCTCGGCCTGCCGACTCGGCGTGACGAGCAGGTCGCGCACCGCGTCGTTCTCCCAGCTCGCGACGAGCTCCCGCACCGGCTCCGGCGTGCCCGCGCGCTCGAGCGCGATGCAGAGCCGGTCGTACTCGCCGCGCAGGAGCAGCAGGTCGCCGCCGCCGTGTCCGTCGAGCATGGCGCTGATGCCTCCGAGCGCCTCGCGCCAGGACGCGACGAGGTCTTCACGGTCGGCGCTCGCGAAGGTGGCGCCGCTCTGGATGCGCTCCTCGAGCGCGTGGCAGCGCGAGGCGACCGAGTCGAACCCGAAGATCGCGGCGTTGCCCTTGATGGTGTGCAGGCGCCGGGCGAGCGTCGCCTCGTCCTGGTCTTCCCGCAGCGACGCCAGGAGCTCTTCGACCTCGTGCACGAACGAGACGAAGCCGCCGTGATCGGCGATGAGGTGCGAGACGATGTTCGTCAGCTGGCGGCGCTCCGCGTCGGCCCGCTCGGCCGCCACCTCGGCCGTCGCGTCGCGGACGAGCAGCATGACGTAGACGAACTCGCCGCCCTCGACGACCTCGCCGTAGCTCATGCGCAGCACGCGGTCATCGCGCTCGAGCTCGGTGGGCAGCAGGGAGGCCGAGACCTCGAACGGGAGCAGGTTCTCCGCCACCTGCTCGTAGGCGAGGCGCGTCATCGCGGGGTCGTCGGGGGCGAGCACGTCCCAGATCTTGGCGCCCTCGCAGTCGCCCAGCAGGTCGCGCGCCGCGCGAGACTGGGTCCCGGTCACCGTGCCGTCCAGGGCGCAGACCACCAGCCCGTCGGTCATGCTGTCCATCAAGAGCTTGATGTGCTCCTCGCGCAGCACCGCCGCCGTCATCTCCTGCTGCACGACGAGGTCGAGCGCCTGGTACATCTCGACGCCGTCGACGAGCGACGCGACCAGCGGACCCAGCTCGGCCACGTCGGCTGTCACGCTCTCCCGGTCGGGGCGCCCCGGCTCGAAGCCGATCTGCACGCTGCCGCGCGCGCCGATCGGGATCACTGCGACGTCTCCGTCGAAGACGGGCCCATCGTCGGATCGCAGGGCGGCGCGGCGAGCGACGTCGCCATCGAGGGGGCCGCGAGCGACCTCCCCATCGGCCCAGGCCCAGCACTCGTCTCCGAGCACCACCCAGGCGGGGGCCTCGGCGCGAGCGCCGATTCGAGAGACGAGCTCGTGCGCGAGGCCGTTCACGTCGAGCTGTTGCGCGAGGTGCGCGGAGAGGGGAAGGCGCCAGTCGGTAGCCACGGTGCGGGTATCGGCGGCCCGCCTCCCGATTGAAGGGGGCGCTCAGCCCTCTGCGGGGCAGAGCATGCGCCGCGCCGCCTGCACCACGAACTCCTCGACCGTGTCCCAGCCCTCTTCGCCGGTCCGATCGGTCAGGCACTCGAGCTCGGAGTCCGTCAGCAGGGCCATGCGGGCCATGATCGACGACATCGACTGGATCGCGAGGCGCGCGTGGAGCTGGTCGACGGTGATGTGGGGCGCGAACGACCTCGCGGCCTCGACGATCATGGCGCCCAGGAACTCGGGCTGACGCTGCGGGTGCAGCTCGCCGCGCTGGGCGTTCGTCGCCATGCGGAGCTTGATGAGCGCGCGCTCGCGGCGGGCGAAGCGGAAGAGGGTCCGCGCCACGTACTCCACGAACTCGGAGCCCTGGCGACCTTGCATGGAGCCGCCGAGCTGACCCGCGAGCAAGGTCAGCCGCTGGTAGTAGCCGTCGAGGCAGGCCTCGAGCAGGTCGGTCTTGGAGCCGAAGTAGTACTGGATCGTGCCCGGGCTGACCTCGGCCGCAGACGCGACCTTGCGCATGCTCAGCTTCTCGGGGAGGCCGACCTCGTTCAGCACATCGAGCGCAGCCCTCACGATCGAGTCGTAGGTGTGCGCGGAATCGGCGTCGACCGGTCGAGCCATGAGTCTCGCTCACCATGATACCCGGTTTCGGGGTCGCCTGGTGCCTGACCGTCGTCGTCGGGCGCCTCGTGCGCTCCTCGGGACGGCAGCGTGAGAAAGACGGGCGGCCGGACGTCGCGATCCACCCGCGGAGCGTAGTCGGGCCTCGGCCCCCGGTGGGGAGCGCGAATCGTACGGTGATCGACAGCCGTACGGCGTTCGATTCGGGAGCCGCCGCGCCCGCGGGGTTCGGGGTACATCGGGGTATCGCCGAGGGCGACGTCGACCCGTCCGTGGTCGCCCTACGACGAGGATCTGAGCGCGCCCGCGCCCTGAGATCGGTCAGGGGACGGGGTCGGGGACGGGAGCGCAGCGCGCCGCGCCTCCGCTGAACACGCACTGCTGCTCTCGAGCGTCTCCGGACGAGTCTTCCACGGGCGCGCAGCCGCGGCCTCCGACGGGGTCGCAGGGATCGTCCGGATACACGCAGTGCGCCTCGTAGGTCGCGCCGCGCCCGGTCGACATCACGCGACAGGCCCCGCCAGCGGCACGGGTGCAGTCGGCGCTGCTCCGGCAGGTGGCCGCGATGCAGCGCTCGACGGGGGCGAGGAAGCCCCGCGGGATGCAGAGCGCGTCCTCGCCACAGTCCACGTCGGCCCGGCACTCGGCATAGCGACAGGTCTGCACGAGACCCGGGTCGTAGCCGGTCGTGCCGCCGTCGGGGAAGCCGGGGTGACACTCCCCGCCGGGACGCTCCGCGCAGTCGCCGTCAGAGTCGCAGTCGCAGTGGTTGCTGCCGCCGCGGGGACAGGGTTGGAGGCCGCGGTCGTGGCTCATGACCTCCTGCGTGACGCCGTCTGGCCGCGTCCAGCGGTGCACGCTCGGGCTGCAACCGAGCGCCAACAGCGCGCCGACGCCGACCCACACGACGGCCCGCGTCATGGCTTGGCGGGGGCTTTCTTCTCCTCAGCCCACGAGCTGCGATGGTTGGCCCCGGCGTCGTGGGCGTCCCAGCAATCTACGGTGCAGAAGTAGAGCGCCATGCGCTTGCGGTTGCAGGTCGAGACGCTGCACGCGTAGTAGGTCTGCCCGTACGCGATGGGCTTGCGACAGGCGCTGCAGAGCTTCCACTGGTCGTCGCTCATTGGCGCACGGTAGCACCGACCGACCGCGGCGGTCTCAGCGTTCGAGCACGGGACCGAGCCGCCGCGGGGGGACCGGGGCGCTCACCCCCACCGCCGTCTCGACCGCGCTCCGGTCGGCCATCGCGCGCGCGACCTCGACCGCGCTGCTCTCGTCGGCGTCGGCCGCCTGCGCGCAGCCGCACTCGTCGGAGCACGAGGTGACGAAGGCGGTGTCCTCGAGGGCGCGTACGCGGTGGAGCGCGCCCGTCGGCGCCGCGAGGGCCTGGTCGGCGCGGAGCACGCGCTCCTCTCGCACGAGCGCGCCGTCCTCACCTTCGTGCCAGCGCTCGTCGACGATGCGCCCGGAGACCACGCGGGTCCAGGCGCTCGGCTCGGCGTGCCGGTGGAGGTCCGTGGTCGCGCCGCGTCGGAGAAACACGGTGCGTACGGGCCGGGTCGCTTCGGCCTCTCGGCCCCCCTTCGAGCTCGGTCGTAGCATGGCTCGATTGCGCACGGTTCGATCCGAACGGGCAAGAAAACGGCGCGCCGGGCTCTGATACCCTCCGCTCATGCTGCGTCGACTCCTCATCCGCCTTGCCTGCTATGGCGGCCTCGCCCTCCCCATCCTCGCCTGCGGCGGGAGCGGCGGCGCCACCTGTCTCGGCTGGGTCGAAGACGACCAGGGCGTGCGCCACACGCCGGAGTCGGGCACCGAGAACCGCGAGGAGGCGCAGAGATTCGCCTGCAATGGCTATTGTCGCGAGGCCGACCCGCAGTACGACGCCATGTACCGGGTGTGGCTCGACTCTCCCGCCGGCGATCCGAGCGTCACCAAGGACCAGGCGATCTTCCGCGACGACGCGCTGCTCCAGTACGTGACGGTGACCTGCGCGAACCGCTGCCTCTCGGAGGTGGCCGCGGGGACGAGGCGCGGCGGCGTCGAGTGCGAGGAGTGAGCATCCGGGCGGAGGTCGAGCGCGAGATCGACGCGCCGATCGCCCGGGTGTGGTCGGTGCTCGTCGACGTGCGCGCCTACCGAGACTGGAACCCCTTCATCGTCGACGTCGACGCCCCCGCGAGGCCGCTGGCGGTGGGGGACGACCTCACGCTGCACGTGAAGTGGGCGACCGGCGGCGGCTTCAGCTCGCCCGAGCGCGTCGTGCAGCTCGACCCGCCGAGAGAGGTCGACGGCGTCTGGCACGCCGCCCTCGCCTATCGCTTCAGCGGCTGGATCCCTCGGCTCCGGCTGGTGCGCGCGACGCGCGTGCAGACGCTGACCCAGGCGGCGTCGGGGCCGACGGTCTACCACAGCGAGGAGGCCTTCCACGGGCTCGCCGCGCGCTGGGTCCCGCTCGCGCGTGTGAGGGACGGCTTCGAGCGGCAAGCGGCGGCGATGAAGCGACACGCCGAAGCGCTCGGGTGAGAGGCGCGCATGATAGGCTGACGGCGTGAGCCTCGGCGACGTCCTTCACGAATCCGAGCGGCTGCGCATCCGGCGCGGTGAGGGCTGGCTCGTCATCGAGCACAGCCCGGGGAAAGACGGCGTACCTTCGCAGCGGCGACTCCCGGAGGGGCGCGGCGTCGAGTGGCTCGGCGGGCTGGTCGGGCTCCTGGGGGGCCTCGCGTTCATGGCCGCGCATCGCGTCACGCGCGACCTGACGCCCGTCCCCGTGCGACTCGAGCTGGGCCCGCGGCTGCTGACTGTCGAGCGGGGCTCCGCGCAGCAGCGCTGGCCGGTCGCGAGCCTCCGCTCCTTCCACGTCGGCCAGGACACGACGACGCTGCGCACCGTCTTCGCCAGGACGGCCGAGGGCCGAGCGATGCTCCTCGCGGGGCTGCCGCCCGACGACGCGCGAGCCGCGGCCCGAGCGCTCGGAGAGGCGATGGGCGCGATGTCGTGACGATTCGGCGCTTCGAAGCAGGTGAGCGGGCGGCGGCTTGTTCGCGTCGGCCGGCGCGTGCGACAACGAGGGCATGAGCGACCAGCCCCGCGTCACCGTCGAGAAGCGAGACCACCTCCACCTGATCGGGCTCGACCGCGCCGAGAAACGGAACGCGTTCGACCTCCGGATGTTGCGCGAGCTCGCCGAGGCGCTGACGGCGTACGAGGACGACGACGACGCGCGCTGCGCGGTGCTCTACGCGGAGGGAGACCACTTCACGGCGGGGCTCGACCTCGCGGAGGTGGGGCCCGCGGTGAAGGGCGGCGCGGCGCTGTTCCCGGAGGGCGCGGTCGACCCGCTCGGGCTGCACGGCCGGGTCCGGACGAAGCCGCTCGTGATGGCGGTGCAGGGCTGGTGCCTGACCATCGGCATCGAGCTGTCGCTCGCGGCCGACGTGCGGGTCGCGGCCGAGGACACGCGCTTCGGTCAGATCGAGATCAACCGCGGCATCTTTCCTTTCGGCGGCGCGACGATCCGGCTCCCGCAGATCGCGGGGTGGGGCAACGCGATGCGCTGGCTGCTGACGGGGGACATCTTCGACGCGGCCGAGGCGCACCGGATCGGGTTGGTGCAAGAGGTCGTCGCCGCCGGGGAGCAGAAGGCGAAGGCGGTCGCGATCGCGGAGACGATCGCCAGCCGCGCGCCGCTCGGCGTCCGGGCGACCCTCGAGTCGAGCCGCAAGACCCTGCACGAAGGCCCCGACGCCGCGGCCGAGGCGCTCCTGGCCCAGGCGCGGGTGCTCATGAACAGCGAGGACGCGGAGGAAGGCTTGCGCTCGTTCGTCGAGCGACGCGACGCGAAGTTCGCCGGTCAGTGACTCCGCATCCGGGGAGGAAGGGACGGTGTTTACTTGTTGACTTGTGGCCTGACTTTTTGCGTACCCCCATCCGGAGATACGCAAAGTTTCCGAGCAGAAGTCAACAAGTAAACACCGTCCCCTTGGCCCTGGGTGGGGGTCTCTTTTCAGGGGCCCGCGCCTCGGGGGCCGCGGCCGGCGGCGAGGGCGTGGAGGTCCTCGAGGGGGGTCAGGACGGTCTGGCCCTCGCCGCAGATGAGCTCGGTTCGCTCGACCTCTTCGCAGCGCGGGACGCGGCCCTTCCAGCGCGCGAGCGAGCCGCCGCAGTAGGCGGGGTAGTCGGTCACGTTGCGCCACGCGACCATGGCGCCGTCGGCGTCGAACCAGCGCAGCTCGTGTCGGTAGATGTCGCCCACGAAGAGGAAGTAGCGGAAGGCGCCGCAGCGCCCGGTCTCCGCGGTCAGGCAATTGACGGTGCGGCGCTCGGAGCCCTCACCCTGGCCGCGCGCGAGAGCCTCGCGGAAGACACGCAGGTTCTCGTCGAAGGTCATGGTGGTCTCGAGTGGCTCGCGACACAGGCAGCCGTCTCCACGACACCACCGCGCGTTCTCTTCCTCGAGCGGCTCGAGCCGGTAGCCGAGCTCGGCGAGCTCCTCGTCGTCGTAGAAGAGCGCGGGGGCGACTGCGCTCTGCGCCGCCTCGGGCGGCTCGGGAGAGGGAGAGGGCGGCTCCGGAGACGGCGGCTCGGGCTGAGGCGGGTCGGCCGGGGCGATGGGGCTCGATGGGTTGCCGCAGGCCGCGAGCGCCGTGAGCGCCAGGAACGCGAGGGCGCGCATCATCAGGCGCCTCGCTTCTTCTTCAGCCCCGACATCTCTTCGTCCACCGAGTCCTCCGCTTGGTCCTCCATTCGGTCCTCCGCCTCCTCGATCTCGACGCGCGCCCGGACGGGCTCGGCCTCGGCGCCGTCCATCCAGCGCTGCAGCTCCGGCATGCGCTTCGAGAGCAGGTCGCCCGGGTGCCGGTCGCGCGCCTCGTCCATCAGCAGCTCGGCCATGTCGGCGTCCCCGTTCTGCTCGAACGCCCAGGCGAGGAGCGCGAGGAGCGGGCTCGCGGAGGTGATGCCGAGCGCGTGCTTGGCGCGCTCGTGCAGCACGTCTTCGTCGAGCTCGTGCGCGCCCTTGCGGAAGGCGAGGAAGAGCTCGGTGGTCCAGTGGGTCAGCCGCAGATAGTCGCCGGTCGGCTCGGGGCCGAGCATCTCGAGCTTGTCGGTCGCGGTGTCGAGCGTGCCCATGCGCGTCAGGGCGAAGACCTCGCCGTAGCGCGTGATGCGCGCGACGACGTTGCCGCTCTTGCCCCAGAGCCGGAGCGACTCGCGGGTGTGACGCAGCATCGCGTCCGGGTCGCCGCGCAGGCTCGCGCAGAAGGCGAGCCGGCCGTACGCGATCGCGCGCAGGCTGCGGGGCACGAGCCAGCCCTTGGCGACGCGCTCCGCCATCGCCTCGGCCACGTCGACCTCGCCGGAGAGCGCGGCCGTGCTGGACCGTCGCAAGAGCACATGTCGGCTCCCGACCCAGGCCAGGGCGCCGCCGATCACGATCCCGAGCGACAGGCCGGGCGCGCCGAAGAGGAGGTAGCCGAGGTAGCCCTCGATCCCGGTGAGCCCGAGGAGGGTGACCCAGTAGACCCCGGTGATGGCGCGGTAGCGCGCCGGCGAGCGCACCCGCCCCTCCCGGTCGATGTGGACCAGATCCTCGGGGCGCGCGGCTTCGAGCGAGTCGGCGAGCTGGGACGTCATGGCGGCGGAGCATACGCGACCGCCGGGCGGATCACAGCTCGGCGGCCCGCGCCTCGGCGGCCTCCCACATGCGGATGTAGCCCTCGGCCGAGCGGAAGAGGGGCTCGAGGTCCTCTTCGGTGGCCCCGGTGCGGCGCGCGTCCTCGAGCAGCTCCGGCAGCATGCCGATGTGCGCGAAGCCCTCGGTGTTGAAGTCGATGACGCGGTTGCCGACGCGCGGCTCGGTGAAGGTCACGTCCCCGGCCACCGACATGAAGGGGTAGGTGATCGGGTTCTCCTGCGGGTCACTGCACCCGGCGCCGTCGCCGAAGCGCGGTCCCGGCGCCCCCGCGAAGCCGTTGAGGTCGAAGCCGAAGCCCTCGGCCGGATAGCCGCCGTTGTCACGGATCAGCTGAACACGCCCGGCCAGGCGCTCGGTCATCGCGCCGGGGTTGCCCGCCACGCCGCAGCGCCCGAGCCCCGTCTTGGAGATGCCCCCCATCGCGTAGATGCGCCCGTCGTAGTTGAGACCGTGCGTCCCCGCGAGGCCCGGGTAGCCCGCCGCCTCGGCCATCTCGTAGGCGCGGAGGTAGGCGCGGCGCGGGAAGTGATCCATCTCCAGGATCATCCCGCGGCGCATCATGCCGGCCACCAGGGACTCACCGAGCGACGTCAGGCCCGCGTTCATGCACCAGTCGCCCTCGAGCGGCGGCGACATGAGCTGGTCCACGAAGGGCAGGAGGGTGCCGATGGGGTTGTCGCCGAAGCTCGAGAAGTCGTGCGGGGGCTCCGCGTCGTAGTCGTCGCGAGGCATGTTCAGCCCGCCGAACGAGACCTCGCCGCGATCGAACGTGGTCGGGATGTCCGGGCAGTCCTGGGTGAAGTTCGACCAATGCCCCGAGTTGATGAAGTTGCCCGCCTCGATGAAGGACTTGTGGCCGTCTCCCGCGGAGAAGCCGTTGTCGTACTTGTGGACGGGGAACATCACCCGCACGCCGAGCTCGTGGTAGCGGTCGAGCTGCGCCATCACCACGGACTCGTCGCAGCGCTCGAAGCCGTCGCGGTCGTTGACGTAGCAGTCGAAGAGGTTCGAGGTCTCGATGCCCAGGACCACGGCCATCTTGCCGTCCGCGATCACCGCGCGCGCCTCGGCCGGCGTGGTCACGATCCGGAAGAAGCCCTCCCCCGGGCCACCCGACTGCGCGTCGATGTAGCGCTCCATCGCGTAGGTCTCCTCGAGGATGCGATCGACGGCGACCATGTCGTTGCAGGAGTAGCGGATCGGCTGCGCGCCGCTGCCCGCGAGGAGCTCGCAGATGATCTGGTTGGTCGTCGCGTGCTGGATGACGAGCCGCAGGCCCCCCAACCACGCGCGCTCCAGCCAGCGGTAGTACTGGGTCTGATGGGTCGAGCTGTCGTGCGCGCTCGGCCAGTCCGTGAAGTCCGGCCAGCCCTCGGTCGCGTGGTTGGGCTCGGGGGTGCGGCCGGTGACGAGGGTGCCCACGAACGCCTCCGTGTCGAGGTCGCCGGATTCGTCGAACGCGTAGCCGAAGAGGTCGGCTCGCCCGTCGCGCCCGTGGTAGATGCTGCAGTCGGGCAAGGCGTGTGGCACCCCGAACGGGTGGTAGGGCGCGCCGTGGAAGATGCCGCCGCCCCCGAACGCGTAGTTCGAGAAGATGTGCGAGTGGGTGTCGACGATGCCGTAGAGGTCTCCGTCGTCGAAGGTCGTGCGGGCGGGGAGCCCCTCCGCGTCCACCGTCAGCTCCGGGTAGGTGGCGCAGCCCTCGCTCGGGTAGAGCGCGATCACGGCCGCCTCGTCCACCGACTCCGCGAAGCCGTCGCGCGTCAGGTACTGGCCGCTCGCGACGTGCCGGAGCTGGAAGCGCTCCGGGTCGTGGGCCGAGACCTCGAGATCCCACTGGATGCCGGGCAGGTAGGTGTCGTCCGCGAGCAGCAGGTCGCTGAGCACCTCGGTCTGGCGGACCAGCTCCCCGTCGCGCCCGACGAGGTAGTTCTCGTCCGCGTCGTAGAAGATGTACCGGCCCAGATCCGACGGCTGCATGAAGAAGCGGGCCCCGTCCTCGAGCGCGCGCGCGCTGAAGGCGTAGCCCTCGCGCGTCTCCTCGCCGTCCTCCCAGTCGATGGCCTCGAGCCAGCGCGTGTCCTCGCTGCCCGGGGCGGTCGCGTCCATGGCGTAGCAGCCGTGGGCGAAGGAGTGGATCCCGCCGTGCTCGGGCGGAGGCGGCCGTAGCACCGACCCCTCACACGAGAGCTGGAGAGAGAGAAGAAGAACCAACCCGATGGTGCGCCGCGTCATGTGAGCGGGCACAAGCTATTGAATTTGGTTCATCATGTCGAGGGCGCGGCCAGGCTCTGGCTCGGATTTCCATCCTCACGGCCCGCGCCGTACCCCCGCGGTGGGGTCATCAGGTCGATCAGGACCTCCACGTCGGGGTCGTCGTCGCTGATGATCACGCGCCCCGCCCGGAGGTCGAAGAACATGCGCGGATCGCCGTCGCGCCGGGTGCCGTTGTGGTCGTGGGCGAAGACGAAGGTGTCCCGATCGCGGCGGCAGTTGTTGAACCCCGCGCCGCTGAGCCCGTAGACGAGGTCGTCGTTGCAGCGGATGCGGATGCGGCAGTTCAGGAAGTCGCCGTCGGCCGCCTGCACCTCGATGGCGCAGAGCCCGCCGTCCTCGGCCATGGTGGGGCCACGCGCCGCCACCACGCGGCCGCGGTAGGTCGTGACCTCGCCCATCGGCTCGACCGGCCGCGGCGCGGCGGCGCAGCCGACGAGAGAGAGGATCGCCAGGAACGCGAAGCGATGGGCCGTCACTGGCCGCAGCATATCAACCCCGGATCTCGGGAGCGCGCAGACTGTGAAATTGGCGAGCGTCGGATCACCGACTAGCGTTGTCCCACCCGATGTTCGCACGCATGGCGCTCCCCCTCGCGGCTCTGCTGGCCGGCTGTCAGGTCCCGACTCAAGCCTTGGTCTTCATCGACGGCGACCCGCAGGTGCGGGCCAGCACCCGCGCGCTCTGCGTCATCGTCTACAGCGGCCGCCGCGAGGAGGGCCGCGTCCAGTACTCGCGCGTGGTGCGTGTCCCCGAGGACGTCACTCTGCCCACGCGCCCACCGATCCACCCGCTCGAGAGCCCGAACGCCCTGTTCACGGTGGAGGCGCGCGGCTGCCGCACATCGTGCGACGACTGCTTCGTCACCGCCCACGCCACCGACCGCTTCCGGCCCGGCGAGCGGTCCGAGCTCCAGCTCCATCTCTCCGAGGCCTGCGTGGGCATCACCTGCGACGAGGCGCTGACGTGCCTGGAGGGCGAGTGCGTCCTCCCGGATGTCACGGAGGACGGCGAGCTCCCCCTCCCCTCCGACGCCCAGCCCGAGAGCTGTGCGGCCGGTTCGAGCTATTGCTTCGAGAACCCGCGGCCCGGCCCGGGCTCCTTCGACGCGTGTGTGGGTGACGCCTTCGCCGCGCTCTCCACCAACTACGGGCTGCTCACCAACGTGAGCGGCGTCTGGGAGGTCGAGCACCGCGCGCGGCTCGACTTCGGGTCGATGGTCTGCCTCGACGGGGGCGTCGCGGTGGCCGCGGGCCAGCGAGGCTCGCTGCTCGAGAGGGGTCCGGACGGCGTCTGGACGAGCGTCGACGTCGGCACCAC
>SHBB01000303.1 GCA_004213565.1 Sandaracinaceae bacterium
CGTGCCCGCTCGGCGCCGCGGAGGTAGAGCCGGAGCGCCGCGACGTGCTCTCCGCGCGCCTCGTGGACGCGGGCCAGCCGCTCGAGGCCGCGCTCGGGGTCGTCCCCGCGGGCCAGGCGCGCCCAGCGGAGCGCCGCGTCGAGATCGCCCTCGGCGAGGGCCGCGTCGCTCCGCGCGTCGAAGCCGTCCTGAGCCCGCGCGGGGCCAGCCCAGAGGAGCAGGGAGAGAGTGGAGATCATGAGCCAGCGCATGGCCTCAAGCTGCGCGGCGGCGCGGCCGTGGGACACTTACAAACCCTCACAAGATGGACCCGCTCGAGCGCTCGCTCGACGCGCTGCGTCATGCGTTCGCGCGCATCGTGGTTGCGATCGGTGTGCTACGGGTCCTAGAAGACGGGCGCGGAGCGAGGCCGTGTCCACGTCATGCACGAGCCCCGTACACCTCGACGAGCAGGCAACCGAGTTTTTTCCCCGAGACCGACATGAGCGACATGAGCGCGGACATCTCCCCCTCTTCGCCGCCCAAGATGGTGACCGAGGGCCTCCCGAGGGAGCAGCTGCTCCACATCCACGAGCTGATGCTCGAAGGCCGGGTGCTCGAGGAGCGCCTGATCCGCATGCAGCGTCAGGGCGACGGCTACTTCTGGATCGGCGGCCCCGGTGAGGAGGCCTTCAACACCTGCCTCGGCTTGCAGGTGAAGAAGGGCCACGGGCTCGAGCACGATTACCTGCACCTCCACTATCGCTCGAGCGGCACGCTGCTCGCGATGGGGGCGCCGTCGATCGACGCGCTCCGCCAGATGCACAACGTCAAGACCGACCCGTACTCGCAGGGGCGCAACTTCGTCGGTCACTTCAGCAAGCGCGAGTGGAACGTCGTGCCGATCACCTCGCCGATCGAGGTGCAGTACTCGGTCGCGATCGGGACGGCGATGGCCCAGCGGCGCCACGGCGGCGACGGCATCACCATCGTGCAGGGCGGCGACGCGGGCACGGCCGAGGGCGACTTCGCGACCTGCCTCGTGTGGTCCGCGCGGCCCGGCGAAGAGCTGCCCATCCTGATCATCGTCGCGAACAACGAGTGGGGCATCTCCACCCCGGCGAGCACGCAGCACGGCGAGAAGCACATCTCCGATCGCGGCAAGGCGTTCGGCATGCGCACCGCGGTGTGCAACGGCAACGACCCCGAGGAGGCCTGGTACGCGATCCAGGACGCGATGGAGTACGTGCGCCGCGAGCGGAAGCCCTTCGTGCTCGAGGCGCAGCTCTCGCGCCTCTACGGTCACAGCTCGTCGTCGGGCTCGAACTACGTCGACGGCGAGACGGACTGCCTCGTCGAGATCGAGAAGAAGCTCGTGCAGAACGGGTGGCGCACCGAAGAGGAGCTCCGCCAGATGCGCGAGCGGATCGAGGCCGACATGCAGGCCTGGTACAAGCAGGTCAAGGGCGAGCCGAAGCCGAGCCCCGAGGACGCCTTCGACTACGTGTTCGCCGACAAGAACATCGTCGGCGGGGAGGTCTGAGATGGCGACCATCGTTCAGGCCGTGCGCATGGCGCTCCACGTCGGCGAAGAGCAGCTCGGCGTCACCGACATCTTCGGCGAGGACGTGGGCCCGCCGCTGGGCGGCGTCTTCACCGCGACCCAGGGCTTGAAGACCGCGTGGAACACGCCGCTCGACGAGCGCGGGATCGTCGGCGCCGCGATGGGGCTCGCGCTCGCGGGCCAGCGCCCCGTCGCCGAGATCCAGTTCTGCGACTACGCGTTCAACACGATCGACCTGCTGAAGCTCGCCGGGAACACCTACTGGTCCTGCGCGGGCGACTGGAACGTGCCGATGACGCTGATGACGCCCGTGGGCGCCGGCATCCACGGCAGCATCTACCACTCGCACTCGTTCGACGCGCAGGCGACGCGCATCCCCGGCTGGAAGATCGTGATGCCCAGCAACCCGCGCGACGCGTACGGGCTGCTGCTCAGCGCGATCGCGGATCCGAACCCGGTGATGGTGCTCCTCCCCAAGGCGCTGATGCGCGCCAAGGCCGAGGGCCCCGAGGAGATGATCCCGGGGGAGCCCGAGAGCGCACGGGAGCTCCGCGACCGCATCGACGCTCCGGTCGGCGATCGCTCGGAGTGGGTGCCGAGCTGGCCGGACACGGCGCTCGAGCTGATCCCGCTCGGCAAGAGCAAGACGCTCCGCGAGGGCAACGACCTCACCGTCGTCACCTACGGGCGGCTGGCCCGGGTGGCGATGAAGGCGGTCGACGCGCTGCGCGAGGAGCAGGGCATCGGCGCCGAGCTGATCGACATGCGCTCGCTGCACCCGTACGACTGGGACGCCATCGAGGCGAGCGTGCGGAAGACGGGGCGCGTGGTCTTCATGAACGAAGACACGGAGATCACGAACTTCGGCGAGCACCTCGTGCGCCGCACGTGCGACGAGCTGTTCGGGGAGCTGCGCGTGGCGCCGCGGCTTCACGCGGGCGCGCACCTGCCCGGCGTCGGGCTCTCCGAGCCGCTCGAGATCGCCTCCATCCCGACCCTGGAGTCGGTCACCCAGGCCATCCGCGAGCTCGCGGAGGCGCCCGAGGTGGGCCGCAGTCAGCGCGATCAGCCGCGGGTCACGCGCCGCAAGCCGACCGTGGACTTCACGCTCGACCCGCGCGAGATGACGGGCAACATCGTCACGCGCGAGATCTTCGGCCGCTCGCTCCGCTACCGCTGAACCGGCGCGACCGCCGACGGGGCGGCGGGCCGTGACGCGACGGTCTTGCCGCTGCGGACCTGCAGCGCGCCCGTGGAGCGGAAGGCGTAGCGGGCCGCCTCCGCCTCCTCGGCCGTGCGCGCGATGACGCCGAGCGCGGTGCCGCCGCGGTCCTCGTCCGCCTCGAAGAAGTCGGCGCGGAGCGTGGGCTTGCGCCAGCCGAACACGGCCCCGACGACAGCGCCGAGGGGGAACGCCAGCGCGGCGCCCCAGAGGGCCGACGCCCAGTGGCCGGCGGTGAAGGGGTGGTCGTTCACCCACGTGATCTCGGCCGTGGTCGAGACCCCGAGGATCAGCGCGCCGAACGCCGCGGCCAGCGCTCCGCCGAGCCAGGCGTAGCGGCCCGCGGCGTGGTGCGCGAACGCGGCGAGGTGCGGACCCCGCGTGTCATCGGGGGCGAGCAACGAGGTGCGCTCGTCCGGGATGCCTTGCTCGCGCATCATCGCCTTGGCTTTCCGCGCCGCCTCGGTGGTCTTGTACAGTCCGATCAGCCTCATGCGGGCACGCTAGGGTCAGCTCGCTCGCCGCGCCGCTCGTGTCAGACTCGGGGTATGACGAGACTGCTTCTCTTGGGGATCGGGGCGCTGGCGCTCGTCGGCTGCTCGGACAGCCACGGCGCGGGTGGGGACGGGGGCGGCGAGGACGCCGGCGGGACGAGCGGGCTCGACCTGTGCGAGACGCCCGACGACTGCGTGGTGGTCCCGGCGAGCTGCTGCGGCACCTGCGGCGAGCCCACGCGCGACGACGCGGTGGCGCTGAACCGCGCTTCCGCGTCGACCTACCGCGACATGGCGTGCGGGGACGACTTCGCTTGCCCCGCGTGCGCGGGCATGCCCGACCCGACGCTGCTCGCCACGTGCGAGGCCAACCGCTGCGTCGTGGTGGACCTGCAAGCGCACGTGTCGACCGAGTGCGGGAGCGACGCGGATTGTCGCGTGCGGACGGCCGACTGCTGCGAGTGCGGCGGCGCGACGGATCCCGCGTCCATGGTCGCGATCGCCATCGACGACGCGGCCGCCTTCGAGGCGCTCGTGTGCGGCGGCGACTTCGGCTGCCCGGAGTGCGCCCCCGCCTACCCGGCGAGCTACTCCGCGGTGTGCGAGGCGGGGCGCTGCCGCTTCGTGCCCTGACCGATCAGCCGATCAGCGGCCGTATCCGAAGCCGGCGCCGACCATTCCGAGCAGGCCGACGAGGGTGCCGAGCCCGCCGAGCAAGACGCCGACGATCGAGAGCCCGATCACGGCGTAGAACCCGTTGCCCAGGCGCTCCTTCGCGGCTCCGTCCGTCACCACCCGGTAGATCGTGGCCCCGCCCAGGAACATGGGGATCGGGCAGAGCACGAAGAAGAACACGCCGAGGCTGCTCATGCAGCAGGTGCTGACGCCGAGCAGGACCGAGGCCGCCGCCGCGCCGTAGAGGTTGCGGTTGGTGGTCGGGTCCTTGTCGGCGATCAGCGCGTCCGCCTGCCCGGCCTGCCCGATGGCGTGACAGCGCGCGCACACCAGGTTGCCGCTCGCGTCGTAGCCGCCGCGCTGCGGGTCCATGACCTCGGCGCACTGCGGACAGCGCGGCGCCCCATCCCGAAACGGATCCATGCAAGCTGCGTAGCAGATCCGCGCTCAGGCGACCACGCGCGTCGCCTCGTCTTGCTCGCGCGCGAGATCGAGGAGCAGCGCGGTCGTGGACGCGCCGAGGCGATCGGGGCGGTCCACCGGCTCGAGGGTCAGGGCGAAGCTGCCCTGGCCGCGGCGGCAGAGCTCCGCCAGCACCGCCCGGGGCGCCGCCCCGGAGCCGTCCACCGCGTCGACCACGCGTCCGTTTTGGAGGAAGACCTCGATTCCGTCCCCCTCCGCGCCGACCACCCGGAGCACGCCGGTCATCTGCTCGAGGCCCGCGAGCGACAGGAGGCTCGGCACGCCGAGCATCGCGAGGTCGCCGCTCAGGTGCTCCTTGCGGGTCGGCGTGATCTCCGAGGTCGGCGCCACGGCCGCCTCGACCACCTTGGTGAGCGCGTCGTGCACCCCGTGCACCGAGCGGTCCACGCCCTCCGGGAGCGTCTGCGACGACAGCTCGATCCGGGTCCGGAAGGTCCCGCTCTTGCTTCGCCGCGATCGCACCGCGCAGCCCTCGACCTTCACGCTGCCGCCCTCCGGCGTCGGCAGCTCGACGCGGATCGTCTCGCCCTTGCGGAGCTGCCAGTCGGTCTCGATGGAGAGCCCGCCGAGGCTGACCGCGTCGACCCGCGCGTCCTCGCTCGAGCCGTCCTCCTTGGAGAGCCTCGCGGTGAGCGCGTGCCCGGTCTCGACCTCGCCGCTGCCCAGCTCGCCGCGGGTGACGTGGAGGAGCATCGCGGCGATCTCCTCTCGCTTGCCGGCCTCGTAGAAGAGGAACTCGAAGGCGACGCCGCTGACGACGGTGCCCTCGAGCAGGTCGTCGCTCTTGAGCACGCGCACCACGCGACCCGGGACGTCGACCCGCATCTCCTTGTCGCGCGTGCGGATCTTGAGCGCGTGTACCGCCCCCGGATCCACCGCGAGGTTCGCGTCGACGAAGAGCCCGGTGAGGCTCAGATCGCCGTGGCGAAGCGTCGCGCGATTCTCCACCCCGCCCACCTGCACTTCGAGGGAAGCGCGGACGCGCGGGGTGCGCCGCCGTTCGATGCCCATCGAGGATCCACTACGACTCTTTCGGACGATCCTTTAGAACTCGGGCGTGCTTCGATTCGAACGCCACGGGGCTGGCCGACGCCTGGTGCTCTTGCCCGGCGCGGCGTGTGGGCCGGGGGTGTGGGAGCCGCTGGTCGAGGCGCTCGCGCCACGCTTCGCGGTCGAGGTCGGGGTGGTCGCGGGCTTCGGGGCCGAGCCGCCCGACGCCGCCACGAGCTGGGGTGGGCTCCGGTCCGCGGTGATCGCGCACCTCGCTGAAGGGCCGCCCGCGATCCTGGTCGGGCACAGCCTCGGCGGGACCCTCGCGCTCGACGCCGCCCTCGCGCACCCGGTCGACGGCGTCGTCCTCATCGAGTCGGGCCCGGCGCTCGGCCCGCTCGTCTACCGGACGGACGACCGCGACGCGCAGCGCGCCCGGGCGGCGGAGATGGTCGCGCTCGCGGACGCGGGGGACGCCTTCGTCGAGCTGCTCGTCGCGTCCATGCGCCCGATGTTCACCGATCCCGAGTCGTTCGCCGCCGTGGCCCGGGAGGCGGGCCTGTCGGAGCCGCGCGTGGTGGCGGAGCTGCTCGCGGCCCTGGTCGAGGTGGACCTCCGAGACGCGCTGAGCCGGCTGTCCGCGCCGGTGCTCCACCTGGTGGGCGCCGACGGGGGACGCGAGCGCGTGGCCGCGTTCCGGGCGCAGACGCCGGACGCCGAGCTCCTCCTCGTCCCCGGCTCTCGGCACTTCCCGATGGTCGAGCGCCCCGAGCTCACGGCCGCGCAGATCGACGACTGGATCGGTCGAAGCCTGTCCAAGCCCCCCGATCGGGGGCTATGATCGAGGAGGTGGACGGAGTGGGTGCCTCGAATGGAGAGCCCCGACGTGGGTGACGGATACGAGAACGGAGCGGGACAGAGGCTGGCCTCACGGCAACCGACGCTGCCGCTCGGCACGGTCGACGCGACGACGCGCGAGCCGGCGACCCCGGCGCCGAGCGCCCCGCAGAGCCCGCGGCAGCCGAGCACCCAGGATCTTCCCGTGGCGAAGGCGCCCGTGGTCGCACAGAAGGATCTGCCGGCGCTCCAGACCGACCAGTTCCTCTCCCTGACGGACACCGAGGCGGTCGACGCCGACGACGATCCGAAGGCGCCCCCCAGCCTCGACAAGAAGCGCCTGCGCAGGGTGCCCAGCGCCGCCATGCCCCCCGTGCGCGTCGCGCGCTCCGACCGCGAGCCATCGGCGATCCATCCCACGGTGAGGGACGGGAGCCGGCTCTGGGTCGGGCTGATCGTGGGCGTGATCGCCCTCGCGCTCGGCGCCGCCTTCCTGCTCTGGACGCCCCTCTGAGCTGGTCTCCTTCTTGCTGATTCCCTGGGATGGGCCCGTCGGTGGCCCAGCTCGACACACCAGGGGAGAAGACAGATGCGCTACCTCATCGCGCTCGCGCTCGTGGGCTGCACCGCCGCGGCGCCGCCGCCCGACATCCGCCCGGTCACGCCCGTCCAGGGGGAGCTGCCGCCCATCGAGCAGGAGGCCTTCGTGGCCGCGTTCCCGCTGAGCGCGCTGCCCGGCCTCGCGACCGGCGTCACCGTCGAGCCCGACACGGGGCGGCGTCTCGTGCTGATGAACCAGGGCGCGCTCTACGATCTCGACAGCGGCGAGGCGGTCTGGGAGGGCGGCGCGCCCGACCCGCGGTTCGGCTTCACCGACGTCACCGCGCTGGGCGAGGGCTGGGTCGCGTTGACCTCGCGCAGCGACGGCTTCGTGATGCACCTCGACGCGGGGACCCCGAGCCCGCACTTCTGCTACGAGCCCGGCTGGTGGGACCCGGAGGAGATGGAAGACCCCGTCCAGATCTCGGCCGCGGTGACCCACGACGCCGCGAGCGGTCGGCTCTACGCGCAGCCGCGCACGGTCGAGCAGGGCGGCTTCGGCGCGACGACCGAGAGCTTCATCGCCGCCTACGACGAGGCGGGCGGCGAGGACCTGACCTGGTGGACGCTCGACCCGAGCTACGTCGCGGGCGGCATGGCCGTGCTGGAAGCCGGATCCGAAGAATCGCACGCGACCTTGCTGCTCGGCAGCGGCGACGCCCTCCAGCGCTTCGACGCGGAGACGGGCGAGCTCGGCGCGCGTGTGTCGCTCCGCGCGCACTTCGTGGAGAGCGTCGGCGGCCTCGCGATCGACCGCGAGCGGGGCACCGTGCTCGTGCTCGACGACGCGCGCGGCCTCGTGATCGAGCTCCGACTGTCCACGCTGCAGCTCCGCTGAGCGGGCTTGATGAGCCGACGCCTGGTCCCTACCGTCCGGGCGTGGCCTCTCCGCTCGTGCTCCTGACCAAGCGCCTCGCGCGCGCCGACCGCATGCGTCGACGCGCGGTGGACGTGCGCGACGCGGAGCTCGCGCGGCTCATGCGCCCGATCCGGAAGAAGCCGTCCAAGGGGAAGGCTGGCGTGGCGCGGATCCGGGAGCGGCGGCTCCTGACCGAGTCGCTCCTGCGGCTGAAGCTCGACCGCCCCGCGGGCTTCGACTTCGTCCCCGGCCAGCACCTGAAGCTCGAGGTGGGCGGGATGAGCCGCAAGTACACCCTCTGCTCGGCGCCGCACGAGCCCTGGCTCGAGCTCTTCATCGAGCGGCAGCCCGGCGGAGCCTTCACCCCGAAGCTGCTCGCCTTGCCCGTCGGAGCCGAGGTCGGGATCCAGTCGGCGCGCGGCTCCTTCGCGCTCTCGTCGCGCCACCGCGTGCACGTGATGGTGGCCACGGTGACCGGCGTCGCGCCGTTCGTGAGCATGATCCGGGACGCGCGTCAGCGCGGCGACGACGCGGCCTTCCACGTGCTGCACGGCGCGAGCTATCGAGACGAGCTGGGCTACGCCGAGGAGCTCGGCCGGACCGCGACCTACGTGCCCACGGTGAGCCGACCGACCGAGCCGCGCAACGCCGGGTGGACGGGAGCGACGGGCCGCGTGCACGAGCGGCTGGCCGCCTACCTCGCGGAGCACGACCTCGGCCCGGACCGCGCGATGATCTACGCCTGCGGGAACCCCGGCATGGTGAAGGCGGTGCGCGCGGAGGCGTCGCGGCTCGGCTACGCGGTGCGCGACGAGGACTACGGTTGAGAGGGCGATCCGCTTAGCCGCTCCGGTTCGTCGCCGCCGCCCGCAGCTGCTATGGCCACCGCATGAAGCGTCTGTCGGCTCTCGTGGCCCTCGCCCTCTTCGCCTGCGGTACCCCCGAAGAGACGTCCTCCGAAACCTCTGCGCCCACCCCCGCGCCCGTCAGCGCTGGAGACGAGCAAGCGTCCAGCGTGCCGGAGGGGCGGCTCCCCACGGACGTCGAGCCGAGGCGCTACGCGCTGACCCTCGCCATCGATCCGCGCCGCGCGCGCTTCACCGGCGTGGCCGAGATCGACGTGCGCCTCCCGCGCCGCATGGACCGCATCTTCCTGCACGGCGAGGGGCTCGACGTGCGCGAGGTCGTCGTGACGCCGAGCGGGCGGGACCCCATCGCCGCGGAGTGGGAGGTGGTGAGCGAGGAGCGCCAGCTGGCTGCGATCGTGCCGAGCCGCGCGGTCGGGCCCGGCAACGTGCGCGTCCGCGTGACCTACGGCGCCGATTTCGATCAGACGCTCGAGGGCCTCTACCGCGTCGAGCAAGGGGACACCGCGTACGCGTTCACGCAGATGGAGCCGCTCGGCGCGCGCAAGGCGTTCCCGTCCTTCGACGAGCCGTCGTTCAAGACCCCGTACGACGTCACGCTGGTCGTGCCGGCGGAGATGACCGCGATCGCGAACGCGCGCGAGCTCAACAGCGAGGAGACCACGGGCGGCATGCGCCGCGTCCGCTTCGCGACGACCGAGCCGCTACCGACCTACCTGGTGGCCTTCGCGGTCGGCCCCTTCGATGTGGTCGAGGGCGAGGCGGTGGCGGCCAACGACGTGCGGAGCCGCCCGGTGCCGCTCCGCGGGATCGCGCCCCGCGGGCAGGGCGAGCAGCTCGCGCACGCGCTCGAGCACACCGGCGCCATCCTGACCGCGCTCGAGACCTACTTCGGCATCGCCTACCCGTACGACAAGCTGGACGTCCTCGCGGTGCCGGACTTCGCGGCCGGCGCGATGGAGAACCCGGGCGCGATCACCTTCCGCGACTCGCTGCTGTTGCTCGGCGACGACGCGCCGATCAGCCAGCAGCGCGGCTTCGCGTACGTCATGGCGCACGAGCTGGCGCACCAGTGGTTCGGCAACCTGGTGACCACCGCGTGGTGGGACGATCTCTGGCTCAACGAGGCCTTCGCGACCTGGATGGAGACGCAGATCATCCAGGAGACCTTCCCGGAGTTCGAGCCGCAGATCGCGGAGATGGGCGTGGCGCTCGGCGCGATGGAGGCGGACAGCCTGCGCAGCGCGCGTCAGATCCGTCAGCCCATCGAGAGCGACCACGACATTCACAACGCGTTCGATCGCATCACCTACAGCAAGGGCAACGCGATGCTCGCGATGTTCGAGCAGTGGCTGACCCCCGAGAGCTTCCGGCGAGGCGTGCAGGCATATCTGCGTGAGCACGCCGGCGGCAACGCGACCGCGGGCGACCTCATCGACGCGCTGAGCGCGGCGGCGGAGCGAGACGTGCGCGGGCCGTTCGAGAGCTTCCTGAACCAGCCGGGCGTGCCGCTCGTGGAGGTGACGCCGCGCTGTGAGGACGGGGCCGGCTCGCTCGCGCTGAGGCAGAGCCGCTATCTCCCGCTCGGCAGCCAGGCCAGCGCGTCGCGCACGTGGCAGATCCCCTTCTGCGCGCGCTACCGCGCGGGCGGCGAGGTGCGGCAGGTCTGCGAGGTCGTGACCGAAGCGGAGGCGAGCGTCGCGCTCGAGGGCGGCTGCGCGGACTGGGTGATGCCCAACGCGGGCGGGCTCGGCTACTACCGCTGGACCCTCCCGGGCGAGGCGCTCGAGGCGCTCCGGACCGATGGCCTCGGAGCGCTGAACGTGCGGGAGGCGATGAGCTTCGCCGACAGCATCGAGGCCGGCTTCGCGGCGGGGCGCATCGCCTTCCCGGACGCGATGAACGCGCTGACGCCGCTCGTCCGGCGTGAGGAGCGCGCGCTGGCCACCGCGCCGATGGAGCTGACGGAGCTGGCGATCGATCGGCTGCTCGAGAGCGAGGCGGACAAGGAGCGCGCGCGGGTGTGGGCGCAGCGCCTCTACCGCCCGCAGCGGCGTCGGCTGGGCTGGGACGCGCGCCGCGGAGAGGATCCGGAGACGGCGCTCCTGCGGGCCGAGGTGCTGGGCTTCCTCGCGCGCGTCGCGAACGACCCGATCGTGCGGCGCGACGCGGCCCGGCGCGGGCGCGCCTACCTCGGCCTCGGGGCGGGCGGTGAGATCCAGCCGGACGCCGTCGCGCCCGACCTCGCGGTCATGGCCGTCAGCGTCGCGATCCAGGAGGGCGGCGAGCCGGTCTTCGCGCACGCGCAGTCTCTCCTGAGCCAGGCGACCGATCCCATCGTGCGCGGGAACCTGCTGCGAGGCCTGAGCGCCGCGCGCACCGACGCGCTCGGCAACCGCGCGCTCGCCCTCACGCTCGACGAGGACGCCACCCGCGTCAACGAGATCTTCCGGCCGCTGATGGGGCAGCTCCAGGAGGCGGAGAACCGTGAGCGCACCTGGGCCTGGCTCCAGGAACACTACGACGCGCTCCTGGCGCGCATGGGCCCCGGCTACGCGGGCTACCTGCCGTACGCGGGCACGGCCTTCTGCGACGCGGGCAAGGCCCAGGCGCTGCGCGCGTTCTTCGAGCCGCGCGTGGCCGCCACCCAGGGCGGGCCGCGCAACCTGGAGTCGGCGGTGGAGAGCGTGGAGCTGTGCGCGGCGCGGGTCGAGCACGCCCGCGGCGACGCGGCCGCCTTCTTCAGGTAGCCTCGGGAGCCGTGAGCGCGGCGCCCCCTCCCAGGAAGCGGAAGAAGCCCATCGGGCTGATCCTGCTCACCCTCGGCTTCGTGATGACCATCCTCTGCGGGGGAGGCTGGGCGACGTACGTGTTCGTCGTCCTCCCCGGCATGGAGCCCGAGCCGGCCCCGGAGCCCGAGCCGGAGCCGGTGCCCGAACCGGAGCCCGACCCCGAGCCGGAGCCCGAGCCCGAACCGGAGCCCGAGCCCGAGCCCGAGCCCGAACCGGAGCCCGAGCCCGAGCCCGAGCCGGAGCCGGAGCCAGAGCCCGAGCCCGAGCCCGAGCGTCCGCGCACCGGCCGAGGTCGCGCCTGGTGGCAGTAGGGGGCTGCGCCGT
>SHBB01000304.1 GCA_004213565.1 Sandaracinaceae bacterium
GCCCGGCCCCGGTCGCTTCCGAGCTGGAGTCTGCGGAGCCCGCCACGGTCGAGCCCGCCACCGTCGAGCCCGCCACCGTCGAGCCGAGCGTCGAGCCGGCCCTCGATACGGTGGTGGTCGAGCCGGTCGTGCTCGAAGCCGAGCCCGTCGCCGAGCCCCCGCGGCGCGTCCGGGCCACGCCCCGCGCGAGCGCGGCCAGCCCGCCCGCGGCCAGCCCGAGCGCGCCCAGCCAGACCGTCGAGGCTCGCCCGGCGCCTGAGCCGGTCGCCGCGCGCGCTCCCGCCCCGCGGCCCGCCTCGGCCGACCTGCACGCGCTGCCGACCCGCGCCGAGATCCAGGCCGCGATGGAGAGCGCGCGCCCCTCGATCCAGCAGTGCGGCAGCCCCGCCACCAGCGGCTACGTGGCCAACATCCGCTTCACCTTCGTCAGCAGCGGCCGGCCCACCCACGCGGTGGTCGAAGGGGTCTCCGGTCAGACCGCGAGCTGCATCGCGCGCGCGGCCCGCGCCGTCCGCGTGCCGCCGTTCGCGAACGACCGCATGACGGTCCAGTTCCCCTTCTCCCTCTGACCGCCGATCACTCGAGCTCGTAGTCGGCGTCGGGCACGATGCGCTCGGCGACGTCGCGGATGCTGCGGTTGATCTCGTCGAGCTGACGGCCCAGCCCGCTGAGGGTGCCGGTGACCCGGGTGACCGGGTCGTCCTCGCCGCCGCCCATGGTCTTGAGGCGCTTGTACTCGCGCTTGATCTCGTCCCAGCGCGCCTTCTGTTCCGCGCTCAGCCGGCCGCGCATCTCCGCGAGCTTGAGGAGGTTCTGCTCCGCGCCCGTGGTCAGCGTCTGGCTCTCGCCGCGATAGTGATCGTCGAGGAGCCGCTCGAGCTCTTCGTCGTTCATCGCGCTGACCACCTTCTCGGCGAGCTTGTTCATGTTCCGGTAGCTGCCCTGCAGCTTGAAGGGCGGCTCGGTGCGGTAGTCGTCCTCCATCGAGGCCGACCGGATGTACTCCGCGTTCACGCGGCTGAGCACGGCCTGCACCTGCAGGAGCTTCTGGAGCACCGAGACGGCCTCCTGTGACTCGACGGCGGACCAGTCGTGCTCGAAGGCGCTGCTCGCGACCTCGTCGCCGGAGCCCTGCGCCATCTTCACGAAGCGGTGCACGTCGTCGAGCGAGCGCGTGGCGATGGGGCCCAGCGTGGGGTTGCTCGTGAGCGCGTTCTCCACGTAGCTGAGCGCGAACTGCTCGCCCTTGCCCTCGAGGATGTCGCCGAGGTTGTAGGTGTCGGCGCGGTTGGCGAGCATGTCGGGGATCTGGAACTTGTCGCCGCTCTCCGTGTACGGGTTGCCGGCCATGATCACGCAGAAGCGCTTGCCGCGCAGATCGTAGGTGCGCGTCTCGCCGTTCCACACGCCCTCGATCCGGCGCTGGCCGTCGCAGAGGCTGATGAACTTCTGCAGCAGCTCCGGGTGGGTGTGCTGGATGTCGTCGAGGTAGAGCATCACGTTGTTGCCCATCTCGAGCGCGAGGTTGATCTTGTCGACCTCCTGGCGCGCGGTGGCGTTCGGCGCCTCGGCCGGATCGATCGACGTGACCGCGTGGCCGAGCGAGGGCCCGTTCACCTTCACGAAGACCAGGCCGAGCTGGCTCGCGATGTACTCCATCAACGTCGTCTTGCCGTAGCCCGGCGGGCTGATGAGCAGGAGCAGGCCCATGCGGTCGGTGCGCGCGTCGGCGCCCGCGGTGCCGATCTGCTTGGCGAGGTTGTCGCCGATCATCGGCAGGTAGACCTCGTCGATCAGCCGGTTGCGCACGAACGAGCTCAGGACCCGCGGCATCAGCTCGCCGAGCCGGAGCTTGCGCTTCTCGCGCTCCGCCAGCTGGTGCCGCAGCTCGCGATACGCGCGGTAACGCGGCATGTGATGGTGCACGAAACGGTCGAGCCGCTCGAGCAGCTCGTCGAGCCGCAGCGTCATCGCGCCGCCTTCCACGCGCGGGTGCTGGCCCAGCAGCCCGTCGAGCTGCACCGTGCCGAGCGCGGCGCTGGTCTCCCGCGCGATGAGACCCTCGGTCACGAGCAGGGCCGCCGCCTCCTCGAGCGACGGCGTCAGCTCCTCGCGGCGCGCCGCGTCGGGGCCGGCCATCGAGTCGCTGCCGCGTGACAGGAAGGCCTCGATCCAGGCGCGCGCGAGGCTGAGCCGGTCGACGAGATCGACGTCCGCGCTCTTCAGCTCGTCCTCGAGCAGGCGCCGCGCGTTCTTCTTCTCGAGGTCGTGCCAGAGCGCGTCCTTCAGCTCCACCGCCTCCGCACTCGTGGTGAAGCGCAGCGCCTCGCGCATCAGCTCCGCCGCGAGGTAGCGGCTCGCGAGCGTGACCTCGCCCTCGGCCGGCGCGTGCCGCGGATCGCGTCCGAGCTGCTCGGCCTCGACGAAGCGCCCCAGCGCCGACTCGATCTCGGCCTCGAGCTCCGACACCGCGGCGCTCCGGCCGAAGGTGCGGCTGAGCCGGCCGAGGCTCGCGCCCACGCGCTGCAGGCGGCCGCGCAGGCGGTCGTCCTTGCACGCGGCCCAGAAGAGACAGGCCAGCGCGCGCGGCTGGGGCGGGAAGCGGAGCAGGCCGGCCGTACTCTCCATCGCGAGCAGCTTCTCGAGGATCCGCGTCGCGTCGGAGTCGTGCACGCCCCGGTCGTAGCCCTCGTCGTAGCGCTGCTGCGCCTCGCCGCGCACGAGCGCCGCGAGCCGCCCCTCGCGCACCGCCTCGTGCAGCGCGCCCACCGTTCCGTCGCGCTCCGCTCGGAAGAGGATCGTCGCCGCGAGCAGCTCGCCGCGGTAGACGTGTGGGCTCTCGCTGATCAGCGGCTGATCCCAGAGGTCCTTCATCTCGGCGAGGCGGGGGTCGTCGATGAGCTGGTAGAAGTCCGAGCCGGTCAGGTGGAAGGCGAGCCCCTCGCCCCGCGGCACGATGGTCAGCTCGAGCGGCTGCGTGTTCACGCCGAACCGGTGACGGCCGAGCTTGATGATGGAGTCGCCGTCCTCGAAGAGATCCTGCTTGTCGCGCAGAGTGCGCAGCGCGTCCTGACGCGCCGTCTTGAGCTTGGACGCGAGCTCCTCGGCGTGCACCGAGTCGCCGAGCTCCTGCAAGCGCTCGACGAGGTCGCGCAGCTTGAGCACCATCGCGTCCGAGGCGAACCACGCGTTGAGCGCGTCGGCGTCCGCGAAGGTGCGCGCGCGCCGGCCGACGCCCTCGAGGATGCGCTCGGCCGCGGTCACCAGGGTGCCGGCGCGCCGCTGCCGCTCGTCGAGGAGGAGCTGCTTCTTGCCCCCGAACGCCTCGTAGATCTCCTCGCGCTTGGTCGCGAGGTCGCCGACGAACTCCTCGAGCTCGCCGAAGCGGGCCTCGAGCTCCTCGAGCTGCACCATGAGGCGCGAGAGCTGCTCGTCGCACTGCTCGGGCGTCTCGCATCGGGCGAGCGCGCTCTGCACCGCCTGGCCGAGGAGCGCGAACTGGGCGCTGAATTCGGCGCGGCCTTCGCGCGTCAGCACCTCCCGCTTGCGGTTGGCGAGCGAGGCGCGCACCCGGTTGAGCTGGGCGTAGACCTCGCCGATGCGCTCGAGGATCTGGGTGCGCGCGGTGGCGTCTTCGACCTGGAGTCCGCCGACGACCTCGCTCAGGACGTCGAGCCCGTCGCCGATGCTCGTGACCTCCGCCTCGAGCTCCTTCAGGGCCGCGCCCTTCTCCGCCGCCTCGATCTTGGCGAGGACCTCCTCGATGCGCTTCTTCAGGGGCGCGAGCGACGCGGGGTCCAGCACGAACTCGACCGCCGCCCGGCTGATCTGCTCGAAGCGCTCGGTCGCCTCCTCCTCGAGCGCGCTCAGCGCCGCGAGATCCATGTAGCGGAGCTCGCGCAGGGTGATGAGGTGGCCGCGCCGCTTCCTGAGCGCGGTCAGCGCCTCCATGTACTTGCCGACCGCCTTCCACTCCTGAGGCCGCAGGGTGCGTAGGAGCTCGGTCTGCGTCTCGCGCGCGTCCTTCAGCGCGCTCGCGGCGCGGCCGCGGATGGTCTCGACCTTCTCGAACTCGTCGATGACGAGCTCCGCCGTCTGCCGCAGCTCGTGCAGCGTCTCGCCGAGGTTCGAGACGTCCGCGTGACCGAGCCAGTGGTAGGTGTCGAGGGTGCGGTTGCAGGCCGCGATCAGGTCCTCGAAGCCTTGCCGCGACGGAGTCTCCGGGGTCGCCAACCGGCGCACGGTGTAGGCGTCGCTGATCCCGCGCACGAGCTCGGCGTTGCCGATCTTCGTCAGGTAGCCGCCCTCTGCGGGCGCGGCGCGGTCGGCGTGCTCGACGCTCGAGAAGGGCGTCTGCCACACCTGCATCGGGTGCACGCGCACCGGCTCGTCGCCCACCACCCGGAAGCAGACCATCTTGCCATCCTCGAAGAGCGAGTAGCCGTGGCAGGGGATGGGGTTCTGGACCTCCTTGCGGATGAGGTTGTAGGGAAGGAGCTTGTAGAGCCCGTCCTCGCGGCGATGGAAGACGTAGAGCACGTCCTCGCCGTTGGGGCTGCGGATCGCGCGCTTGAGCTCGAGCCCCGCCGAGTCGCCCTCGAAGATCTTCGTGTCGCCGCTCTGCAGGTAGTAGCCGCCGGGGAAGATGATCCCCTGGTCCTCCGGCAAGCGCAGGCAGGCCTCGCCGATGGCGTCGATGCGCGTGACGCGGTGGGTGCGGGTGTCGAAGACGAGGTAGCGCGTCTCGGTCTCGCGGTAGGGCAGGACGCGGAGCAGGTAGAGCCCGCCGACCTTGGCCCACGCGATCTCGGCGTCGTCGAGGGTCTGGTCCTGGTGCTCGACGGGCTCGCGGTAGACGCCCTCGCCGCTCTCGGTGCTGTCCTCGACCTTGATGGTGAGGTCGCCGTGCAGCGTCTCGACGAACAGCGCGCCGTCGACGTTCACGTGGGGGTAGCGCCCGGCCACGTGGTCGTCGCGGGTGATGGCGGTCCACGCGAAGTCGTGGCTCGGCGGGAAGACGTGGTGTCGCTCCCCGCGGTTGCCGAGGTAGGCGATCAACCCGTCGGGCGCGACGCTCCAGTGGAAGACGCGCACGTCCTCGACGGTCTCGCCGATTTGGAAGATGGCGAGGAGGTAGCCCGTCTCGGTCAGGCGCAGCTGGATGAGCCGCGCCTTCTTGTAGTAGCGGTAGAGCTCCTCGAGCTCGCGCAGGAAGTCCGGGTGATCGAGCAGCCCCGGGGCGTCGCCGTGATCGAGCTCGAAGCCGTCCGCGCTCTCGCTCAGCGCGTGCACGCTGAAGACGTCGGCCGCGGTGGGCTCGCGCAGGTGCAGCACCACGTTGAAGCCGAAGAGGAGCCGGCCGCCCACCTGCACGATGTCGCGCGGGACGCAGTTGTTCTCGGTTCGGACGCGGGTGGTGCCCGCGATGGCGAGCTCCGAGCCGCCGAAGACGTCCTGGCGGCGCTCGTTGAGCCGACCGGCCTTCTCCGCGAGCACCTCGGCCTGCTTGGCCAGGCGCTCGCGGAGGACCTCGTAGCTGCCGCCCTCGAGGGCTTCCTGCTCGTCCGACAACGCCGATCACTCCTCGGAGGCGCTGGCGCCCTCGGGGTCGAGCCCGAGCTCTCGCGCCTTGTCGATCAGCTGCTGCAGCTTGCCCTTGTCGACCCCGCCGCGGCTCATCAGCTGGCCCAGCGCCGCGCTGAGCGTCAGCGACTGCACCGCCTGCGGCGTGACCCGCGGACGCGTCAAGACGTCCTTCAGGTCTTGTGGCAGGCTGCTCTCGCCCGCGAGGTACTCCGCGAGCACCTTCTGCGCGGTGTCCGACTGGCCGACGAAGCCGTCGATGCTCTGGCCCATGCCGACCGCCTTGACGAAGCGCTCGAAGAACTCCCCGTCGCCGCCGACGATGTTCATCTTGGTGTTCTTGAACGCCTCGCCCAGGGTCTTCGCCTGCGCTTCGGCCACGTGCCGGTGGTTCTCGATCCGGGCGAGCTCGACCTCCTTGTCCTTCTCGAGCCGGATGCGGAACTCCTCGTGCTCCTTGGCCGCGCCCTGGAGCTTCTTCATCGCCTCTGCCTTCTCGCTCAGGCCGGCCGCCTCCGCGAGCAGCTTCTCGCGCACCGCGGTCGCCTCGGCGAGGCCCTGCTTCTCGACCGCCGCCGCCTTCTCGACCTCGACGTGCGCCTCGGCCATGCCCTTCTCGCGCTGGCCGGCCGCCTCGGCGAGGAGCTTCTCCTTCGCGCCCTGCGCCTCGGCGAGCAGGCGCTCGCGCGTGGCGTTCGCCTCGGCCTGACCCTGCTTCTCGACCGCGGCCGCGTCGGCTTCGCGGACCTTCACGGTGGCGAGGCCCTTCTTCTCCTCGCCCGCCGCTTCGGCCTGCATCTGCTCGAGCGTCACGCGCGCCTTGACCATGCCCTCCTTCTCGATCGCGGCCGCCATGGCCTCCTTGACCTGCACGTCGGCGAGCCCGGGCGCGGCGGCCTCCGCCTTGGTTCCATCGGCGGTGCGGATCTTCGCCTTGGCCTCCTTGTCGGCCGCCTCGAGCGAGGCGTCGGCGTCGATGAGCTTGGTGCGCGCCTGGAACTTCGCGACCTCCTCCTGCGCCTCGGCCGCCTTGATGTCCTTGACGAGCTTCTCCTGCGCCGCGGCCTCGGCCCCGATGCGGATGGTCTCCTTGTCGCGCTCGGCGGTGGCGAGGGCGCGCAGCGTCAGGATGCCCTCCTCCTCCTCGGCGACCTTCTTCTCGACCGAGATCCGGCCCGAGATGAGGTCGGCGATCTCCTTCTTCTCCGCCTCGAGCGCCTTCTCCTTCGAGATGCGCGACAGCTCCACCTCGCGCTCGCGCGACACGATCTCGAGGCCCTTGTCCTTCTCGACGCGCTCCGCCTCGACCGTGATCGTGCGCTGCTTGTTCCACTGCGCGACCGCGACCTGGCGCTGCTTGTTCTCCTCGGCGATCTGCATCTCCTCCTGAGCTGCGATCTTCGCCATCTCCGAGCGCTTGTTCTCCTCGGCGCGGATCTTGTCCGTCTCGGCCGTCTCGCGCGCCTGCATGACCGCGATCTCGCGCTGCTGGCGGGCGTGGGCCTCGGCGCGCTGCTTCTCGAGCTCGAACACCGCCTGGTCGGACTCGACGTTCTGGCGGGTGATCTCCTTGCGCTCGTCCTGCTTGTACTTGTTGGTCAGGACCGCCTGCTGCGTGGTGAGCATGGTGATCTTGTGGATGCCCTGGGCGTCGAGCACGTCCTGCGCGTCGAGGTGCTCGAGCGGCGTCTGCTCGAGGTAGTCGATGGCCGCGTCCTCGAGCACGAAGCCGTTCAGGTCCTCCCCGATGACCCGCACGATGTCGTCGCGGAACTTCTCCCGCTCCTTGTAGAGGTCCTCGAAGTCGAGGCGCTTGCCCACCGTCTTGAGCGCCTCCGAGAACTTCGCCGCGAAGAGCTCTTCGACCGCGGCTTGCTCGGACGCGCGCCGGACGCCGACGCTCTGCGCGACCCGCAGCACGTCCTCCTGGGTCTTGTTCACCCGGACGAAGAAGGTGACCTTGATGTCCGCGCGGATGTTGTCCTGGCAGATGAGGCCTTCACCGCCGCGGCGGTCGACCTCGATGGTCTTGACCGAGATGTCCATCTCCTCGGCCCGGTTGATGACCGGCCAGACCATGCCCCCCGCGAAGCTCACCGTCGGTTCGCCGCGGGCCCCGTTGATGACGAGCGCGCGGCCCTGGTCCACCTTGCGGTAGAACCGCACCATCATCGTCAGGAAGCCGACGACCAACAGGAGGCCTACGCCTCCCACGACGGCGAATGGAAGAATGTCGTCCGGGCTCATCTCTGCTCTCCTCCGCTGACTCGACGCACGCCCGCGCCGGTCTCCGCGAGAGCCTGGCCCCTCCATGCCCCCCGAAGCGTCGCGAACGCCCGATCTACACGATCCCCGTGGTGGCTGTCAGCCGGACCTGTGAGGCCTCGGGCCTGTGTCACCGACGGTTGTCGAGGAGTGCAACAGGGAGCGGGGGCCCCCATTCCGGAAATCGGGCCTGCCCGTGCCCGTGCCCGCGAATTCGCCCCGAGAATCCGCGGGCAAGAGCAGCCTGCTATCGCGGGCGGTGCTCGGTCCCGGCCCCGGCGGTGACGAAGACCGCGGTGGCGCTCTCGTCCACGTCCGCGGTGTGCCAGACGCCGGGCTCGTTGATCGCGTACTCCCCGGCCTTCAGCGTCACCGAGCGGGTCTCGCCGTCCGACTCCTGGATCAGCGTGATCTCCCCCGCCGTGCACAGCACGACCTCGTGCCCGCGCGGGTGCATCTCCCACGTCGTCCACGGCTCCGAGAAGGTGTGCATCGAGACGAGCCGCCCCTCCTCGCCGTCCGCCGCGTGGCGCGCGCCGTAGCCCGCGTACCAGCTCATCTCACCCGTGAAGTCCGGCTCGCGGACCGCGGTGGCCCCGAGGCCGAGGTGGATGGGATTGTTCGAGAGTCGGTCCGCCATGCGCCCTTCTACCCGAGCGCCCGCGGCCGACCAAGTCCCGGCTCTGACGACGGGGCGTTCCGCGGGTATAGTCGGCCGTGACCTCGCGACCGCCGACCCCGAGCCGGCTCGCCGCGCCCGTGGCGCAGGCGATCCTCGAGGCGTTCCAGGAGCAGCGCGCCGGCTTCCTCGAGATCACGCGCCGGGCCCGCGAGAGCTTCGAGGCGCGGGACTGGGTGCGCTTCCGGGCCGACAGCAAGAAGCGTCTCGGGCTCTACCGGCAGCACGTCGACAAGGCGGAGATGCGGGTCCGCGTCCTCCTGGGTGAGCGCGCGAGGGACCGGCTCGTCTGGGTCAGCGCCAAGGCGGTGTACTCGGCGCTGATCGCGATGCGGCAGGACTGGGACGTCGCGGAGACCTTTTTCAACGGGGTCACGCGGCGGCTCTTCGACACGGTGGGCGTCGACCCGCTCGTCGAGTTCGTCGCGAGCGACTTCGACGCGCCGCCGTCCGAGCCGGAGCACCGGGTCTACCGCCGCTTCGCGGGCTCGGACGTGGCGGACCTGGTGTGCCGCGCGATCGCGTCGAACGTCTTCGCGCTCCCGTTCGTGGATCTCGAGGCCGACGCGGCGCTGGTCGCGGAGCGCGCGGCGGTCAAGCTCGCCGACATCGACCGCGGGCAGCCCGTCGCCTACGAGGTGCTCGAGGCGCCGTTCTTCCATGGCAAGGGGGCCTATCTCGTCGGGCGCCTGGTGCTCCCCGCGGGCGCGGTGGTGCCGCTGGTGCTCGCGCTCCGGAACGGGCCCGAGGGGATCTTCGTCGACGCGGCGCTGACGGAGTCGGACGACGTCTCCATCCTCTTCTCGTTCACGCGGAGCTACTTCCACGTGGACGCCGAGCGCCCCTACGACGTGATGCGCTTCCTGCGCTCGCTGATCCCGAAGAAGCGCATCGCCGAGATCTACATCGCCATCGGCGAGCCCAAGCAGGGCAAGACCGAGCTGTACCGGGCGATCATGGATCACATCGACGAGTCGAGGGACACCTTCGGCTTCGCGCCCGGGACCCCAGGCCTCGTGATGGTCGTCTTCACCATGCCGGGCATGGACGTGGTGGTGAAGGTGATCCGCGACGAGTTCCCGCCCGAGAAGCAGTCGACGTCGACCGCCCACGTGCGCGACCGCTACAACTGGGTCTACGAGCACGACCGCGCGGGCCGGCTGGTGGACGCGCAGGAGTTCGAGTTCCTCGCGTTCCCCAAGGCGCGCTTCGAGCCCGCGCTGCTCGAGGAGCTGCTCGAGGAGTGCGGCGAGACGGTGCGCGTCGACGGGGACCGGGTGGTCATCGACCGCTGCTACGTCTCGCGACAGCTCGTGCCGCTGAACCTCTACATCCGGCAGCGCGAGCAGGCCGAGGCGCAGGCCGCGCTCGCGGAGTGGGGCAACTCCATCCGCGACATGGCCGCTTGCAACATCTTCCCCGGGGACCTGCTGCTGAAGAACTTCGGCGTCACCCGTCACGGGCGCGTCGCGCTCTACGACTACGACGAGCTGCAGCCGCTGACCGAGATGACCTTCCGCGACGTGCCCGAGGCGCGCTACGCGGAGGACGAGCTGCGGGCCGAGCCGTGGTACGCGGTCGGCGCGCACGACGTCTTCCCGGAGGAGTTTCCAAGGTTCCTCGCGGTCCCGGGGCGCCTCAAGGAGGGGCTCGCCCGCGACTGCGCCGACATCTTCGACGCGAGCTGGTGGCGCAAGGTCCAGGGCCGCGTCGAGCGCGGCAAGATCGTCGAGCTGGTGCCCTACGACGAGAAGCGCCGACTGCGCAGCGACCCCGCCGCCGAGGACTGATCAGTCGTAGAAGAGCTCCGACGCGTCGACCGTCTCGACGCCCTCCACGTCGTCCGCGATCGCGATCGCGCGCTCCCACTCGGCGCCGTCACGGACGCGGCCGCTGAGCCACACCGAGGTTCCGTCGACGCGCACCGAGATCGCCGAGGCGTCGAGGCCTTCGTCGCCGAACTCCTCGTGGACCTCGTCGGCGATCTCCTCCTCGGTCGTCACGTGAAAGGTCGGCCCCTCCTGCATGGGGCCGAGGCCGTCGGCCATCGCGCCAGCGCCGCCAGCGGTGACGTTGTCGTTCACGACCACGGGCTCGCTCTGGTCGCTCGCGCAGGCGCCGAGCGCGAGCGCGGCGCAGATCATCATCAAGGTTCGCATACCCGGCGCTGGCGCAAGGCGCGTGCCGCCGCCGGGAGCGCCGCGCGCGGGCTCGCGCTTCGTGGCAGATCGTCCCGCCGAGCGTCCTCGCCCACCGACAGTCTCATCCACACGTGGCGGGGATCGCGTGGTCGCCGCTCGAGAGAAAAGCGGCGTGCTGATCGCGATACGGGTCAAGTCCCGGCCTGAACCACCGATCAGGGGGTTGAAGCCATGCACCACACCCGCGTCTTCTTCATCGCCTGCTGTCTCTCCGCCTGTGGTGCGCCCACCGCGCAGGACGGCGCGCCGAGCGCGCGCTTCGACGGCGACCGATGTGTCGCCGCGCTCGACGCGTGGGCGCTCCGGGGTGGGTTGCCGTCCGCGCTCCAGGATCCAGACGCGCCGCCGATCGGCGACGGCTCGCAGGCGGAGGCCTATCACTACGAGTGCTTCGGCGTGCCGACGACGCAGCTGTCGGTTCGGTGCGAGGCGTCCGACGCGAGGGCGTGCTTGCTCGTGGGGCTCGCGCTCACGGACGAGCTGACCGGAGACCGCGCCCAGGGCAGGGCGGCGTTCGCGAGGGCGTGCGCGGGCGGGGAGCGGCACGGCTGTCACCTCGAGGGCGTCGCGGCGTCGCGCGCGGGGGACGTCGAGGGCGCGACGGCGGCGCTCTCCACCGCGTGTGAGCAGGGCCTGGCCGCGGCGTGCGGCGAGTGGGGCGCGCTGACGGACGATGGGCGGCGCGTGCGCCGGGCGTGCCGCGATGGGCACCTCCCGTCGTGCGAGACCGTCGAGTCGGCCAGCGCGGCCCGTCGGCTCTGCTACGCGGGCGTCGGGCACGCGTGTCACCGCGCCGTCGACGCCTGGCTCCGGGCCGAGGAGGAGCCCTTCGACGCGCGCGAGGCCGAGACGATGGCCGCGCGCGCGTGCGACGCGGGGGACGCGGACCTCTGCACCGGATC
>SHBB01000305.1 GCA_004213565.1 Sandaracinaceae bacterium
GCTGACCTCGTCAGCGCTTCCGGAGGATCTCGTCCACCCGCTCGACCGCGTTGCCCACCAGTGCACGACGACGGCCATCTCGAGTCGCGATCCGGACGAGTGGGGAGCAAGACCCGACCCGGGTCGCTTGCAATGGAAGTAGCGCATGGTGTACCCGCGGCCGTTCGTCCCGGATTTCTGGGGCCGGGCGGCCGACGAAGGGCCTGCTCCCCCGGCCCGATTCAGCGCCGCGAGCGCGCGTGGCGCTCCCCTGGACGGAACGCAGCGTGCCGAATTCCGCTGAAGTCGGTGATGAGGTCGCACGAGGGGGGGGATAGGACGCATGAACGCTCTTTCAACCTTGTCAGAATACGCGTTCTGCGAAGCCGCCAGGGCCGAAGGAGTTGACGCTGGGCCGAAGGACCAGCAGATGAGTGGCTCGGATGATGAGCGCGAAGGTGAACCTGTCGGAGGCAGCCCGAAGAGCGGGGCGGGCGGCGGACGGAGCGATGCGCCATCACGGCTGGGAGGGGCCGGGAGTCAGGCGCCCAAATCGAATTGGTCGTCGGTCGCAGGTCCGCGCGCGGGCGCAGGAGCGACGAGCCCGGCGGGCAGTCCGAGGTGTTCGAGGAGCTGACGGGTGACCGATGGCTGGATGCACGCGAGGAAGGTGAGTTGCCCCTGGCCGCATCGGCGGGGGCACTCGAGGCTGTCGATGTCGAGGCCGCGCCGCATGAGCTCGGCCCACGTGTGATTCGGACGAACTCGACGTCGGCGTGGAGATCGAAGCCGCGCGACGTGCGTTGTTCCAGGGTACTCCTCGTCATCGAGCCCCCGCGGCTGCCGGTGCCCGAATAGATCGCCGACGAACCGGCGCGGAGGCGCAGGCTCAGGCGACTCCGAGGCCGCCGTCGACGCTCAGCACGCTCCCCGTCACCCACTCCGCGTCGAGCAGATAGGCGACGGCGGCGGCGACGTCGTCCGGGGTGCCGAGGCGCCCGAGGGGGTGGAGCGAGCGCAGCTGCTCGAGCTGGGCCGCGACGGCCGCGTCGACGTCGTCGGGCGGGGGCTGTCCGGGCGCGAGCCGGAGCGCGCGCACCATGTCGGTGTCGACGACGCCCGGCGCGACCACGTTCACGCGCACGCCGCGCGGCGCGAGCTCCAGCGCGAAGACCTGGCTCATCCGGATGAGCGACGCCTTGCTCCCGGCGTAGACCGCGGTGGACGGCGCGCCGCGGAGGCCGAGCGTGGAGGCGACGTGCACGATCGAGCCCGGCTCTCCGTCCAGGTGCGCCGCGAGGTCCCGCGTCAGCACGAAGGGCGCGCGGACGTGGAGCGCGTGGGCGAGCGCCAGGTGCTCATCTTCGATGGCCTCGATCGGCGCGTGCTGCGCGACGCCCGCGGCGTGCACCAGGCCGTCCACGCCGCCCAGCGCCGCCGCCGCCGCGTCGATCACGCCGGTCGGGTCCACGAGGTCGCGCGCGATCACCGCGGCGCGGGAAGGCGCGACGGCGGCTAGCTGCGCGAGGCGGGCCTCGTCTCGCGCGACGAGCGCGACCTGGCGCCCCTCGTCGAGCAGCCGCCGCGCGATGGCGCGGCCGATCCCCCGGCTCGCGCCGGTGACGACGATCCGCGCGGGCCGGCTCATCGGGGCGCGGCCGTGGGGATGAAGGGCGGCAAGGGCCGCACGTCGGCGGGCTCGCCCTCGACCTCGACCTCGTCCTCGGGGATGAAGGGCGGCGAGTCGACGCAGAGGATGGACTGCCACGCGTCGGTCGGGTTGTCGTAGCGGTGCGGGGCCTCCTTGGGCCACCGGAAGACGGTGCCGGCCGAGACGGGCTTGCCCTGGCACAAGAGGCCATCTCCGAGCACGAGCTCCGACTCTTGCATCGTGCGGTGCACGTGGAGCGGGATGACCCCGCCCGGCGCGAGGTTGAGCCGGTAGATGCCCACGTGCTTGGTCTCGTCGAGGATGTCGACGGTGCCGAAGGGCTTCTTCTCGTGCGTCAGGCTCACGTCCGAGGCGTCGCGCGTGACCTGCAGCGATGGCACGCCGTGGCCGGCGAGCGCGAAGGGCTTGGTGAGGCGCAGCTCCACCTCCTGGATGCGCGCCCGCCGCTCACCGGGCGCAGGCGGCGCCAGGAGCAGCCGCGTCAGCGCGCGCGCCGCGGTCTCGAGCATGTAGAAGCGGCAGCTCCGGAGCAGGAACGCGATCTGGTTCGCGGTCGCCGCGTAGTCGACGGTGTGCGCGAGGCGCTCCCTCTGCCCGGCGCGGCGCGTGTCGAGGGTCATCGCCACGTCGACCTCGAGCGGCTGCACGCGGTGGCGCTCGTGGGGGTAGACCCCGACCACGCAGTCGACGCGCAGGCCCTGGATGCGGATGACGTCTCGCGCCTTGCTCATGCCGACAATCTGGTGCCGTCAGGGCACCAACGTCCAGCCGGCGATGGCCGGGTCGCCGGTCAGGTCGATCTCGTAGTGCGCGCCAGGGCCGTCGCTGGGGTTCCAGGGCTGCGCGCCCGCGGGCACGAGGACCTTCCACTCCTCGGCCACGACCGCGTTGACCACGTGCCCGCTCAGCCGCACGCGCGTGGGGCAGCCGAGCGCGGCGAGCGGGACCCGCACGCTCATCGCGCTCATCGATGGCCAGACGTCGGCGCCGGGCACGAGGGGCGTCGCGCGGTTCGTCCAGCCCATCGCGGGCGTGTAGACGCCGTCGTAGGCGATGCCGCCCGCCTCGTCCTGGCGACGGACCGCGATGAGGTGCGTGGGCGTGAAGGGCAGCGTCGGGGTCAGCCCGGAGTACTCCTTGCCCGTGCCCGGGGTGGCGGCGCCGGTCGCGCCCGCCTCGAGGTAGACGTGCAGCGGCTTGAACGGGTCGGAGAAGCCGCTCGAGACGAGCGTGATGTAGAGGTAGTCGGCGTCCCAGGTGATCCCGAGCTGATCCCCCGCGGAGAACGGCGCCATCGGGCTGAGCACCTGCTCGCTGGGATACATGGCGAGGTCGCCCATCCCGTCGAGCGTCAGCGTGTCGCCGGGGTGGACGCCGGGGCATCCGCCGGTCCCCGAGTCGGACGCGCCCGCGTCGGCTGATCCAGCGTCCCTCGGTCCGGCGTCGCCCGCTCCCCCGTCACGCCCGCCCGCGTCGAGCGCCACTCCGCCGTCGGGCTCGACGCTCGCGTCGTCGCCCATCATGACGCCCGAGTCGCGGCGCACGCCGGAGTCACGGAGCGGCACGAACGCGTCGACGTCGCCCGCGTCTCGACCCGCGTCGCGGCCCTCGCCGCCGTTCGCCGCGCAGCCGAGCGCGAAGCCGAGGACCAGGAGGAGGAGCGGGAGGAGAGAGACGCGCATGGCACGCACCTGCGGGTGAAGGGTGATTGGTGACTCATGCCGGAGTGTCGAGCGGCGGGGATCACTGTATCAGCGCGAGCCACCGGGGGCGAGCGGCCGCCGACGGAGCTATGGTCCGCGCCGCGATGAGCCAGAAGAGCCGCATCTCCGCCTTCCGTCCCGTGCCCCGCACCGGCGTGATCTTCGTGACCGCGGAGGCGCAGGCGCGCGGCTTCGATCCCACTGATCCCGACTGGTGCAACCTCGGTCAGGGACAGCCGGAGACGGGCCCGATCGAGGGCGCGCCGCCCCGCATCGAGCGCCTCGAGATCCGCCCCGAGGATCAGGAGTACTCACCGGTCGCCGGGCTCTGGGAGCTGCGCGAGGCCGTCGCGTCGTTCTACAACCAGCGCTACCGGCGCGGCATGAAGAGCCAGTACACCGCCGAGAACGTCGCCATCGGCGGCGGCGGCCGGGTGAGCGTCATGCGCGCCTGCGCGGCCATCGGCTCGGTCCACATGGGGCACTTCCTCCCGGACTACACGGCGTACGAGGAGCTGCTCGACGTCTTCCGGCGCTTCACCCCGATCCCCATCCTGCTCGACCCGGAGCGCGGCTACGACTTCTCGCTGCGCGAGCTCCGTCGCGAGATCATGGGCCGCGGGCTCGGCGGGCTGTTGATGAGCAACCCGTGCAATCCCACCGGCAAGGTGGTGCGGGACGGCGAGCTGGCCGGCTGGGTCTCGCTCGCGCGCGAGCTGGACTGCGCGATGCTCTTCGACGAGTTCTACTCGCACTACATCTGGAAGGGCGACGGCAGCGTCAGCGCGGCCGCGCACGTCGAGGACGTCGACCAGGATCCGGTGATCCTCTTCGACGGGCTGACCAAGAACTGGCGCTACCCCGGCTGGCGCGTCTGCTGGACGCTGGGGCCCAAGCGGGTGATCAGCGCCGTGTCGAGCGCGGGCTCGTTCCTGGACGGCGGCCCCTCGCGCCCGATGCAGCGCGCGTCCATCCCCCTGCTCGAGCCCGCCCTCGCGGGCCAGGAGGCGGCGGCGATTCGCCTGGTCTTCCGGGAGAAGCGAGACCTGATGGTGCGCGGGCTGCGCGACATCGGCGTGCGCTTCGACCTCGAGCCGGAGGGCACGTTCTACGCGTGGGGCGACGTCAGCGGGCTGCCCGAGGGGCTCCGCACGGGGGAAGATCTCTTCCGCGCCGCGCTCGACGAGAAGGTCATCGTCGTGCCGGGCAACTTCTTCGACGTCGACCCGGGCCAGCGCCGCGGCGGACGCACGAGCCGCTTCCGCTCCCACGTGCGGTTCAGCTTCGGGCCGAGCAAGGACACGCTCGAGACCGCCATCGGTCGCCTCGGCGAGCTCGTCGCGCGCCGCCGCTGAGGCCGGGCGTCAGTCGTCGAGCGGCAGACCGTCGGTCTTCGCGTAGATCTCCGCGAACGGGATCGTGACGTCGAGGCTCGCCAGCGCGATCTCCCCACCCACGAAGTCGCGCAGCAGCCACTCGTCCGACTCGAGGCGGCGGTAGAGCATCGCGTGCGGTGACTGGCTGTCGACGAGCAGCACCTCGCGCACGGTCGGGAGGCGGCGGTAGTGCGAGAGCTTCGCGCCGTGGTCGTGACTCCGCGTGCTCTTCGACATGACCTCGAGCACGAAGCGCGGATTCGTCAACGAGCGCGGACGGTCGTTCGTGAAGGTCGGGGAGTCACACGTGACCACGCCGTCCGGGTAGAGATAGCTTCGCGTCTCCGAGATCTGAACGCGCTGACCCGAGTCGAACACGATACACGGTCCATCGCCTAGCGCTGCCTTCAGGATGGAGACCAGGTTTGGCACGATGACGTTGTGCCTCGGCGACGCGCCCGCCATCGCGACGACGACGCCGTTCAGGTACTCGTGACGGAGCTCGCTGCCTCCGTCGAGCGCGAGGTAGTCCTCGACGCTCATCTCCTGCGGGCGCTCGGCCATGGAGCCAGTGTCGCCCCGCTATGGCGGCGCGTCGACCTCGCCCGCGGCGCCGTCGTCCGCCGCGGCGGCGCCGGTCTCCGCGGGCGCGGCGCGGCGCGTGACCACCCAGCCGATCACGCCGAGCGAGACGAGGATGATGAGCAGGCTGACCACCGCGACCAGGCGCCCGGAGCGCCTCTTGGCGCCGATCAGCTCGTCGAGCTCGTCGTCGGCCTCCGCGGCGAGCAAGAGAGACTGCATCTCGTCGACCGGCGCCGCCGCCTGATGGGTGGGCGTGTCGACCTTGGGCCAGCCCCCGGTAGACGCGGGCTCGCGCCGGTCCAGCTCCGGCGGCGCGTCGGCCAGGTCGGGCACGATCTCCCGCAGCCGGCCGGCGATGTCCGTGTGGCGGACGTGATGCCCCTCGCGCGCGGCGAAGGTCAGCAAGGCGGCCTGCATCTCGTCGGCGCTCTGGTAGCGCTCGTCGCGGTTCTTGGAGAGCGCCATCTGGGCGATCACGTCGAGCTCGGGCGGGACGCTGCCGTTGACGGTGCGGATGGAGGGCACGTCCGGGTCGAGCACGATGGCGGCCACCGTCTCGTATTCGCTCGCGCGGTCGTAGAGGCTCTGCCCGGTGAGCGCCTCGTAGAGGCTGACGCCGAGCGAGAACACGTCGCTCCGCCCATCGAGGGCCTGCCCCTGGTACTGCTCGGGCGAGATGTAGGCGAACTTGCCCTTGAGGTTGCCGGCCTCGGTCTTGTGCTTGCGCTCGGTCGCGGCCGCCGCCACGCCGAAGTCGAGCAGCTTCGCGACCCCGTCGAAGCCGATCATGATGTTCTCGGGGTTGACGTCGCGGTGCACGATCGAGAGCGCGCGGCCCGTCTGGTCGGTGCAGGTGTGCGCGTGGTGCAGCGCGCCGGCGATGTCGGCGAAGATCTTCGTGACCATCGGCACGGGCAGCGCGCCGCCGACCCGGTCGATCAGGTCGCGCAGGCTGATCCCGCGCACCCACTCCATCGCCAGGTAGAAGCTGCCGCCCTCCTCCCCGAACTCGTAGATGGGGCAGATGTTCGGGTGGCGCAGGTGCATGCAGAGCTTCGCCTCGTGCACGAACATCTCCACCATGCGCTCGTCGGTCGCGACGTGCGGCAGGATGCGCTTGAGCACCAGGTGCCGACCCACGGTGTGCGGGCCGCGCTCCCGCGCGAGGAAGATCTCGGCCATCCCGCCGGAGGCGAGGCGCCCGATGACGTCGTACCGACCGATCTGGGCGACGGGCTCGAGAGAGGCGAGCGAAGACACTGCGTCGGTACTCTAACAGCCCGCCGAGGATGGGGATCTGCTGCTTTTTTCGGGGGTACTGAGATGTAGGATAGCGTCGCACGCATGGCTACATCAGCTGCGGCTCGCGTCGATCTCCGATCCCTCCCGCTTCGCGCCCCGTCACCCTTCATCAAGTGGGTGGGCGGCAAAGGCCGGCTGCTGGCCCAGCTCCTGCCGCTGCTCCCCCCCGGGGTCGAGCGGATGCGCCACGTCGAGCCCTTCTCCGGGGGGGCGGCGATGTTCTTCGCCCGGCGTCCGGAGCGCGCGCTCCTCTGCGACGTGAACGCGGCGCTGGTGGAGACCTATCGCATGGTGCGCGACGAGGTCGACGCGGTGATCGACGCGCTCGAGCCGCTGGCCGAAGACCACGGCAAGGAGGCCTACTACCGCGTGCGCACCCGCTACAACGAGACGCGGCACGGCGCGCACGGCCCGCAGCGCGCGGCGATGTTCATCTACCTGAACAAGACCTGCTTCAACGGGCTGCACCGCGTGAACAAGAAGGGCGAGTTCAACGTCCCGGCCGGTCGCTACAAGAACCCCCGCATCATCGACGGCGAGGGCCTCTACGCCGCGAGCGCGGAGCTGCAGAAGGCGGAGCTGAAGAACGTGCCCTTCGAGGCCTTGCTCGAGCAGGCCCGCCCCGGCGACTTCGTCTACCTCGACCCGCCCTACGAGCCGGTCAGCACCACCGCGAGCTTCACCAGCTACGCGCGCGACGGCTTCACCCAGGAGGACCAGACCCGCCTCCGCGACGTCTTCGACGCGCTGACGCGCCGCGGCTGCAAGTGCATGCTCTCCAACAGCGACGTGCCCTTCATCCGCGAGCTCTACCGCAAGCACCGCATCGACACCGTGGCCGCGCCCCGCGCCGTCAACTGCGACGCGAGCAAGCGCGGCAACGTCACCGAGGTCGTCGTCCGCAACTACTGAGCCCAGCCGAAGAAGCGCTCGGCGACGGCGGTGGTCTGCGCCGCGATCTCGGCCTCGCTGCGACCCGACGCCTCGGCCACCGCGCGGCGCACGTAGGGCAGGAACGCGGGCTCGTTGCGGCGCGCGGGCGCCTCCCGCGGGGTGAGGAACGGCGCATCCGTCTCGATCATCAGGCGGTCCTCGGGGATGCGCGCCACGAGCGGGATCAAGTGCGCCCCGCGGCGCGCGTCGCAGATCCAGCCCGTGATCCCGATGTGCAGGTCCAGCTCGAGGTAGGCGTCGAGCGCGCGCTCCTCACCCGTGAAGCAGTGCACGACCCCGCCCACGAGCCGGGGCCGCCAGCGCGAGAGGATGGCCACGAAGTCCGCGTGCGCCTCCCGCTCGTGCAGGAACACGGGCAGCTGGACCTCGGCCGCGAGCTCGAGCTGGAGCTCGAAGACGCGCCGCTGCACGTCGCGCGGGGAGAAGTCACGGTCGTAGTCGAGCCCGCACTCACCGACCGCTCGGACGACGGGCCGCGCGGCGAGGCGCCCGAGCACGTCGGCCGCCTCTCGGCTCGTGGTCCGCGCGTTGTGCGGGTGGATGCCCGCCGTGCAGCGCAGCGTCTCGGGCCGGCTCGCGGCGAGCGCCTCCGCCCGGCGGCTCACGTCCTCGCTCAACCCGGTCACGACCATGCGATCGACCGAGGCCTCCTGCGCGCGGTGGATCACCTCCGCGAGATCGGCGCGGAAGCGCCGGTGGGTGAGGTTGCAGCCGATGTCGATCACGACGCCACCTCGAGCACGAAGTCACGCGCCGCCGTCTCGGCCACGAGCCGGTGATGCCGCTCGCGGTCCCAGGTCATGTTGGGGCTCCACCCGTCGCGCGGAGGCCGCTGCAGGTGGAAGCGACCGCGCAGCCACGCGCGCAGGATCAACAGCCGCGTGGTCTCCCGTCGACACCTCACCCAGGCCCGCTGCACCTCGTGCATGGGCTCGGTCCACGTCTGGCGGAGGCGCGCCTTCAGGCGTCGGCTCTCGGCCGCCAGCTCGGCGAGGGCGGCGAGCAGGGCCGCGGTGTTCACATCGTCGTTCGTCATCGTCGTTCCTGTCCTGGGCGGCCCGGCCTTCGCCGCCCGATGGGGGCTAGCGAAGGGGTGGGCGCACGCAGGCCAGGCGCGTGCACGTCGTGTGACTGCAAACAGAATTGCGGGAGCCCGAATCGAACGAGCCTCTCCGGGTGGCTGACCCGGCGTAGGTACCGCTCCTACCATCCCGCGGAACGCGGACTCTGATCCGGCGAAGACACAGTCTTCCAGCGGCCGTGAGCGGCTGGGACCGGGGTGCCTTCGCATGTGTTCGACTGGATCTTAGAGCCCGTCACCTCTTGGGTGTCGGGGGGAGCGTGAGCATCCTGGCGGGGGCTGTCAAGCGCCGGCCTGCTCCTCGCTGCCCGCGGTGCTCACGCCGGACGCGCGCAGGAAGTCGACGACGATCTCGTTGTCCGTGCGGAGGATCTCGTCGGGCGTGCTGCTCTCCTCGATGCGGCCCGCGTAGAGCATGCTGACGCGGTCGCCGATCTCGAAGACGCTGGCCATGTCGTGCGTGATGATCAGAGAGGTGACGCCGAACTTGTCCGCGGTCTCGCGGATCAGCTCGTCCACGCGTCGCGAGCTGATCGGGTCGAGGCCGCTCGTCGGCTCGTCGTAGACCAGGATCTCTGGCTCGAGCACGAGGGCGCGGGCCAGGGCGCTGCGCTTCTGCATCCCGCCCGAGATCTCCCCGGGGAGCTTGTGCGCCGCGTCCGCCACGCGGAAGTCGGTGAGCCGCGACATCACGCGCTCCTTGATCTCCTTGCGGCTCATCTTGGTGTGCTCGCGGAGCGGGAACGCGCAGTTGTCGAAGACGCTCATCGAGTCGAAGAGCGCCCCGAACTGGAAGACCATGCCGAACTTGCGGCGCGTCGGGACGAGCTCCCAGTCGTTGAGCGGCAAGATGTCGAGCCCGTCGACCAGGATCTCGCCGCTGTCGGGCGTCTCGAGCCGGAGCAGCTGGCGCGTGAACACGCTCTTCCCGGCCCCGGAGCCGCCGATGATGATGTTGATCTCGCCCCGCCAGATGTCCAGATCGATGCCCTGCAACACCTCGTGCTCACCGTAGCTCTTCCGGAGGCCGCGCACGCGGATCTGGACCGGATCCTCGCGCCCCTCCTTCGTCCCCTCCAGGACCTTCTTCTCTTTGGCGAACCACGCCATCACGGAGCCAGACACCCGTCGTCGATCTCGCCGTCGCAGTCGTCGTCGACGCCGTCACCCGTGCCCTCGGGCCCGCAGTTCTCGGGCTCCGGCGGGATCTCGGTGATGCACTGCGACCAGCTGCCGTCGTATCGCATCTGGATTCCCTGGCAGCGCCCCAGCCCGCACGGGCGCGGCGGCTCACTGCAGTCGCCTCCACAGCACTCGTCGACGATGCCGTCGCAGTCCTCGTCCTCCGGTGTGGCGCAACGCTCGTCCGCGTACGGGCTGACCCGCTCGGACTCATCGTCACAGTCCGGGTAAGGCCCCGTGCAGCCCGGGCCCGCAGGCACTCCGTCTCTGTCCTCGTCGACGCACTCGAGGCCGCTGTCCGGCGACGGCGAGTGGACCTCGGCGCACCCCGTCGTAAGGAGCACGGTCATCAGGAGCACGAGCAAGAGCGCGCGCCTCACACCCCGACTCCCTGGCCGAGGATCACGGCGGTGAGCACGTAGTCGAGGACGAGGACGGCGACCGAGGCCTGCACCACCGCGCGGTTGGTGGCCTGGCCGACGCCGGCCGCGCCGCCCGAGGCGTAGAAGCCTTGGCGACACGCGACGAAGGTGAGCGCGGCGCCGAAGACGGCGGACTTGGTCAGCCCCTGCCGGACGTCGGCCGCGTCGACGAACCACTTGACGCGCTCGACGAAGATCCCGCCGTCGATGCCCATCAGGTAGACGCCCACCACGTAGGCGCCGACGAGGCCGACCATGAAGGCGAGCAGCGCCATGATCGGCGTCGCGATGGTCGCGGCGATGACGCGGGGCACGATGAGGTACTGGATCGGGTTGACGCTCATCGTCGTCAGGGCGTCGATCTGGTTGGTCACCCGCATCGAGGCGATCTCGGTCGCCATCGCGCTGCCGGCGCGGCTGGTGATCATGAGCGCGCTGAACACGGGCGCGAGCTCACGGCTGAGCGCCAGGCCGATGACCGCGCCGACCTGGTTCTCGGCCCCGAACTGCCGGAAGCCGTCGATCAGCTGCAGGCTGAAGACGCCCCCGACGAAGATGCCGCTGAGGCCGACGATGAAGATCGACTGCACGCCGAGGAACTCGAGGTGCTCGATGATGAGCCGGAAGCGGTAGGGGGGCCGGATGCCCCACATGAAGGTCTCGTACATCAGCCGGGCCATGAACCCGACCTCCGCGATGAACGCGAGCGGCCACGCGAAGATCCACGCGAGCGCCTGGAGGCCGGCCTGCCCCCAGCTGGGCTGCGCCTCCGGTCCCTCGCCTTCGGGGGTCTCCTCCGCCGCCTCCGCCATCCCGGGGTGATACCACGCGTGCGGAATGCGCGCCGCGTGCCCCGGCGTCTTGGATCCCGTGGAAGAACCTCCGAGATCCTCCGGGCTCGGTACTTCAACGGGCTCCTTGACCGCGATGCTCGCGAGAAGTAGCCGTCTGGGCGTGGCGCCCGTTCCGCACTGGCAGGTCCGCCCTACCCGGGCCGAGATCGATCTCGACGCCCTCGCCCACAACCTCCGCGTCGTGAGGGAGCGCGCCCCCGCCTCCAAGGTGCTCGCGGTCGTGAAGGCCGACGCGTACGGCCACGGGCTCGAGGCGGTGGCGCGCCGGCTCGCGGACGAGGGCATCGACGGCTTCGGCGTGGCGCTCGTGGAGGAGGGGCTGATGCTCCGCCAGCGCGGGGTCACGGTGCCGATCCTGGTCCTCAACGGGATCTACGACGGCGCCCACGCGGAGACCCTCCGCGCCGGGCTCACGCCCGTGATCTACGATCTCGACGACGTCGCGCGCTTCTCGAAGGCGGCCGGCATCGGCACCGCGGACGTGCACCTCAAGGTCGACACCGGCATGAC
>SHBB01000306.1 GCA_004213565.1 Sandaracinaceae bacterium
TAGCATCCGGCCCCGAGACGGTCAACGCGCCGGCGTTTCGCGCTACCCTCGCGGGCGAGGCGAGAAGAGCGTGTGGCGTTGCACCATCTGCGGAGCGAAGTGGCGGGGAGAGCCCCGCGTCTGCCCCCTCGACGGCGGTGAGCTGGAGCAGCTCCCGGACGCGCTGCTCGGACGCACGATCGGCGGCCGCTACGTGATCACCGAGAAGGTGGGCGCGGGGGGCATGGGCACGGTCTACCGCGCGCGACACGACGTGGTGGGCCGCGACGTGGCCATCAAGTTCCTCTCGCCGGATCTCGCGGGCGATCCGACCAACCGGCGCCGCTTCCTGCGCGAGGCGAAGGCGGCCAACAAGATCGACCACGAGCACATCATCGACATCACCGACTACGGCGAGACGCCCGACGGGCTGGTCTATCTGGTGATGGAGTTCCTCGAGGGCGAGTCGCTGGCGGACACGATCGGCCGGGGCCCGCTCCCGGTGCCCCGAGCGGTCGACATCGCCCGACAGATGGCGTCGGCGCTCAGCCGCGCGCACGAGCTGGACGTGATCCACCGCGACATCAAGCCGGAGAACGTGCACCTCCTGCGGCGCGCGCACGGCGGCGGCGACTTCGTGAAGATCCTCGACTTCGGGCTCGCGAAGATGAAGGGGGAGATCCGCCTGACCGCCACGGGCGCGGTGTTCGGAACGCCCGAGTACATGGCGCCGGAGCAGGCGCGCGGCACGCCGCTGACGGGGAAGGCCGACCTCTACGCGCTGGGCTGCGTGCTCTACGAGATGCTCACCGGGGAGCCGCCGTTCGACGGTCCGACCCCCGACCTCATCCTCAAGCACATGCGCGAGACGGCGCCGCCGCCCTCCGAGCGCGCGCCGGGCATCCCGCGGGAGCTGGACGAGGTCGTGACGCAGCTCCTGCAGAAGGAGCCGAGCCATCGGCACGCCGACGCGTACCACCTGTACGAGGAGCTGCGGAAGGTGGGCGAGCTCCTGCCGCGGCCCAGCATGTTCCCCACGCTGAACGACAGCGGCTTCGCGGACGCGCTCGCGACCGAGCTGCCGAAGCGCGTGGAGCGGGACACCGTCTCGAGCTCCACCGACGCCTGGGATCGGCGGGTCGCGCGCTTCCGCGAGCTGACCGTCCGCGCCCACGGCGGCGCGGCCCCCGAGTGGCTGACCGTCTCGCTCGACGCGCTCGAGCGCGCGATCGGAGAGCTGGCGCGGCGGCGCGCGGAGCTGGACCGGAGCGCGTCGGCGGTGATGAAACAAGAGGACGAGATCCGGCACGCGCGGCTCCGGGTCGGCAACGCCATCGACGTGCTGGGGCGGGACGAGTCCCGGGCGCTCCGCGCGATCGACGAGCTGTCGAAGAAGCGCGCCGCGGCGCTCGATCGGCTGGGCGAGCTCGAGGCGCCCCTGCGCGAGGCGTGGGGGTGGCTGCCGCCCGCGCCGCCGCCCAAGGGGGACCTCGACCCCGACGCGGTGACGCGCCTCCGCGACGCGGGGAAGCTCGCGAGCGTCTGGGTGGAGGCGCAGGACGCGGTGGGCGTGTTGACCCGCGACATCGCGCGACGCGAGCGCGACCGCGACGACCTGCGCTTCCAGATCGCGCAGCTCAAGGGGCGCCTCGGCACCCTGAACGCGGAGGGGGACATCGACCTGGACGCGCTGCGCGACAAGACCCGCCGCGTGGACGAGGAGGTGCAGCGCCTCCTCGACGACATCGCCGCCCGCTCGGGCGAGCTCGTGACGCACTTCATGAGCTTCGAGGCGCTGCGCGACGCGATGCGAGACGAGGCCGCGGCCGAGGCTGAATGAACGCGGCCCGCGAGACGTCCGTGGTACATTGATCGAGGCCCCTCGGGGCTTCGGGGGACATGACCGTGACTCGTTGGCGATGGCGCTGGGCCACCCGATGGCCCGCCAGCTGGAGCGCGCTCCTCTCTGGAGCGCTGCTGCTCGGTGGCGCGCTGCCGGCCTGGCCGACGCAGGCGCACGCGCAGGACCTCGGGGACGCGGAGCTGCGCACGGCCACCGAGCAGCTCTCCGACGGCAGCCCCGAGGAGCGCGCGCGGGCGGCCGACCTGCTGGGCCGGCGCGGATACGACCACCGCGAGACCATCGTGCCGCTGCTGCGCACGCGCATCCGCGAGGATCGCGACTGGCGGGTCCGCGCCTCGTCCGGCCGCGCCCTCGGTCGCCTGGCGGCGCGCGACGCGGTCCCGGACCTCGTGCGGGCGCTCCGTGACCCCGTGGTGGACGTGCGGGTCGTCGCCGCGGCGGCCATCTGGCGCCTGCCCGATCCCGCCGCCGTGCCCGCCTTGCTCGAGCTGCTGCGCGACAGAGAGGCGGCCGCGCGGCAGTGGGCCGCGCTCGCGCTCGGCGTGATCCGGGATCGCCGCGCGACACAGCCGCTCCTGACTCTGCTGCGCGATCCCGAGAAGGACGTGCGCCTGGACGCGATCCGGAGCCTCGGCCGGCTGCGCGATCCGGGCGCGGTCGAGCAGCTCGAGGGGTTCGTGCGCGACGGCGACCGCGACATGGACGAGCGGCTGGAGGCCGTCAACGCGCTGAGCGCGCTCGAGGGGCCGGAGAAGGTGGACGCCTTGGTCCGGCTCATCCGCTTCGACGACTCGCAGATCCGGGCCCGGGCGGCGCAGTCCCTCGGGCGGGTCGGGGACGCGCTCAGCATCCCCGCGTTGCGCGATCGGCGCGCCGTCGAGCGGAGCAGCTCGGTGCGCACGGCCATCGACGCGGCGATCCAGGAGATCCGTGATCGTCAGTCGGGCGCCGCAGAGGGCGGCGGCGTGCCGCTCAACCTGCCCCCGATGCCGGAGTAGGCGGCGCCAGCCGCCCCCTTGCCTTTGCCCTTGCCCCTGCCCTTGCCCGCGACTTCCTGAAGAGCACGAAGCGCGAGAGAGCCCTCCGTGCGACTCCGGCGGGCGTGCTAAAGCTGGCCCCGTGCGTGTCTCGCTCGCGCTCGCGCTCCTCCTCACCGCCTGCGACGGCGAAGCCGCGCTCGCGGATCCCACGGGCGCGCCGGCGGAGGGGCCAGGGGATACGCCGCGGGCCGCGGACTACCGCTCTCCGCGCGTCCAGCAGGCCATGGAGAGCGCCTCGGACGTCGTGCAGACGCGGGGCTTCAGCGCGCTGGGAGAGCCATGGCGGGGGTTCCTCGTCGACCAGGCCGCGGACGTGCGGGAGCAGCCGATGCGCGCCGGGACCTGCTACCTCGTGCTCGGGGCCGGGTCGTCGGCGCTGCGCGAGCTGAACCTGCGCGTGTTCGACAGCGACGGCGGGGAGGTCGTGCAGGACGCGATGGACGGCGCGAGCGCCGCGCTGCGCTTCTGTCCGTCGCAGTCCGGCACGTACTTCGTCGCGGTCCGCGCCGCGGCGGGGAGCGGCCTGTTCGAGGTGCGCATCTTCCGCGGGCCGACCGGGCTCGAGGTGCGCATGGACGATCTCTTCCGCGATGGAGCGGCCGAAGCGAGCCGCGAGGGCAGATGAGGGGCGTCGCGGGGCTCCTGCTCGCGCTCGCCGCGGTCGGCTGCGGCCCTCCGGAGGCGGCGCCGACGCGCCCGCTGAGCCTGCTCCCGGACGAGGCTGGGCCGCTCGACGCGCTGAACCGGCGTCACGCCCGCCTCCGGCAGCGCATGCGTCATCGGGGATACGGTGAAGAGGTGGGGCTCACCCGGGCGTTCGTCCTGGAGGACCGGGGCGTCTCGTTCCCGCTCGACCTCGGGGTGGGCAAGTGCAGCACCTTCCTGGCCCTCGGAGGCGGATCGATCCGCGATCTGACGTTGACCCTGCACGACGGGCAGGGCGACGTGGCGGCGACCGAGTCGATCGACGGCGAGGGCGGTCTGGTCCACGTCTGCCCGCAGGGAGAGGGCGACGCGATGGTGCGGCCCCACCACCTGGTGATCCGGGCCCGCGAGGGGGCCGGCGCGGTCATGGTGGCGCATTTCCGCAGCGAGCCCGAGGTGGGGGACGGCTTCGATGGGCTCTTCGAGGGGGTGCTCGCCCCGCGGGTCCCCTTCCGCGACGTGGAGGAGCATCTGGCCCGCAGCCGGAGCGCGCTCCGGGCCCGCGGCTTCTCGCCCGTGGGCGCGCCGCTCCTCGAGCGGGTGACCGAAGGCTCCGTCGTGCGGCTGCCCGTGATGCTCGAGCCCGGGCGCTGCTACGTCGCGACGGGGCGGAGCGGCGAGGGGCTGCGAGACATCGATCTGTTCCTCTTCGACGCGGCCGGTGTCGAGGTGGCGCGCGATCTGGCGCAGGACGCCGAGCCGTCGATCGAGCACTGCCCGAGCGAGGCGGGGCGGCACACGGTGGAGCTGCGCGCGTTCGAGGGGGCGGGGGCGGTGGGCGTGATGGTCGCGGTGGGCCCGGCGGAGGAGCCGGAGGCGGCGCCCGGGGAGCCGGCGCCCGAGCCCCACGACGAGCGCGTCGACGATCCGGCCCTCGCCCTCGGCGTCATGGCCGCGCCGCTCCAGAACCGCGGGTTCGCGCCGCCGCTCTTCGTCAGCCGGGACGCGGCGATCGTGCCGGGCGAGGTCCGCACCCACGACGTCGTCATCGGCCCGGGCTGCGCGCTGATCGCGGGCGCCGCGTCGCACGAGGGCATGGACCTGGACCTCTACCTGGCCGACGACGCGGGGCGCGAGGTCGACCGAGACACGGCCGTGCAGTCCACGGCGCGGGTCCGCGCGTGCCGCGATCAGCCCTCGGTCATGCGCGTGGCGGTCAAGGGCTACGGTCGGGACGGGGCGTACGCGCTGGCGCTGCTCCGCGCCCCGGACAGCGTCACCTCGATCCAGGCGCTGCGGGTCGAGGAGGCGACGGCGCCGTACCGACTCCGCGGCTACACGCCCCGGTTCGTGCTCAACGCGGAGCTCCGGCAGGAGTCGCCGTTCCGCCGCACGGTCGTGCTCGAGGCGGGCGAGTGCCTGGCCGTCGCGGCGGCCGGGGACGAGGAGGCGGAGGATCTCGATCTCTTCCTCCGCGCCACGGACGGCGCGCTGGTGGTCAGCGACTCGGGGCCCGACCCGTACGCGACGCTCTCGCGCTGCGCGGAGGTGCGGGAGGTGCTGAGCCTCGAGCTGCACCACCACGGGCGAGGTCGCTTCGCCCTGCACGTGCTCGGGACGGGGGAGGGCGCGGGCCGCACAGAGGCGACGGGGGCGGAGTCGTCTCCGGCGCCAGGGGCGCCGCCGCCCGCGCCGTCGCGGCGAGATCACTCCGCGTCTGAGGACCCCCCGCCCGAGTGACGGTTTTTCCGAGGCTGCCCCCCTCGAACGTGCTAGACGGTGCGCTTCTCTCCGGTTTCTTGACGGCCTTCGACCGCGCGGAGTACCGAGCACATAGGGAATCACGGTCGTGTCCGCGGAGACACGCCGGCCCGGGCCCGGAACTCCCAACCTGCCGAAAAGAAAGAGGGTCGCGCCTTTGGCCTGGCCTTCGCATCGCCCCTCCGGGCGAGAGGAGCTGTAGAACGATGAACGCAGAGACATTCAAGGGCGCGCGCGTCGGGGTTCTGCTGGGAGGCCTGGGCTCGGAGCGGGAGATCTCGCTCAAGACGGGTGAGGGCGTGGCCAAGGCGCTGACCGAGCGCGGCTACGACGTCCAGCGCATCTACGTCGACCGCGACCTGGATCGCGTGCTGCGCCAGAACCCGATCGACGTGGCGTTCATCGCGCTGCACGGCCCCTACGGGGAGGACGGCTGCGTCCAGGGGATGCTCGAGCTGCTCGGCATCCCCTACACGGGCAGCGGGGTGCTCGCGAGCGCGCTCGCGATGGACAAGCTCAAGAGCAAGGAGCTGTTCCGCCTCTACAACGTCCCGACGCCCCCGTACTACACCCTGGACAGCGCCGACCTCGCGCGTGTCGAGGAGGTGCACGGCTCCTTCGGGTACCCGGCGTTCGTGAAGCCGCGCCGGGCCGGCTCGAGCGTGGGCGCGGGCAAGGCCTCGGACCTGGACGAGCTGCGGGCGCGCCTCGCGGACGCCGCCCAGTTCGATCGCTCCGTCCTCGTCGAGCGCTTCGTGGGTGGACGCGAGGTCCAGGTCGGCATCCTCGACGGACGCGCGCTCGGGGCCATCGAGATCGTGCCGCGCGGGCAGTTCTACGACTACCGCTCGAAGTACCAGGCGGGCCAGAGCGAGTATCACTTCCCGGCCCGGCTGGCCCCCACCCGCTACAAGGGCGTGCTCAACATCGCCGAGCGCGCCGCGGCGTGCCTCGGGGTCACCAGCGCGGCCCGCGTCGACATGATCGTGACCGAGGGCGAGAACGAGTACGTGCTCGAGGTCAACACCCTCCCGGGCCTGACCCCGACCTCTCTCCTGCCCAAGATCGCGGCCGGCGCGGGCTACGACTACGCCGATCTCTGCGAGGCCATCCTCGATCGGGCGACGGTCGGCTGCGCGGAGGCGCTCGCGGAGCGACCGTCCGAGCCGCCGCAGGCCGCCGACGAGACCGCCCTCGCGGCCGGTTGACAGGAGACGGCGCGGGCCGTAGCCCGAGCGCGACATGCGGCCCGCGATCGTCGTCCTGCTTCTGGTGAGCGGAGCCCTCTCGGGCTGCTGCGTGAACCCCTTTCGGCACACGCAGAGCTCGCGCACGCACGGGCAGCCCGACGACCCGGAGGCGTCCGCGCGTCGCTCCATTCACCCCGCGCAGCCCGCCGTGCAGCCCGCGGGCGGGGCGGGAGGCGACCCGGGCGCCGGCTTCGACATCCGCCTGGTGCGGGTGCAGCCGGGTGTCCATCTCGATACGGAGCAGGCCTGCGACGTGATCTTCAGCGGCCGCCCCGAGGCGGTCGAGGGGCGCGAGGCCGCGCGCTACGAGCTGGACGCGGCGCATCGCATGGCCATCAAGTGCCACGCCCCGAGCGGCGAGGGCTGGGCCGATCTCGTGTTCAGCCCGGAGGCGGCCTCGAGCGTGGACGAGGTGCGCCGCGGCCGCCGGGTCCGGGTGCGCATCCTGGCCGCCGACGGAGGCTACTTCGACTACCCGGTCGTGCAGTTCGTGCGGGTGGAGGGCGAGAACCCGGAGCTGGCCCACGCCGCGCCGCGCGCTCAGCCCGCCTCGGTCGCCAACGGCTTCGATCTGACGAACCTCCGCGACGAGCCAGGCCTCGTCGGCACGACCCAGGACTGCGCGGTGGCCTTCGCGGACGAGATCGAGCTGGTGCAGCCGAACGACCGCCGACGGCGCGCGTACCCCGCGGGCATCCAGAACCGCCTGACGGTCCGCTGCAAGCACGCCGGAGGCGAGGAGCCCGCCGACCTCGTGTTCATGCCGGCGCAGGCGCTGGCCGCCCTCGGCGTCCGCCGCGGAGAGGTCGTGCCCGTCCGGGTGATCTCTCGCAACGGAGGCTTCGTGGACTACCCGATCCTCCAGTTCGCCGGGCAATGAGCCGGGGGCAGGGCGCGGCGATTGCCACCTGGCAGGGCCGGTGATAGCGTCCCGCCCGCCTCGTCCGACGCCCGCTTGGGGGCGCGGCCCGGCCCGCAGGGCTCCGGCTCACGCGGTCTCGATGTTTCCCGGGGCGGCTCCGATGGAGCGGCCGATGCGACCAGCGCCGATGCGCTGCGCATCCGCCCCGGCTCTGCCGCGGTCGCCTGACGCGAGCCGCGCCTTTCTCGGAGAGAGATGACGTTCACGGAAGCTGCCGTCGAGGTGCTCCGGCTGGTGGGCCGGCCCCTCCACTACAAGAAGATCACGGAGATCGCGATCGCGAAGAACCTGCTCTCCCATGTCGGCAAGGCGCCCGACATGACGATGAGCTCCAGGCTCGCGACGATGATCAAGAAGGACCGCGGCGAGGAGCCGATCGTCAAGGTGAAGCCCGGCGTCTTCGCGCTGCGCGAGTTCGACAAGAAGACGATCGCCCTCGCGGACAGCGACTTCGACGTCGACATCGAGAGCCTCCCCGATCCGGAGCCGAAGGCGGACGGCGAAGAGGACCGGCCCGTGGACCGGCGCAAGCTCCCGGGCGCGGACGTGTTCCCGGAGGAAGAAGACGACGACGAGCCGATCCTCTCCAAGGTCGACGAGCCCAAGAAGAGCCAGGGCGGCGGCGGAGGCTCGGACGGCGGCGACGACGAGGACGGCGAGGGCCGGAGCCGGGGTCGACGTCGGCGTCGCAAGCGCCGCGGGAAGTCCGACGAGCGCCGTGACCGCAACGAGCGCGGAGACCGCGGTGACCGGAGCGACCGGAGCGACCGGAGCGACCGGAGCGATCGGAGCGACCGCGGCGGGCGTGATCGCGACGGGCGCCGCTCCGAACGAGATCGTGGCGGGCGGCGCGGCAAGCGTCAGCAGCGCGAGCCCCTCGACATGAACCGGGCGCCCGAGGACGGGGACTTGCTCGGGCGTGACCTGGCGGACGCGGTCTATCAGGCGCTCGCAGGGCAGCGGCGCGAGCCGGTGAGCTACGGCCGCGCGGCGGAGCTGCTCATCAGCAAGGGGCGCCTCTCCGGCTCCCCCGCCGCGCTGGCGCCCACGATCTCGGCCGCGATCCGCGCCGACCGCCTCCGCAACCACGCGGGGGCGCGTTTCCGCGACGTCGACGGCGAGCTGGCCCTGACCGAGTGGTATCTCCCGCGCGACGCGGGACGTTTCGAGCGTGATGCGCGCAGCGCGGCTGACAAGCAGCGTCGGGACGTGCACCGCGCCTTCCTCCGCAAGCTCGAAGAGCTGCCTGCGGCGGGCTTCGTGGAGCTGCTCGCCACGTGGCTCAACGCGGAGGGCGTCGGCGCCTTGCGGGCGGTGCGCCGTCCGGGGAGCTCCGCCAGCGAGCTCCACCTCGCGGGCACCCTGCGTCGGGGCCACGAGGAAGTGCACCTCGCCATTCTGGTCCTGCGGGACGGGCGGGAGCTCGACGCGGAGCGCATCGTCGAGGTGCGTGGAGCCTTGCATCACTACGGCAACGCGAGCGCGGCGTGGGTCGTCACGACCGCGCGCGTGAGCAGCAAGGCCCGCGAAGAGGTGGTCGTGGCCGGCGCGCCGCCCTGCGTCCTGTACGACGGTGGCGGGCTCTGCGAGGCGCTCGAGGCGCGCGGCGTGGGCCTTCGCTCGGTGCCGCTGCTGCTCGCGGGCGTGGACATGGATCTCCTCGACGCCCTCCGCGGCGAGGCGGAGGATCTCGGGGGCGGTCGCCGCCGCGGTCGCGACGACGACCGTGACGAGCGCGGCGAGCGCGAGGACGGCGACCGGGAGCGGGGCCGGGGCCGGGGCCGAGGCCGCGGCGATGCCGAGGAAGAGACTCCGAAGGACGCCGAGGCCAAAGCCAAGGTCGCCGAGGACGCCGAAGGCCGGTCCGCCGAGGGCGAGGACTCCGACGAGGAGGAAGAGGAGGGTCGGGGCCGTCGCCGCCGTCGTCGCCGTCGTCGCCGTCGAGGCGGCAAGGACGAGGCGGAGGCGAAGGACAGCGCGGAGGCCGAAGCCGGGTCGGAGGACGACGAGTCCGAGGAGACCGACGAAGGCGATTCGGACACCGAGTCCGAGGACACCGAGTCCGACGAGAGCGCCGAAGGCGACTACTCGGAGGACGACGACTCGGATGAGGACGACGACTCGGACGAGGACGACGACTCGGACGAGGACGACGACTCGGACGAGGACGACGACTCGGACGACGACGACGACTCGGATGACGACGACGACTCGGATGAGGACGACGACTCGGACGAAGACGGCGACTCGGACGAAGACGACGACTCGGATGAGGACGACGACTCGGACGAAGACGACGACTCGGATGAGGACGACGACTCGGACGAGGACGACGACTCGGACGAGGACGACGACTCGGATGAGGACGACGACTCGGACGAGGACGACGACTCGGATGAGGACGACGACTCGGATGAGGAAGCCGACTCCGTCGAGGAGGAGGCGCCCCCGAAGCCGAGGCGTCGACGCCGCGGTGGCGGTGGCGGCCGACGCGGTGGCTCGAGCGACTGATCGCTTCACCGGCTGACGCGCCTACGTGACGGCCGAGCACGGGCTCGGGGAGGGCTCGTGACCCATGATGGGGGCGCGCCCCCGATGTACGGAGACCCGATGCCCGAATCCCAGCCCCGCTTCGACGCGGCGGATCTCGCGTCCTGGCGCGCGAAGGTCACCGCCGACCTGTCGGGAAGAGACCCGGACAGCCTCACGCGACGACTGCTCGACGGCGTCTCGCTCCCCGCGCTCTCCACCGCCGAGGACGCCCCTCCACCGAGGAGCGCCCCCGGCGCGGCGCCGTTCACGCGTGGGCGTGGGCTCGACGTGTGGCGGGTCGGCCAGGCGCTCCATCGCCCCGAGCGGGCGCGCGTCGAGCGGGCGGTCCGCGAGGGGGCGGAGCAGATCTGGGTCTCCGGCGCGCCGCCGAGCCCGGGCCTGGTCGAGGGGCTCGACGTGGACTGGGTCTTCGAGACCGACGCGCGCGCCCCGGCGCTCGAGCGCGTGACCTGCGCGATGGACCCGCTGGCCGGCGACGCCGACGATGGCACCTGGACGCAGCTCGCCGAGGCCGCGCGCGCCTCCGGTCGGACGCTGCTCGTGGACTGTCGGCCCACGCACGAGGCGGGCGGCTCGGCCGCCCTGGAGCTGGCGTGGCTCTGCGCGGCGGGCCTCGAGCAGCTCCGGCAGCTCTCCGAACGCGACCTCGCGCTGCACACGCTGCCCGCCAAGCTCCGCTTCGCCCTCGCGCTCGACGCGGACCTCTTCGTCGGGATCGCGAAGCTCCGCGCCGCGCGGCTGCTCTGGTCGAAGGTCTTGCGCGCGCTCGGCGTGGACGGCGACGGCGCGTGGATCGACGCGTTCGGCTCCTCGCGTGGGCTCTCGGTGCTCGAGCCGCACACCAACCTCCTCCGCGGGACCACGATGGCCTTCGCGGCGGTGGTCGGCGGCGCGCAGGCGGTGCACGTCACCGCGTTCGACGCGCCGACGGGGGCGCCCTCGGAGGGCGCCGAGCACCTCGCCCGCAACACGCAGCATCTCTTGCGTCACGAGAGCCACCTCGGCCACGTCGTGGATCCGGCCGGCGGCAGCTACGCGATCGAGGGCCTGACCGAGCGCCTCGCGCGGGCGGCGTGGAGCGTGTTCCAGGAGCTGGAGCACCTCGGCGGCGCGGCCCGCAGCCTGAAGGATGGAGGGTGGGCCGAGCGCGTCGAGGCGTCGGCGGCGGAGCGCCGTGACGCGGTGGCGGAGCGCACGCGCGGGCTGATCGGCGTCAACCGGTACGCAGGCCCGGTGCGGCCCGCAGAGAGAGAGGAGACCGAGGCCGGCCCGCTGCGCCCGCTGACCGAGGCCGCGCCGTTCGAGGCGCTGCGTCGACGGGCCGCGGCCGCGCCCACGCGCCGCGCCGTCGTGCTCGGCGTCGGAGAGGTCCGCGCCATCAAGCCCCGCATGGACTTCGCGCGCGAGGCGCTCGAGGTCGGCGGCTTCGAGGTCGAGGTCCTGGGCCCCGTCGCGTCGGCGGCGGACGCGGGGGCCCTCGCCGCGTCCGCGCCCATCGTCTGCGTCTGCGCCACCGACGACGACACGGAGGCGGTCGTCGGCGCGCTCGCGCCCGGGCTCCGCGAGGCGGGCGCCCGGGCGG
>SHBB01000307.1 GCA_004213565.1 Sandaracinaceae bacterium
GATAGAGCTGCCGCGCGCGCGGGAACTGGCCCCGGAGGATCGCGGTGCCGCCCTCCCGCGCGAGCGCCGCGGCCCGCTCGGGATCGGACTCGGCCTGGGGGCTCTCGGCCGCCGGCCCCGGCGTGGTCGTCGCAGGCGCCGCCGGCTCCTCCGCCGCCGCTTCCTGGGGCGCGCGCGCGGTCACGCGGGGCCGTCGCGGCGTCGGCTCGGCTGCGGGCTCCGCTTCGTCGGGCGACGCCGCGGCCTCCTGCGCTTCGGGCTCCTCCGCCGCGGTCGGCGGGGGCGTAGGAGGCGCGCTGGCGATGTCGGTCTCGAGGATCGGGAGCGTGGGCTCGGCCTCTTCACCGGAGGCCTCGGCGCGCGCCGTCGGCGCCGTCTCGTCGCCCCCCATTCGCCACGCGATCCCGACGCCCAGCAAGAGCAGCAGCGCGGCGGCGATCCCGATCGTGCGCCAGGGCATGCCGTGCCCGGGGATGTCGATCTCCGACGGCACCATCGGGCGCTCTCGCTCCGGGACACCTGCCTCCTTGGAGTCGGCGGCCTCCTTCGCGCTCGCGTCGGGGAGATCTACGAGGGTGGAGTCGGCCGGGAGAGACTCGGCGATCCGCTGCAGCTCGCGCAGCAGCTCGCCGCACGTCTCGGGGCGCTTGCTCGGCGTCCGGCTGAGGGTGCGGCCGATGAGCCGCTCGACGTCCGGGTCGAAGTTGCGCCCCGTCTTCGCGCTCAGGGTGGGCGCCGGGCGGCGCACCTTCGCGTAGAGCAGGGACATCGGCTTCTCGCCGTCGAACGGCAGCGTGCCCGCGAGCAGCTCGAACGCGACGAGCCCCAGCGAGTAGACGTCGGTGCGCTGGTCGACCGGCTCGCCCTCCGCGGCCTCCGGAGAGACGTAGTGCGGCGTGCCCACCACGATCCCGTCGCGGGTGAGCTTCTCTTCGTCGGGCGCCTCTCGGAGCGCCGCGAGGCCGAAGTCGAGCAGCTTCGGTTTGACGCTCCCGTCCGAGCGGGCGGACAAGAAGATGTTGGCCGGCTTGATGTCGCGATGCAGGATTCCTTGCTCGTGAACGGCGTCGAGCGCCTGCGCGACCGGCCCGAGGAGCTCCACGACGCGTGCCGCGGTCACCGGGGCCTCGCGGGCGATCACGTCCGCGAGATCCTCGCCGTCGAGCAGCTCCATCACGAGGTAGGGCTCGCCGCTGTCGAGCCGGCCGAGATCGATGATGTCGACGATGGCGGGGTGATCGATCCGGCTCGCCGATCGCGCCTCGCGGAGGAAACGGGCGACCGCCTCTTCGTTTCGCGAGTAGCTCGGCGACAGCACCTTGATCGCCACGCGGCGACCCAGCTCGATGTGCTCGCCCTCGTAGACGTCGCCCATACCTCCGGACGCGACGCGTCGGTCGACCCGGTAGCGCCCCGCGATCTCCGCCCCGACGAGCGGATCGACGCCCTCGTCTCGTTCCATCGGCATTGCCTCCGCGACCATCATCGCATTAACGACGCAAGCACCGTTCCGAGGGTCGTGCGCGCCTGCACGCAGGGCCTCCCGTGGAGATCGCGCCCACATCTGTGGGGTCCATGCCCACAGCAACTCCCCACGCATCATCGTCCGATCCGCGGTACTGTCGGGCGGTGGTGTCGGACCGACGAACACGGAAGTGGGGAGAGAGTCAGGCCGCCGCGGCGGTGCAGACGCTGCGCGTCGACGTGACCGAGGGGACGGACGCGGGCCGCTCCGTCTGGGGCGAGCGCGAGCGGCTCACCGTCGGGACCGCGCAGGGGAACGATCTGATCCTCGGGGACGAGACGGTCAGCCGGTATCACCTCGAGCTGCGCCGGACGAGCGACGGCATCGAGGTGGTCGATCAGGGCTCGACCAACGGGACCTACGTCGGCCCGGCGCGGCTGGGTCGGGCGGTGGTCGCGCCCGACACCACGCTGGCCCTCGGGCGCACCCGGCTGATGGTCCGGGACGGCAACCCCATCGACGTCGAGGTGCACGACACCGATCGGCTCGGGCCGCTCGTCGGCGCGAGCCCGGTCATGCGCCGCGTGATGGCCTGGGTGAAGCGGGCCGCGCGCGCGGACGCGTCGGTGCTGCTCGTGGGGGAGTCGGGCACGGGCAAGGAGCTCGTGGCGCGCGCGGTCCACGAGTCGAGCAAGCGCAACGAGGAGCCCTTCGTCACCGTCGACTGCGGCGCGCTCGCCCCGACCCTCGTGGCGAGCGAGCTCTTCGGGCACGAGAAGGGCGCGTTCACGGGCGCAGAGCGTCAGCGGGTGGGCGCGCTGGAGCAGGCGCACGGCGGGACCCTCTTCCTCGACGAGATCGGCGAGCTCCCCCGAGAGCTCCAGCCCGTGCTGCTCGGCGCGCTCGAGCGCCGCACCTTCCGCCGCGTGGGCGGCCAGACCGAGGTGCCGGTCGACGTCCGGGTGGTCGCCGCGACCAACCGCGACCTCCGCGCCGAGGTGAACTCGGGCGACTTCCGGCTCGATCTCTACTACCGGCTGGCGGTGCTGAGGCTGGAGCTGCCGCCCCTGCGCGAGCGCGCGGGCGACGTCCAGGTGCTCATCGACCACTTCCTCGAGGAGCGCAGCTACGAAGGCGACGTGGCCTCGCTCTTCACCGAGGTCGATCTCGCGGAGCTCGAGTCGCATCGCTGGCCCGGGAACGTGCGCGAGCTCCGCAACCTGGTCGACGCCACGCTGGCCCTCGGGGCGCTGCCCCCGGTCGACGTCATGGCGGCCCCGCCCGGAGAAGAGGGCGCCGCGACGCCGAGCACCTACGACGCGGCCATGCTGACGCTCCCCTACAAGCAGGCGCGCAAGCGCGCGCTGGGCGAGTTCGAGCGCTTCTATCTCGACAACCTGCTCAGCCGCGCCGACGGGAACGTCTCCCAGGCCGCGCGCGACGCGGGGCTCGACCGCAGCTACCTGTTCTCGTTGCTGCGCCGCAACGGGCTGCGGTAGCAGCCGCGTCGAAGCCTACTCGAGCTGGCCCAGACGCTGCCGGACCTGGCCCGCGGCGGGCGAGGTGCCGTCGAGGGCGAGGTAACGTCGGTAGGCGCGCGCCGCCTCGGGGTTCCGGCCCAGCTCCTGCTCCGCCATGCCGAGCACACGCCAGCCGGGTGCGTGCGCGGGGTCGGCCATGGTGGCCTGGCGGGCGTGTCGGGACGCGGCCGCGACCTGACCCCGGATGAGCTCGCTGCCGGCCTGCCTGGCGAGCTGCGTGGCCCGCGCGGTGTCCGCGGCGGGCGGCTCCTCCGCTCGCGGCTGCGTCTCGCGAGGCTCGGGCTGCGTCTCGGGAGCGGTCTCGACCGTCGCCGGACGCGGCCCCCTGCGACCCCGGCTCGGGCTGCGGCGCGCGGGGCGGGTGGCCTGCGCCTGCTGCTCGGGCCCGTCGGTCTCCGCGGTCTCCTCGGTCGTCTCCTCCAGGGCCGGGTCGTCCGGCGCGGTCGTCTCGACGGTCTGCTCCGTCTCGGCGCTGTCCTCCGCCGTGTCGTCGGCCGTGTCCTGGGCCGCGCTCTCGGGCGTATCGTCCGCCGCGCCGTCCGCGCCGCGAGTCAGCGCCCACGTGGCGCCGCCCATCGCGAGCAGGGCCACCAGCGCCACGCCCATGGTGAGCCCGACGGGCTTGTGGGTGGGGACGCGCTCGTACGCGCCCGACTCGACGATGTCGGGCGACGCGCTCGGCGCGGCGGGGGAGGGCCCGGCCGCCGCGGCGCCTGCCCAGTCGCCCGCCTCGATCGCCGCCTCGAGGGCGTCGATGAGCGCGAGGCACGTGTCGTGGCGCATCTCGGGGTTGCGGTCGAGCGCGCGGGCCAGCTCGTCTTCGACCTCGGTCGGGAAGGCCTCGCCGGTCCGCTCGGACATGCGCGGGGCCGCGCGCGCCACCTTCTTCACGAGCACCCCGGTGGACTGCTCGGCGTCGAAGGGGAGCTTGCCGCACAGGCACTCGTAGGCGACGGCGGCCAGCGAGTAGACGTCTCCCTGCGGGCCGCTCAGCTCTCCCTCCGCCGCCTCGGGCGGCATGTAGTGCGGGGTGCCGACCACGCTCCCGAGCTGCGTGAGCCGGTCGCTGTTCTCCTGGAACGCGGCGAGCCCGAAGTCGAGCAGCTTCACCTCGACGCTGCCGTCGACGCGCTCGGCCAGGAAGATGTTGGCCGGCTTGACGTCCCGGTGGACGATGCCGCGCGCGTGCACCGCGTCGAGCGCGCTCGCCACCGGCCGCAGCAGCTCGATCACGCGCTGTGGCGCCAGCCGCTCGCCCCGGCCGAGGTGGTCGTCGAGGTCCTCGCCGTCGAGCAGCTCCATCGCGAGGAACGGCGCGCCCTGGTCCGTCCGGCCGAGGTCGTGCACGTCGATGATGTTCGGGTGCCCGATCTGGCTCGCGGTCTGCGCCTCGCGCTGGAACCGCTTGATCGCCTCTGCGTTGCGCGCGACCTCCTCCGAGAGGACCTTGATCGCGACGCGCCGCTCCAGCTCCACGTGCCGCGCCTCGTAGACGCGCCCGAGCCCGCCGCGCGCCATCTCCCTCAGGATGCGGTAGCGCCCGCCGAGCACGCGGCCCACGAGCCCGCTGTCCGGGCGCGACGGACCGGTCCCGGACTCGTACGGCTCCGAGGCATCGGCCGAATCCAGACGCGTGGTCTGGGGCATTTCGGGTTCGGTAGGACGGGCAACCATCTTCCACACCGCGTGGACGGGCAAAGGATAGCAGGAAGCGGCCGAGCCGCCCCATACCCGAATCCCGAGTCGGGCTCAGATACAGACCGAGCGGCAGCTACCGCTGCAGCAGACCTGGAGCCCCGGGCAAGAGTTGCCGCACATCCCGCAGTCGCTGCGGTCTCTCTCGAGATCCGCGCAGTAGGTTCCGCAGCAGGTCTCGCCCGAGCCGCAGCTGTTGCCGCACGCGCCGCAGTGGGTCTCGCTCTCCGCGAGGTCGAAGCAGTTGCCCGAGCAGCACGTGTTCGACCCGGTGCAGGCGTTGCCGCAGGTGCCGCAGTTCATCTCGTCGATCTGCGGGTTGACGCACGCGCCGCCACAGCAGCGCTGGCCGGCGCCGCAGGCGTTGCCGCACGCGCCGCAGTTATCCTCGTCGTTGGCCGTGTCGACGCAGCGCATCGCGCCCGCGCAATACGTCTCGGACGGGAAGCAGCAGACGCCCTCGCTGCAGTTGTCGCGGGTCGCGGGGCAGGTCGTCCCGCAGCCGCCGCAGTTCGCCGGGTCGGCGTCGAGCTCCACGCACGCCCCGCCGCAGCAGGTCTGGTCGGCGCCGCAGGCCACGCCACAGCCGCCGCAGTTCATCGTGTCGGTGTCGATGTCGGTGCAGCCGCCGTCGCAGCACGTGTCGCTCGCGCCGCTGCAGGCGTTGCCGCAGGTGCCGCAGTTGGCCGCGTCGATGTCGGTGTCGGCGCAGCTGCTCCCGCAGCACGCCTCCCCCATCGCGCAGGCCATGCCGCAGCCGCCGCAGTTGGCCGGATCCGCCCCCGTGTCGGTGCAGACCGGCGCGCAGCAGACCTCGCCGCCGAGGCAGTCCACCGCGCAGTCCGTGCACGCCGCGCTCGCCGGCGCCGCGCAGGCCCCGTCGCAGCAGTCGTCGCCGCCGCTGCACGTGGTGCCGCACGTCCCGCAGTGCGCCGTGTCGCTCCGGGTGTCGACGCACGCGCCGCCGCAGCACTCCTGGGTGCCGGGGCAGACGTTGCCACAAGCGCCGCAGTTCATCGCGTCGGTCTGCACGTCGAGGCAGGCGCCGCCGCAGCAGCCCTGCCCCGCGCCGCATGCGTTGCCGCAGCTCCCGCACGCCGCCACGTCGCTCTCCGTGTCGGTGCAGACGCCCATGCAGCAGGTCTGCGCCGGGCCGCAGCTCAGCCCGCAGCCGCCGCAGTGGTCCTCGCTGTTCATGAAGTCGAAGCCCTCGTCGACCAGGCCGTCGCAGTCGTCGTCGCGCGCGTCGCAGGCCTCCATCGGCGCCGCCGACGGCGTCACGCACTCGAGCACGCCCATGTCGCAGGTGCGCGCGCCGCGCCGGCACACGCCCATCGCCATCTCGTCGAGGCAGCCCTCGCCCTCGCCCTCGATGTCGTCGACCTCGCCGTTGCAGTCGTCGTCCGCGCCCGGGTTGGCGCAGGTCTCGTCCTCGGGCAGCACGGAGCCGGTGCACGTGCTCCACGCCCCGCCGCTGCACGTCTGGGTGCCCAGCGCGCACTCGCCGCGCCCGGCCGCGGCCGACCGCCCCGTGTAGCAAGCGCGCATCGCGCCGTCGCTGCACGCCTCGGCGCAGTCCTCGTCGATCATGCCGTCGCAGTCGTTGTCGAACGCGGTGCCGCTCGCCGTGCAGCCGTCCATCGCGGCCGGCGTGCGCTCCCCGATGCAGGTGCCGGCGCCGTCCTCGCACGCGACGCGCCCGGGCGCGCAGATCCCCGTGCAGACGAAGCGCCCGCCCTCGAGCCGGCAGCCCATCGGCGCCATCGCGTAGCACTCGGCGTCCGCGTCCTCGTCGACCACCGCGTCGCAGTCGTCGTCCTGGCCGTTGCACATCTCGGGCGACGCCTCGACGCTCGGTCGGCAGCGGTACTCGGCGTCCACGCAGCGGAAGACGCCGGCCGCGCACACGCCCGGCTGCGCGATGGGGCAGGCCATCATCTCGGGCGCCGCCTCGTCGGTCACGCCGTCGCAGTCCTGGTCCACGCCGTCGCAGCTCTCGTCGGCGGTGGGCACGACCTCGTCGCGGCAGAAGGCCACTCCGTCCACGCACTCGACCATGCCGGAGACGCACACGCCTTCGCCCTCGGTGCCCGCGGGCCCCGAGTAGCAAGAGGCGCCGTCGACGCAGCGGCCGCCGTCCACGCCGGTGTCGTCCGGCGGGCCGCCGTCGCGCCCTCCGTCCATCACGGTCGTGGCGACGCAGAGGCCGTCTTCGCGGCCTTCGAAGCGCTCACAGCGCTGACCGGCCAGGCAGTCCCCGTCGTCTTCACAGTAGGCGGGGTTGCCGTCGAGCCCGAGGGAGCACCCGCCGAGGAGGAGGGCGCACGAGAAGCAAGCGAGGACGCGATTCATCGGATCTCCGGAAGGCTCCCGGAAAGGGAGAGGCCCGCGGTCTGCGGACCCACCCAGGGAGCGAGCAGGGTCTCTGATTCCCCACTACCGCCACCGCCGGCCAGCTCCACCACGAGCCAGACGACGCCCGCGGCGGCGACGGCGCCGCCCGCGATGAACAAGATGTTGGTGGTCAGCGCGAGCGTCTCGGCGCTCTCGCGGTGCGCGTCGCGGTCGGCGACGTCGGCCGCCGACTGCGGCACCTCACGGTATCCCTCCTCCTCGTCGAGGAAGAGCACGCCCGTCACCACGCCGCCGAGCATCGCCGCCGCGCCCACGCCCATGACGATCGCCGGCCCCGCGATGGCCGGCTCCGCCGGGGGAGGCGTCAGGTCGGGCGCGATCTCGCCGTCTCCCACCCCGTCGCCGTGACCGTCGCCGTGCCCGTCGCCGTGCTCCCGGGCCTCGTCCGGCTCGACCGGAGGCAGCCCGAAGAGCTCGCGCAGGAGGCCGTCCACCGCGTCGAGGAGCTGGGTCTCGGCGTCGTCCCCGCTCGCGCGTCGGACCACCCGGGTCAGGTCGCCGCTCGAGACGCGGAACGCCGCCACGCTCAGGATCAGCTCGTCGCCCGCGCGGTCGAGGTTCGGCAGGAGCAGGACGTCCACGCTCAGCTGCTCGGCGACCTGCCCGAGGCACTCGGGGGTCTCCCCCACGCAGCCGAGCGCGAGCTGCACCTCGGAGACGTCGAGCGCGACGCTGCCGCGGATGCGCACCACGTCGAGCGAGTCGAGCCGGGTCCGCACGATCCGGTCGATCGCGCCTCCGTAGCCGCCGCGCACGCCCTCGGCGGTCGACGTTCGGAGCAACGAAGCGGCGGGCGGCTCGTCCTGTGCGCTCGTGGTCGCCGCGAGGGACGAGACGAGGGCCAAGGTGAGCAACCCCAGGAGGCGGGTGCCGTGCGGTAGTCCAAGCATCGTTTCATTCATACCGTACCACGGGACCCGCTACGCACGTCGAGCCCCCCGGCGGCTCGGAGTAAAGCCTGGGCGCGGTCCGCCGTTCTGGGGCCGAGATGGAAGCCGCCGCCCATGTGGAGTCGATGGCGCGTGGGTCCCACGCCGATCTGTCGGCCTGGCTCCGCGCAGTGGTCCGCGCGTTCGCCGACACCGCGCCGATGTTTGGGTTGCCTGCGCCGACCGAGGGTGAGCCGCAGCCACCGCGCGACCTGCCGGGCGCCTATCTCTCCATGGCGTGCGACGGGCACAGCTACATGGTGGGCGTGATGGCGTCCCGGAGCGACGCCGCGTGGATGGCGCACCTGCTCGATCCGGAGGACGGCTCCTCCGACGCGAGCCGGGAGCTGCTCTGCGAGCTGGCGAACGTCGTGGCGGGCGCGGCCAAGACGCTGATGAGCCAGTCCGGCCACCAGATCGAGCTCGAGCTCGGCCTCCCTCTCTACGCGGAGGGACAGCTTCACGGCCCCGCGCTGCCGCTCGCGGCCTCACTCCCTCTGACGATGGACGGGCACGTCTGCCACGCCGTCGTCCTGCGCGCCGAGCCGACGCCCGACGTCAAGGAGCGCAAGCGCCTCCGAGCCGCGGTGGTCGACCGCGAGCGCCGCCTCGACGCGATCCTCTCGAACCTCGCCGACGCGGTCGTCGTCTGCGATCGCGCGGGTCGGGTCGAGCAGCTCAACCCCGCCGCGTCTCGCCTGCTGAGCCCCATCGCGCCTGGCGACGCGCTCGAGGCGCGGGTCCCGGGCTGGGGCGCCACCGCCCGGCGAGGGGAGCTGACCCTCCGGGTGGGCGACGCGATCCGGCACGTGGAGATCGCGAAGGCTGACGTGGAGGGCCGCGAGCTGACCGCGACGATCCTCCGCGACATCACGGAGCGCCGTCGCGCGCAGGCCGAGCTGGAGCAGGCGCACGCCGCGCTCGCCCAGGAGACCTCCGAGCTGCTCGCGGCCCAGGACCGCATCACGCGGCTCGCGAACTTCGATCACCTGACCGGCCTGGCCAACCGCCGCTACATCGAGTCGCTGGCCGGCCGCATGCTCTTCGGCGCCAAGCGCACCAACAAGCCGCTCGCCGTGCTCTCCATCGACCTCGACCGCTTCAAGCAGGTCAACGACGCGGGCGGGCACGGCGTGGGCGACGAGCTGCTCAAGCAGACCGCGGAGCGGCTGATGGGCGGCCTGCGCGCCACCGACTGGGTGGGTCGCACGGGCGACTCCCAGGTCGCGCGCCTCGGCGGCGACGAGTTCATGATCGTGCTGACCGACATCCGCGCCCCCGAGGACGCGGGGCTGGTGGCGTCGCGGTTGATCGAGCTCGTGGCCGAGCCCTACCTGATCGAGGGCACCGCCTATCACGTCAGCGCGTCGATCGGCATCGCGGTCTACCCCGAGCACGGCGACGACCACGAGACGCTGGTCCGCCACTCGGACGCGGCCCTCTATCACGCGAAGGCGAGCGGCCGAAACGGCTACTGCTTCTTCACCGACGAGCTGAGCGAGCGAGCCAGGCGCCGCGCGTGGATCGAGCGCGAGCTGCGCCTCGCCATCGAGCAGGACGCCTTGACCGTGTTCTACCAGCCGCGAGTGGGGCTCGAAGGGGGCAGCGGAGACGTGGTCGTGGGCGCCGAGGCGCTCGTGCGCTGGCGGCATCCGGAGGAGGGCTTCATCTCGCCCGGCGAGTTCATCCCCGTCGCGGAGGACACCGGGCTGGTCCTCCCGCTCGGCGAGCGCGTGCTGCGCCGCGCGTGCCTCGAGGCGAAGTCCTGGGCCGACGCGGGCATGCCCTTGACCATCTCCGTCAACGTCGCGCCGGTGCAGCTCGTGCCGGAGTTCGTCGACGTGGTGAAGGACGCGCTCGCGCAGAGCGGCCTGGCGCCGGAGCGGCTCGAGCTGGAGATCACCGAGCGGACGATCCTCGACCGCACCGACCAGCACCGCTCCTTGCTCGAGCAGTTCGAGGAGGCCGGGGTGCTCATCACGGTCGACGACTTCGGCACCGGCTACAGCTCGCTCAGCTACCTCGCGAGCTTCCCCATCGACGTCATCAAGATCGACCGCTCCTTCGTCTCACAGGTCTGCGAGAAGAACACGAGCGCGGCCATCACGGGCGCGGTCATCGCGCTGGGCCACGCGCTCGGGGCCACCATCGTGGCCGAGGGCGTCGAGACCGAAGAGCAGCTCGCGTTCCTGCGAGAGCAGGGCTGCGACGAGGTCCAGGGCTTCTTCTTCGGCCGCCCGATGTGCCCCGAGGACTTCGTCGTCTGGGCGCGACGCTTCGGTGATCAGGACGCCTGAGGGCGACCGACGAGGAGCAGCGCGAGCCCGAGGAAGGTGCGCCAGAGGCGCGCCGCGAGGGTGGGCCGAGGAGCGGGGAGCGCGGGCGGCGGGTCACTGAGCACCACCTCGCGTGTGCCGGGAGCCTCGGTCTGGAACTCGTAGGGCACCGTGCCATCGGTCCGCGCGGGGCGCATGCTCACGCCGGGCGTGAATTCGGCGATCGTGTCGTCGCTCGTGTCGTCGCCGGTCGGGGGGCTCACGGCGGTGCTGGTGGCGTCCTCGTCGTGGCTCAGCTCCAGCAGCAGCCGCGGCACGTCGCCGTCCATCGCGATCGCCACTCGAGAGATCCGCGCCCGCCGCCCGTGCTCGGTGACCGGAGTGTCGAGCCGGAGGAAAGGAAGCGACTGCGATACGACCAGTCCATCCTGGCGTCGTCGCGTCACGTCGGCCTTGAGCGGAGCCCGCACGCCGTCGACGTAGAGCCGGGTTCGTTCCATCTGCATGGGTGCCTCCTGGTAGCCAAGGGGGTGCACCACCCAAGCACCCCCCGTCCAGTTTCCTGCAACGGCTCGACCGGGTGACGGGAGGGCCCCGACGTCGTGATCGGCGTCGATCTGGCCTTGGGGACGCTAGGTTGACTTGTTGACTTGCTCACGCCTGGGGCGCCAGCGGGGTGGGTGGCGTGGGCCCGTGTAGGTGCGGGTAGTGGTCCGCGGAGGAGGGCTTCGCGTGGGGAGCCGTGGGGTCGAGTCACGGCTCGTCGCACGCGGACTTGCCTTGGGGGGCTCTCCGCGTCCGCGTCCGCGTCCGCCACCGAGTCCGCGTCCGCCTCCGAGTCCGAGTCCGCGTCCGCCTCCGAGTCCGCCTCTGCCTCCGCCACCGAGTCCGCTTCCGAGTCCGCCTCTGCCTCCGCCACCGAGTCCGCCTCCGAGTCCGCTTCCGAGTCCGAGTCCGAGTCCGCCACCGAGTCCGAGTCCGCGTCCGAGTCCGAGTCCGAGGCCGCCACCGAGTCCGAGTCCGCCTCCGCCTCCGAGTCCGCCTCCGCCTCCGCCTCCGCCTCCGCCTCCGAGTCCGCGTCCGAGTCCGCGACCGAGTCCGCGTCCGCCACCGGGTCCGAGTCCGCTTCGCGTCAGCGAGCTTCGTCGACCCCACGTGGGCGAGCTTCGTCGACCCCCACGTGGGTGAGCTTCGTCGACCCCCACGTGGGTGAGCTTCGTCGACCCCCACGTGGGTGAGCTTCGTCGACCCCCACGTGGGTGAGCTTC
>SHBB01000308.1 GCA_004213565.1 Sandaracinaceae bacterium
GAACCTCGCTCCTCGTCTCTCGGGCGGGACGACCCGTCTCTCGGCCCGTGTCTCCTCGAAAATGCTGAAGCATTTCCTCGTCGCCCCGAACCGAGAACCGGGCCGTCGCGCTCCGAGATCCTTTGGGCTCGGTACTTCAACGGCCTGCTAGGGCAAGGCCCTGAGGGCCTGCTGGATGGCGTTGCGGTCGATGGTGCCTTCACCCTGAAGGGCGCGCTGATAGAAGCTCCGCGCCTGGCTGCCCTGACGGCGGGCGCGCATCACGTCGCCCATGAGCTGGAGCGCGGGGGCGTGGTTCGGGTGCTGGCCGATCACGCGCTGGAGGAAGCCGACCGCGAGCACGGGCCGCTCTTGCGCGAGGGCGAGGCGCGCGGCCTCCACGAGCGGGGTGGGGTCGCGCGGATCGAGATCCGCGGCGTGGCGGTACCGCTCGTAGGCCTCTTCGGCGCGATCGGTCCGGGCGAGGACCGAGGCGAGCGCCACCACGCTCTCGGCGTCGTTCGGCACCTCGTCGATCGCGTCGCGGAGGGTCTCCTCGGCCTCCTCGAGCTGTCCGGCCGCCGCGAGCGCGCGCCCGAGCCCGGCCCGCGCGCTCGCGAGGCGCGAGTCGTGGCCGATCGCCTCGCGGTACACGCGGATGGCCTCGTCGTGGTTGCCGGCCGCCTCGAGCGCGTCGCCGAGCGCGGTCTCCGCGATGGCCCAGCCGGGGCGGTTCTGGGTGGCCTCGCGCAGGTGCGTGATGGCCTCCTCCCCGCTCAGCAGCCGGCCCAGCTCGAAGTCGACGTCGGGGTCGTTCGGCGCCAGCGCGTGCGCGCGGCGGAGGTGGGTGATGGCCTGCTCCTCGCCGTGCGCGGCCGCGTAGAGCTGCCCGAGGCCGAGGTGGGGCTCCGCCGACTGCGCGTTCGCGCGGGCCGCGCGGCCGTACGCCTCCTCGGCCTCGCGGATCGATCCGCGCAGCCGGTGCGCCTCGCCGAGCGCGAGCAGGGCCTCGAAGTCGTTGGGCGAGGCCTGGAGCGCGGTCTCGAGCTCCTCGAACGCGCGGGACGAGCGGTTCCAGGCGAGGAACGCGCGCGCCATGCAGATGTGGGCGATGGGGCTCTCCCGGTCGGCCCGCTCGATCGCGCGGCACTGCGCCCGCGCTTGCCGGTACTCGCCCTGGGCGAAGGCCACGCGCGCCGCCTCGTAGAGCGCCGCCGGATCGTTGCGCCGCAGCCGCGCCGCGCGCCGCAAGGTCGCGCTCGCCTCGCGGTAGCGCCCGGCGTCGAGCAAGGCGCGGCCGAGCGCGACCTGGGCGTCGTAGTCGCGGGCGTTCGCGCGGGCGGCCTCGCGAAGCGCGGGCAACGCGGACTCCTGGGCGAGGGCCGGGCTGGCCACGAGAGCGAGCGAGAGAGCGAGCGTGAGTCGAATCATGAGGGACCTCGGGGGCTTCCGACGGGCGACGGGCGGCTTTGTTCAGCCCGCCCGCTCTCTATACCACCGGGAACGCTCGCGTCCCGACCCGCCCCGACCAGGGGCGACGCCGCGGCTGGTAGAGTCCGAACCCATGACCGAAGCGCCGAAGGGGGTGACCACGCACGCCGGTGTGACCCTGCCGCCCCTCGTGTACGGGACGGCCTGGAAGAAGGAGCGGACGGCCGAGCTGGTCGAGCAGGCCCTGGCGGCGGGCTTTCGCGGCGTCGACACGGCGTGCCAGCCGAAGCACTACGACGAGGCCGGGGTGGGGCGCGGGCTGATCGCGGGGCTCGGGCTCGGGATCCCGCGCGACGCCCTGTTCGTCCAGACGAAGTTCACGCCCATCGACGGGCAGGACCCGGCGCGCGTGCCCTACGACCGCGCGGCGCCGCTCCACGAGCAGGTGGCGCAGTCCGTGACGCGCTCGCTCGCCAACCTGCTGGTGGGCCGGCTCGACTCCCTGGTGCTCCACTCGCCGCTCGCCCGCTTCGAGGAGACGCTCGAGGTCTGGCGGGCGCTCGAGCAGGCGCACGCGGAGGGGCGGACCCGGCAGCTGGGGATCAGCAACTGCTACCAGCGCGCGGTGCTCGAGCGGCTCTGGGACGCGGCGACGGTGAAGCCCGCCGTGCTCCAGAACCGCTTCTACCGGGACACCGGGTACGACGTGGCGCTGCGCGAATTCTGTCGCGAGCGGGGCGTCGTCTACCAGAGCTTCTGGACGCTCAGCGCAAACCCCCACCTCCTGGCGAGCGGGCCCGTGCGGGCCGCCGCCGAGGCGCACGGCCGGACGCCCGCGCAGGTCCTCTACCGCGCGCTGACCCAGCTGGGAATCGTCCCGCTCATCGGCACGACCTCGCGCGAACACATGCAGCAAGACCTCGACATCTTCTCCTTCGCGCTCCCGCCCGACCACCTCGCCGCCATCGAAGCGCTCTTTCGCTGAGCGCGGACTGAACGGTCTCCACGCCATCGGGCACCCAGCCCCGAAAGCGAGGAGATCCACATGCGCACCCCACTCGTCCTGCTCTCGATCGTCGCCGTCCTGTGCTCTGGCTGCGGGATCCGCGGCAGCGGCGTCGCCGCGGACGAGCTCCGCGAGCCCGGCCCCTTCGAGGGGGTGGTCAACGAGACGTCGATCGACGTCGAGATCGAGGCGCGCGAGGGCGCCGCGTCGAGCGTCCGCGTCGAGTGCGACGACAACCTGCTCGAGCACATCGAGACGCGCGTCGAAGGAGACCGCCTCGTCGTCACGCAGCCGCCCGGGAGCTGGGTGCAGCCCCGGGTGCGGTGTCGGGTCGTCGTGGTGGCGGACTCGATCCGCGACGCCGAGGTCGCCGGCTCGGGAGACGTGCTGGTCTGGAGCGACTCGGCCGTGACCGGGCTGGGCGCGCTCCGCGTGGCCGGCTCGGGCGGGCTCCATCTGCGTGGCGCGGCCCTCGCCGACGAGCTGGCGCTCTCCATCGCGGGCTCGGGGGACCTCGTCGTCGACCGGGTCGAGGCCCGGCACGTCACGGCCACCCTGGGTGGCAGCGGCTCGATGGTCGTCTCGGACGGTCAGAGCGAGACCGTCGACGTGAGCATCGAGGGGAGCGGCGACGTCGATCTCGCCTCCATGTCGGCCCTGGAGGTCGACGCGGGCGTCTTCGGCAGCGGGAGCGCGCACGTGCGCTGCACCGACCGGATCGCGGCGCGGGTCGACGGCTCGGGCGACGTGGTGATCTACGGCGACCCGCTCAGCCGAGACGAGCGCCGCGACGGCTCCGGCTCCATCGTCTACCGCTGAGCGGAGCGGCGGATTGCCCCTGCATGGGCCCCGGGCTAGCTTCGCGCCGTGTCATCGATGGTTCGCCTGATCGCCCTGTCCGGCTTCACCGTGCTCGCGTTCTCCGCGCTCGGCTGCGGCGCGAGCAATCCCCGTGAGGCGCTGAGCTACGGCGAGAACGCGCGCCGCTCGTACGAGAACGCGGCCCGCGCCTTCGAGGACAAGGACTGCCTGACCGCCGACCCGCTCTTCCGCCGGATCCGCCGCGAGTACCCCTACAGCCGCTACGCCGCGCTCTCGGAGCTGCGCATCGCCGACTGTCACCTCCAGCAGAACCACTACACCGAGGCCATCCGGGCCTACCGCTCCTTCGTGCGGCACCGCCCGGCCCACGCCGACGTGCCGTACGCCGAGTTCAAGATCGCCGAGGCCTACTTCCGGCAGATCCCGAGCGAGTTCTTCCTCTCGCCGCCTCCGCAGGAGCGCGACCAGGCGGCGACCCGCAACGCGCTGCGCCAGCTCCGCCGCTTCGTGCTCGACCACCCGGAGAGCGAGCACGTCGAGCGGGCGCGAGAGATGGTCCGCGACTCGCTGTCGCTCCTGGCTCAGCACGAGCTCTACGTGGCGCAGTTCTACCTGAACCGCGATCAGCCGATGGCCGCGGTGGGCCGGCTCCGACGCCTCCTCGACGTCTACGAGGGCAGTGGCATCGAGCCGCGCGCCCTGCTCCTGCTCGGCCGCGTCTACCTGCACATGCGGGAGGTCCGTGACGCGCGCCGCGCCTTCGAGGAGCTCGTCGAGCGCTTCCCGGACAGCGGCTACAGCGAGCAGGCCCAGGAGTTCCTGCGCCGCTTCGAGGGCTGAGCCCGGCTGCGTCAGCTCTTGCGGCGCGGTCGCGCGAAGAGCAGGTGCACCGCGGCGGTGACGAAGAGCGCGACGACGAGGGCGGGCACCAGGCCGAGCTCCCACCCGAGCGCGTCGTCCGCGACCCAGATCAGGCCCGCGATCCCGCCGGCCAGGAGCACGGCCAGACCCAGGCTGCGGAGCTTGCCCATCAGTCCAGCTGCGCGGACGGGGCCACGAGCACCTCGAGGACCGCGGGCACCAGCGCCCGGTCCTGCACTCCGAGGTAGCGGGCCGCCTGGGACGAGAGCGCGATCTCCCCGGACGGCAGCGAGTCCTGGCGGCGGATCTGGACGATGACCGAGCGGCCGTCATCGCGCCGGGTCACCCGCACGAGGGTCCCCGCCGGGAAGCGCGGGCTGATCGCCACGTAGCGATCGTGGGGATCGTCGGGCGGCGTCGCGCCCGGCTCGGGCGTCCAGAGCACCGCCGTGCCCTCGAGCGTGGCCTCGGTCTCCGCGTCGCCGAGCTGCTCCGCCCATGGGTTCTCCTCTGCGGGCAGGCTGCTGTCGTCGGTGGCCGAGGCGTACGTGTCACCGTGGTCGTGGGATCCATCGCCGGCCAGCGCAGCGGCGGGGCCTGGCGCGGCGTCCCCGTGGGCGCAGCCGAGCAGCGCTCCGCTGGCCAGGAAACAGGCCAGCGCGGTTCGGGAAACGTCTCGCATGGGTCCTCCTGTCGACCGTCACATAGGGACCGCGCCGAGAAGGCCAAATCGCTGCGTTGTTGCCGGGGCCTCACGCGGCCCGATACCATGGGGCTCGCATGGACGAACGCACCAAGCAGCTGTTGTCGTTGGGCCGCGAGCACTACGAGAAGCGCGAGTTCGACAAGGCGGAGCATTACCTCCGCCAGGTCCTCGAGCGCGACGAGGTGAAGTTCGCCGACGTCTACAACATGATGGGCGTGATCCACCACGATCGCGGGCGCTTCGAGGAGGCGCAGGGTTGCTTCGAGGAGTCCCTCAAGATCAACCCCAACTACACCGAGGCCGCGCTCAACCTCGCCGTCACGTACAACGACCTCGGCCGCTACGACGAGGCGAAGAAGATCTACAAGGCGGCGCTGTCCCGCGGCGAAGAGTCGCCCGGGCAGCTCGACCCGTTCGTGAAGGGCAAGATCGCGAACCTGCACGCCGAGGTCGCTCAGGCCTACGTCGACGCGGGCATGCCCGCCGACGCGATGCACGAGCTGCGCAAGGCCATCCTGCTCTGCCCCACGTTCGCAGACCTCCGGTTGAGGCTCGCCAACCTGTATCGCCAGACCGGTGACCTCGACGCGGCGCGCTTCGAGCTCGAGGAGGCGGTCAACGCCAAGGACGGCTACGTGCCCGCCCACGTCGCGCTCGGCGTCGTGCTGTTGGCGCAGAACAAGAAAGACAAGGCGATGGAGCGCTGGCGCCAGGCGCTCGCCATCGACCCCGAGAACAAGGCCGCCGCGATGTACCTGCGCATGGCCAGGGGCATCAAGGACACCGGCTCGATGGCGCCCGTCGCGGAGCGAAAGCCCGACGACGAGAAGAAGTAGGTCCTCGACTCCCCCGAGCGACCGGGCTCCCAGCGCGCGGCGGCGCGAAAGGGCGGGTCGTGTATGCTGCCGGCGAGACGACCGCGCGAGCGCCTCGAGCTGCCGCGGTCACGACAGTCATGCGTGCGCGCGACGCGCGCGCGATCCGGTTTCCGTCAGGGGGGATGCAGATGAAGATCGTTCGAATCCAGGACATCGTGGGCACGGACCGCGAGGTCGAGGGGCCCGGCTGGATCAGCCGCCGCCTGCTCTTGCGCAAGGATGGCTTCGGCTTCTCCCTGCACGAGACCATCATCCCGGCCGGGGCCGAGATGGAGCTCTGTTACAAGAACCACCTCGAGGCGGTCTACTGCGTCGGCGGGGACGGCACGATCGAGGACCTCGCCACGGGCGAGACGCACGCCATCTCCGACGGGATGATGTACGGGCTCGACGAGCACGACCGGCACATCCTCCGCGGCGGGAAAGAAGACATGCGGTTGGTGTGCGTCTTCAACCCGCCCATCAGCGGCCGGGAGAAGCACGACCCGGAGGGCTCGTACGAGGTCGCCAAGCGCAACGTGTTCGTGGTCGGGCTCGACGACTACAACCTGTCGAAGGCTCGCGCGGTCACGCTCGCCAGCGAGTGCGAGTTCCACGATCTGCTCGATCGCTCCAAGCTGATCACGCCCGAGAGCTACGATCTCCAGTCGTTCATCGACGAGGCGCTCTCGACCTTGAAGAGCTTCGACGGCCCCATCGACGCGATCATCACCCACTGGGATTTCCCGGTGAGCACCATCCTCCCGATCATCAACCGCGAGATGGGGCTCCGCTACGTGCCGCTCGTCGCGATGCTCAAGTGCGAGCACAAGTACTGGAGCCGCGTCGAGCAGGCCAAGGTCGTGCCCGAGATGGTGCCCGCCTTCTGCGCGGTGGACCCGTTCGACGACGACGCGCTGTCGAAGCTGACGGTCGAGTTCCCCTTCTGGCTCAAGCCCATCAAGAGCTTCGCCTCGCACCTCGGCTTCAAGATCGAGAACGCCGAGCAGTTCCAGGAGGCGATCGTGGAGATCCGCGAGAACATCCGCCGCATCGGCGACCAGTTCAACATCGTGATGGACATGGTGGACCTGCCGCCGGACATCGAGCGCGTGGACGGCAACTGGTGCATCGCCGAGGAGCTGATGAGCGGGTGGCAGTGCGGGGTCGAGGGCTACGTGCTCAACGGCCAGACCTTCGTGCACGGCATCTTCGATTGCTACAAGGACAGCAAGGGCTGGAGCTTCAACCGCTATGAGCTCCCCAGCCGCTGGCCGCTCGGCGTGCAGCAGCGGATGATCGAGGCGACCGAGAAGCTGATGGCGCACGTCGGCTACAACCAGGCGCCCTTCGGCGTGGAGTTCTTCTGGGACGACGCGCGCGACAAGCTCTGGCTCATCGAGATCAACACGCGCATCTCCCAGTCGCACTCCGACCAGTTCGAGCGTGTGCACGGGATCTCGAACCACGAGATCGCCATCAACACCGCGCTCGGGCTGCCGACGAACCTCGCCCGGCACAAGGGCGCCTACAACTGCGCGGCCAAGTTCCATCTGCGTCGCTACGCGGACTGCGAGGTGTTGAAGATCCCGGACGCCGCGAACCTCGCCGCCGTGGCGGAGGCGGTCCCGGGCGCGGTCGTGCACCCGACGGTCGAGGTCGGGCAGCGCCTGAGCGATCTGCGTGACCAGGACGCCTTCAGCTACGAGATCGCCACCGTGCGGCTCGGCGCGCGCGACCAGGCGGAGCTGCTCGAGCGCTTCAAGCAGGTGAGCGACCTTCTCGACTTCGAGTTCTCCGACGGCGGCTCGCCCGAGGACATCCAGTTCCTTCCGCCGCAGAGCTGGGAATGAGCGCGGAGCTGGACGAGGGCCAGCTGGTCTCGAGCGTCGAGCCCGAGCGGATCCGCGAGCGGCTCGTCGACCTCGTGCGCTACCCGTCGTTCGACGGGCACGAGGAGAACGTGATCCAGCGCATCGCGGACTACCTCTCGCAGATCGGGGCCGAGGTCGACGTCTGGCACGACGACGCGGCGAGCCTCGCCACGCTCCCGGGCTATCCGGGGCACGAGGTCTCCCGCGCGACGATCCCCGTGGTCGCGGCGCGCCTGCGCGGATCGCGACCGGGCCCGGCGGTGCTGCTCACCGGACACGTCGACGTCGTGCCGCCCGGCGACCTCTCGCAGTGGTCGAGCGATCCCTTCAGTGGCCTGGTCGAAGGGGACCGCCTCTACGGCCGCGGCTCGTGCGACATGAAGTCCGGCCTCGTCAGCGCGCTCGAGGTGCTCGAGGTCTTCGCCTCCTCCGGACGCGACTTCCCGGGGCAGATCGTCTTCGTCGCCGTCCCGGCCGAGGAGGACAGCGGCGTCGGCACGCTCTCGGCCATCGAGCGCGGCTGGCGCGGCGACGTGGCCTTCCTGCCCGAGCCCTCGATGGTGAGTGACGAGCTGACGGTCGTCTCCGCCCACGCGGGCGCGATGGGCGTCTCGATCTTCGTCCCCGGCAAGTCCGCGCACGCGAGCATGCGCCTCGTCGGCGAGAGCGCCTTCGAGCACTACCTGACCATCCACGAGGAGCTGCGTCGCGACGAGCGAGAGCTCAACGAGCGCGAGGACGACCCGCTGCTCAAGGAGATCGGCCTGCCCTACGCGACCAGCGTGGGTCGCATCGCGGGCGGCACCTTCATCTCCGCCGTGATGGACGGCCTGCTGGTCGAGCTGAGGATGGGGGTGGCCGTGAGCGAGACGGTGGAGGAGGCGGAGCTCCGCATCCGGGCCGCGGTCGATCGCGCGCGGGACAGAAGCCCGTGGCTCCGCGACAACCCGCCCATCGTCACCGTCACCTCGCGGGGCTTCGGCTCGGCGCGCACCAAGCGCACCCACCCGCTCGTCACCGAGCTGGTCAAGGCGCACGCCGACGTGCACGGCAAGACGCCGCGCGTGCGGGCGGCTCCGTTCGGCTGCGACATGGCGGGCTGGGTCCGCCGCGCGGGCGTGCCGATGGTCATCTACGGGCCGGGTGACATCGAGCTGGCGCACGCGGCCGACGAGCACGTCTCGCTCTCCGCATGCGCCGACGTCGCCCGCACCCTGAGCGTCGCCACCCATCGCCTGCTCTGCTCCGAGCGCATCGAGGAGATCGGCGAGGGCGGCGCGCACGTCGTCCCGGTCGGCGGCCGCCCCGAGGGCGCGCCCACCGTCTGAGCTCAGACCAGGTCGCGCTCGATCTCGCTCTGGAAGTTCTCGGCGAACACGCGGGTGCGCCCCTCGAACGCGTCGACCTCGGCGCGCACATGGAAGTGCGTCGGCGTCGACGAGAGCACGGTCCGGGTCTGGGTGCGCACCGACCAGTCTCCGCGGGCGAAGCTCCGCTCCGTCGTCGTCTCTCCCGCCACCGAGTCGTAGTCGTCGTAGGTGTGCGAGAAGCGCGAGATCATGCGCTCGGAGATCTGCCAGTCGAGGTCGTCGAGGCGGTAGGTGCCCTCGTCGGCGACGACCTCCTGGACCGTCAGGTACTTCGAGAGGCTCCGCGTGATCAGCCAGTCGTGACGCGCCGGGATGATCTGCGTGCGTCGCGGGAGGGTCGCCCCCTCGGGCTCGAGGAAGGTCACCTGCGCGTCCTCCGCGCGCGGCATGCGATACGGCAGGTCGAGGTTCGACGCCTCGGTGTGCACGGTCACTCGCGCCGCGCGGGGCGCGGGCCACGCGATGGGCCAGTAGGACGTCGAGAGCGCGAGCCGCATACGGTGGCCCTTCGGGAACTGGGCGGCGACGAAGTTGAGCACGATCTTCACGGAGTAGATCTGCCCGGGTACGAGCGGGGTGGGCGCCGCGCTTCCGTCGCGGTGGGTCAGGTTCAACAGCCCGTAGGTCACCCGCGTCGCCTTGTCGTCGGGGGCCACGTCGCTGAGGCGCGCGCAGAGCATCGCGACGGGCTGATCGGCGGAGATGCGCAGCTCCACGACCGGCGCGCCGAGGATCTCGACCGACTCACGAAGCGGCAGCGTGTCGAAGAGCAGCGCGCCGCCGTCCTCCTCGCGCTGATCGTGCGCCAGCTCGGGGCCGACGGCGGAGCTGAGCCACTTGCCGGCGACCTGCCCGAGGTTCAGCGGCGACTGGATGGTCAGCTCCCGGTGCGGGCGCCGGATCTTCTGCTCCGGCATGAAGAGCCGCCCGGGCGCGAGCGGCAGCCGCTGCGTCCCCACGTTCGACGAGGGCCACTCCGGCTCCGCGATCCATCGCCCGGGCCGGACGTCGTAGCGGGTGGCCGGCGGGACGCTCTCCATCAGCCAGGCGCGCAGCTTCGGCGCCTCGTAGGGCTCGCCGTCCCTGAGCCAGTGGTCCCACCATCGCAAACACTCTTGCAGAAATCCGATCGCCGGGCCCGGCACGCCGTAGTGCGGGTAGCAGTGAGCCCACGGGCCGACGATGCCGTAGCTCGGCACGTCCAGGTGCTCCAGCAGGCGGAAGACCGAGTTGGTGAACCCGTCCGCCCAGCCGCCGACCGCGAGCACGGGGCACTGGATCGCGCCGTAGTCCTCGCAGACCGAGCCGTGATGCCAGTACTCGTCGCGCCGCTGGTGGCGCAGCCAGATGTCGATCCAGAGCCCGCTCTTCGCGAGCCGCTCGATCCACATCTCCCGCCACTTTTCGCCCACGAGCGCGGGATCGGGGGGGCAGGTGTTGACCGAGAACATGGTCGTCGCCTCGACGAGGTTGTCGGTCAGGAGACAGCCGCCCATGTAATGCATGTTGTCGGCGTACAGGTCGTCCGTGGAGCACACCGTGACCACGGACTTCAAGGCGGGCGGCCTCCGCGCGGCGACCTGCAGGCTGTTGAAGCCGCCCCACGAGATCCCCATCATGCCGACCTTGCCGTCGCACCACGGCTGCCCCGCGATCCACGCGATGGCGGCCTCCCCGTCGGCGAGCTCTTGCTCCCGATACTGGTCCTGCAGGACGCCGTCGGACTCGCCGCTGCCCCGCATGTCGACGCGCACGCAGGCGTACCCGTGCGCCGCGAACCAGCCGTGCGTCAGATCGTCGCGCTGGCGCGTCAGGTCGCGCTTCCGATAGGGCAGGTACTCGAAGATCGCGGGGACCGGAGTCTCCCTGGCCCCGCTCGGCAACCAGATCCGCGCGGCGAGCCTCGTTCCGTCGGGGAGCGGGATCCACACGTTCTCGAGCTGCTCTACGCCATGATCGTCGGGGTCGAGGTATCTCACGCCGCGAGTGAACCATGCCCACCCGCCACTTGCACCCGGCGGTTTGCTAGGGTCCCGGCCTGGGTGAGGGAGAGAAACGTGACGATCCACATCGGCGTGCTGCTCGGAGATCCGCGACTGCCATACGCCTACGCGCCCGGCGGCGTGTTCGGCGAAGAAGAGCTGAAGGCCGTCGACAACCTGCGTCGAGCGCTCGACACGCTCGAGGGCTTTCGCTTCACCTACTTCGACGATCACGCGGTGCTGATCGACGCGCTCCGCGAGCAGAAGCCAGACCTCGTCCTCAACCTCTGCGACACCGGCTTCCGCAACGAGTGGGAGCGCGAGCTGGACCTGCCCGCGCTGCTGCAGCTGCTCGACATCCCCTACACGGGCGCGGGTCCCACCGGGATCGTGCTCAGCAACGACAAGGCGCTGATGAGCGCCGCGGCCCGCATGAGCGGCGTGCTCGTGCCCGAGCAGCAGGTGGTCGACGCGGCGCGCGAGCCGCTGGAGCTTCCATCGAGCTACCCCGCGTTCATCAAGCCCAACGTGAGCGCCGGCAGCTTCGGCATCACCGAGAAGAGCCTCGTCCGGAACGACGAGGAGGCGCGCAGCTACCTGCGCTGGATCGCGCCGCAGATCCAGGCCACGGAGGTGCTCATCCAGGAGTTCCTGCCGGGCGCGGAGTACA
>SHBB01000309.1 GCA_004213565.1 Sandaracinaceae bacterium
CTCGAGTCGAAGAAGAAGCAGTACTCCACGTCGCGCACGCGGACGCGTCGGTCGCAGCCGTGCGGGTCGGGCGCCGCCTCCGCGTCGCGGCAGTCCTCCGCGAGGTCCGCGCAGACCTCGGCCGGCAGCTCCCCCGCGTTGGGCGGGGCGTCGGCGCAGATGGCGGCGCCCGAGGGGAAGTCGTGTCGGAACGCCGCGTCCGGGGGACACGAGAAGCCGCCTTCGATGACGCCGTAGCCGCAGTAGGTGCCGACGTCGTTGGTGACCACGGCGTCGGCCTCGGGGCAGAGCGCGGGGGCGTTCGTGCAGGCGACCAGGTGGATGCAAGAGAAGAGGACGAGGAGTCGGTGCGTCATGCTCTCGTAGTACGAGCGGGCTGGCCGCGGAGCAACGGCGCGACGCGAGGAACCCATGCAGTTTTCTGCAGGGTGCGCTCAGCGGCCGCGGCGCGGCTTCCACGCGATGTCGTCGGGCGGCTCGACGAGCGCGAAGAGCACGGACGCCAGCTTCTTCGCGTCCGTGTCTTCCCCGTCCAGAGCGATCGCGGACGCGCGCAGCCGCTCGTAGGTCTCTCGCTCGAGCGCGTCGAGGCCAGCGCGCGTGCCGGTGAATGTCCAGACCCGGGCGAACGCCGACGCCTCGGGCTCGCGCTTGAAGAAGCGTGCGTAGACGAGGTGCGCCACCGAGGTCAGGAAGTGGCGCAGCGAGTCGAGGCGCGCCTCGAGCTCGGTGGAGACCATGTCGATGTGCTCGGCCACCGTGACCCAGCCGGCCTCGGTCTCCTCGACGAGGCCGGCCAGCTCCATCTGCCCGAGGAGATCGTCCACGAGCGTCGCGTCCAGGCGCGGCTGGAGCCGGCCCACCGTCTCGCGGTCGACCGGACCGATCGACCCGAGTCGGACGACGTCTCGCTGCAGCTGCAGGCAGCGGCTCCCCTCGAGCGATCCCTCCTCGCGGCTCTCCTTGGACAGCTTCGCCACGGTGCGCTCCGACTTGCCGAGATGACGCGCGACCGCGGGCAAGCTCAGCCCCCGCTGTCGGTACTCGCGGAAGTACGCGACGGCCAGCATCCGCTGCAGGTCGTCCAGGCTCAGCCCGAGCACCCGCGCGAGCGTGCACACGGGCTCGAGCAACACCGCGAGGGTGGAGAGGCGCTGGTCGACCGTGTTGACGGACCGCGTATTCATGGAGCTCACCGCACGGCCGCGAGCTGGGCCGCGAGCTTGGCGCCTCGCTCGGGGTCGACCATCCGGACGTAGGCGATCATGCCGCGGACGTGGGCCTCGAAGTGGGGGTGCCCGCTCGTGTTCTGCGCGGACAGGCCGGTCTTCTTCGCGTTGTGCAGGATGGCGCGGAGGCGGCGGATCTCGGCGCGCGGCACGGAGAGCTTGTCGTTGACGACGACGCCGGTGACCGTCTGCTGGCCGCCACTCTTCTGGACGCGGCCCTTCTTCTCGTTGATGCGGAAGCCCTCTTCCGTCACGACGTGGCGCACGGTGGCGATCAGGGCGCCGACCTGGGTGTCGTCGTCGCGGCTGAAGGTCAGGTCGTCGGCGTAGCGCGTGTACGTCCAGCCGTGCTTCTTCGCGAGGCCGGTCAGGCGGCGGTCGAGCTTGCGCGCCACGAGGTTGCTCAGCGCGGGGCTGGTGCAGGCCCCCTGCGGGAGCGCGCGCGGGCCGACGGCGACGCGGTAGGGCTTGCCGTCGTAGCGGACCTCGCGCCGCGGGGCCTCGGTGGTCAGGAGCGCGAGCACGGTCGCGGCGGCGGGGGAGTAGCCGAGCGACACGAAGAGGCCGCGCACGCGGGGGAAGGTGATGGTGCCGAAGAAGTCCTCGAGGTCGAGGTTCACCACCACGCGGCGGCCGACGTGAGGGCGCGCGTTGGTCACGGTGGAGCGGCCGGGCACGAAGCCGTGCGCCGCGTCTTCGGTGCCGCACCTGGCGAGCACGTTGTTCAGGACCCAGGTCTGCGCGGCGCGGAGCGCCTTCTTGGGAGAGCTCAGCCGCCGCGTGCCGCCGCTCCGCTTGGGGACCTCGAACTGCACGTAGTGACCCTGCTCGGAGGCCTCGGCGTGGAAGGCGAGCCAGCGCAGGCGCGGCACGGTCAGGCCGAGCGCCTTCGCGACGTCGGCGGGGGTGGCGAGCACGGGCAGCCCCGCCTCGGCGAGCTTCTCGACGTTGGCGCGACGGTCGTTCAGTCGGCCGCTGACGCCGCGGCCGAGGAAGATGATGTCCTCGGCCTTGCGGCGCGCGACCTCGGCCGCGCGCTGCTTCTTCTTCTCGGCCGCCTCGGCCTTCTTGCGCGCCCTCTCCCGCTTCGCCTCCTCGCGCAGCGCCTGGATCGCGTCGTCGGCGCTCTTCTGGGCCCGCGCCTTCGCGAGGCGCGTCGCGTCCTTGTGCTCGAGCCAGAGATCACCGACGCGGTGGATCTCCGCGATCTCCTCCTCGGTGAAGAAGCCCCGCAGCACGAGGCCGCGGTCGACCAGCGCGGTGCGCTCGTCGCTCTGCGGCGGGATCACGTCGACGCGCCCGATCCACGCGGTGCGCCACGGCTCGATGGTGAGGGCCCGCGCGCGCAGCTCCGCCGCGGTGAGCGTCATGAGCGGGCCCGCCGCGTAGGGATCGGGGAGGGCCTTCTCCTTCCCCTTCTGCTTCGCCTTGGTCCTGGTCGGGGAGGCGGGCGTCGCGACGGGCGGCGGCGGCGTGGACGGCTGGTTCGGGGACGCGCCGATCGGGTGGTAGATCCAGACGCTCCGGCCCGCGACGCTCAGCAGCGTGCGCTCGAAGTCGTAGGCGCCGGGCACGCCGCGCTCGTGCAGGGCGTCCATGACGTCGGCGACCGTGTCGTGCGCGACGTCGTGTCCGCCGCGCCGCAGGGCGTCGGTGATGTTGACGGGCGAGAACTGCCGGCCGCGCTCCATCCACTCGATCATGTGGGCGCGAACGGCGCTCTCGATCGGATCGGTGCCCCTGGGCTCACCCCCTCCGAAGAAGCGTTTGACGTCGTCCCAGAATCCCACCGTTCACCCTCGTGATGATCGGGTGGCGTGCGCTCCAGCTCCTCGAGGAGAGACTCTCGAGAGATCGACTCTCGGTCCGAGGACCACGTCCGATCACCCAGGGGGCACGGGTCCCCTGCGGCGCTCAGACTCTCCCGAGTCGCCCTTCGTGAGCGCTGCAGGGGACCTGTGCCCCCAACAGAACATCGGGCGTGGGAGTGAATGGAAGGCAAACCTCCACCACGGCGGAACGCCGCGGCATGTTGGGCTCGGTCCTCCCGAGAGTCTCTCCTCGCGAAGCTGGATCGTCGCTCACCCCTCTCTATCGGCTCTTCTTTCGGAAGAGGCTCCCACCGAATCCGTCGGCGGTCATGAAGTCTTCGCCCACCGTCGCCTGAAGCCGCAGCGCGATGAGGTGGCGGCACGGCCCCTTCTTCAGCTTGAAGCGGTGGAAGTGGCTGCAGCCGCAGCGCGCGCGTGTCTGTACGCCGTCGGCGTCGAAGAGGCTCTCACACTCGTAGGTCTTCACCTTCGCGACCACGAGGCGCTTGCCTTCGATACGCTCGTCCCGCGCGATCTTCACCTTCCGCTCGACGAAGAGCGCGCGCCCCTTCGTCAGCTCCTCCGGCTCCGGGCCGAGCTGCGCCTCGCCGAGCGCGACGTCGACCACCTGCCGCCAGCGGTACGCGCCGGCCGAGAAGTCGTAGATGGCCTGCCCCTGCTCGCAGAGCCGATGCATCGCCGCCTTCACCGCGCCCTCGTCCTGCCCCGTGGCCGCCGCGATCTCGCCGGCGCTCGCCGTGCGCTCGCCGCGGAGGAAGGTGGCCGACCTCTCGACCGCGCTCGGGGTCGGCTGCCAGGTGCCGCTGAGGAGCTGGAGGTTGCCGCCGCTCGTCCAGTCGTTCGCGGTCCAGCCGCTGAGCGCGAGCACGAAGCGCATCTCGCCCAGGTGGGCGACCCAGATGTGCGGCATGCCCGAGCCGAGCAGGTGCACCTCGAAGCGATCCGCGATGGGCAGGAGCCGCGCGAGCACCATCAGACGGCGCCGGCCCCAGACCTTGATCTCCTCCTTGCGCGCACCCTCGTACGCGCGGCCGCGGCTCGGGATCACCACCTCCCACGGATCGAGCACGAGGTTCGCGGGGCGGCCGGGCGCGAGGTCGAAGCGGATGGAGCGCGGCCCGCGCTTCTCGCGGTGGCGGCGCAGGTGCGCGAGCATCGAGTAGACCGCCTCGACCGGGAGATCGACGCGGCGCGAGGGGAGCGCGGTGGCGGCGGAGATCTGCCCGAACCCGCGGAGCCAGCTCGGCGGCAGATCGATCTTCTCCTCGCGCACGCCGCTCGCGCCCTCGGTGCTCACCTCGAAGCCCTCGGGGTCGACGTGGAGCCGCGTCTCGCGGTAGCTGCGGAGCGTCTGGAAGTGGTCGAAGAGCCCGAGCGAGTAGTCGACGTTGGTCGTGCCGACGCTCGCGTCCTGCTTGCCGGCGAAGCCGTTGCGGTCGAGGAGCAGGCAGCCGTAGCTCGACTCGTCCTTGGCGAAGCACTCGAAGAAGACGGCGTCGGGCGCGACGGTGACGACCGGGTCGCAGGGCACGAGGTGCCGGAAGAGCTGCGGGTCGAAGAGCATCAGCTCGCGCGCCCAGCGGCGCCGCTTCTGCCAGTAGACCTGGTGCAGGCGCCGGAAGTCGGCCTCGAGGCCCTTCGGCATCGGCTTGGCCTTCACCTCGGCCAGCGCCTTCTCCGTCTCCCGGGCCACGATGGCGGACCGCAGCTCGGCCTCCTCGAGCTTCTTGCGCTCGAGGAACGCCTCGTACACCGCCTTGTCCTTGCGGTGGAAGCGCTCGTCGCCGACGACCACGTCGTGCAGCGCGCTGATCGCCTCGCGGAAGCGCACCGGATCGCGCAGCTGCCCGTCGAACCAGACGCGCTCGCGCGCGAGGTTGGGCGCGAGCTTCACCGCCGTGCGGTAGGGGCCGGCCGCGACCTGGCTCGACCCCTTGTAGGCCAGCGTGTACCTCACGCGCGCGCCTCCGTCTCGGGGAAGAGCGACAGCTCGGGGACGTGGCGCGCGATCGCGTCGCGCAGGCTCGGGCTCTCGAAGGCGGCGCGAGACACCGCGGCCAGCGCGCTCCGGCGCTCGGCCTCGCGCACGCTGCGGAGGGCGACGCGGAGGATCGGCAAGAGCGCGTCGGCTCGCTCGGGCTCCTTCACCACGCGGTGCGCGATCTGCCGCAGCGCCCTGCGCTTGGCCGAGAAGCCGCGGTGCACCGACAGGAGCGTCGTGGCCCAGAGGTGCTCCACCTGCTTCGGGTCCAGCGCGCCCTCCCGCGCCTCGAGGTGCGCGACCAGGAAGTGCTGCGCGTCCGGGTAAGGCGACTCGGCGAGCGCGGCCCAGAGCGTCGCGTCGTCACGGAAGCGCTCCGTGGCCGCGAGCACGTCGAGGGCCAGCGCGCGCACGTTCGCGTGGCGGGCGTCGAGGAGATCGCGGAGGTGCTCGGGCTTGCCGCCCTCCGCCGTGACGAAGCCGAGCAGCCACGCCGTCGCCTTCTCGCGCACCGGCTCGCAGGGCGCGTCGGCGAGCGTCATCGCGACGTGCAGCTCCGTGTCGTCCTTCGGCGCGCGCTCGAGGAGCCACTCGAGCCCCAGCTCGGCCACGGGCAGCGGCCGCGCGCTCGCCAGCTTCACGAGCGCCTCGAAGTCCAGCCGGTCGGGGGTGACGAGCTTCTTCACCAGCCCGCACAGGGTGGGGAGGATGTCGGGGTTGTCGAGCGAGAGGAGCTCGAGCCACTCGCTCACCGCGAGCTTGCCGAGCCCCTCGGCCTTCTCGAGCAGGCTCGCGGCGAAGACCTGCACGTCGGGGTAGGGGCAGAGCAGGAGCGGCTGCAGCTTGCGCCCGTCGATCCCCGCGAGCGCCTCGGCCTCCTCGCGCTCGAGCCAGGCCACGATCCAGCGGCGCACGAAGAGGCAGTCCGAGCGCAGCAAGGTTCGGAGCAGCGGCTCGCTCTGGCCGCGCCAGGCGTCGGGGTTCCGGGGCGCGGGCGTCAGCTCCGCGAGCTGCCGCCCGCGGGCCACCCGCACGCTCCGCGAGTCGCGCGAGAGCACGTCCGAGCCGTAATAGAGCAGGTTGGTCAGCCCGTAGACGTCGAGCACGTTGATCGCCTCGGGCAGGTGCTCGTCCCGATAGAGCGGCAGCGCCCGCAGCACCCCGGCCACGTACCGCTCGGGCTCCCGGTAGGCGAGCTGGCGGAACCAGCGGTAGGCGCGGCGGCGGAGGTACTGCCGGGTCGGGGAGTGGAACCAGTTCGCCTGGTAGTGCCACGCGCCCTTCGGCGCGCGCTGGCGGAGCCGGTAGGCCTCCTCGGAGAGCTCGCGCGCCGGATCCGGGTAGGCCTTCACCCGCAGCCGCATCAGCCGCGTCTCTCGCGCGTACCAGTCGTAGCGCTGCACGACCTTCAGCGTGCGTCGATCGAGCCGGTCGAACGCGCAGAGGAAGTGCGCCATCAGCGCGTCGTCGCCGGCGCCCTCGGCGAGCCGGAGCAGCGCCTTGACCAGCGCGCGGTGCCGCGGCCGGTCGCACCCGTCGTCGACGTAGGCGATGAGCTGCCGCCGCGCCCAGGGGCGACGGTCGCGGTACCACCTGGTCGCGAGCGCCTTGAGCTTCCCGTCCTCGGTGCAGCCGAGCACGTCGTCGAGGAACCGCGGGTCCTCGCTCTCGAAGCGCTCCTCGAGGAGCACGAACGGCACTCTCGTGGCGACGTCGCTCACGGCGCGAGACGCTCCCACGCGCTCTCGATTCGGTCAACGGCGCTCATGACGCCGAGAACATCCGCGCCAGCGCCTCCACTTCTTCCCTCCAGTGTTCTCCTCGAGGGCCGCGGCGGTCACACGAGGTACTTCAGGTCGGCGTGGAAGGTCGGATAGGCGTACGACCGGCTCTTCAGATACGACGCCGTCCATCCGTGCTCGATGGCGCTCGCGAAGGCGTGCACGGTCTCGGCCGCGCCGTGCCCGACTAGATGGGCGCCGACGACGCGGTCGGTGCCCCGCTCGACGAGGACCTTCGCCCACGCGGCCTCCTCGGCGTAGGTGCGCGCCGAGCGCCAGGAGCGCATGTCGGAGACCTTCACGCCGACGTCGAGGCCTCGGTCCGCGGCCGCTCGCTCGGTGAGCCCGACCGAGGCCAGGGTCGGTACCGTGTAGATGGCGGAGGGGATGGCGTCGTAGCGGGGCTCCGTCTCTTCGCCGTGCACGATGTGGCGTCCCGCGAGCTTCCCTTCGAGGGTGGCCACCGGAGAGAGGAGGGGACGTCCCGGGAGCGCGTCGCCGGCGAAGAACACGCGACCGTTCTCCGCGCTCCGGAAGGGGCCCGCGAGCGGCACGGTGGCGCCGTCCCAGGAGATCCCGGCCGCGTCGAGCGCGAGCCCGGAGAGGGCCGGGGCGCGGCCGGCGGCGTTGGCCACGACGTCGACGCGCAGCGGGTCGGTCTCCCCCGCGACTTCGACCGCGAGCGAGCCGTCGCCGTGCCGCGCGAGCGCCTCGACGCGCACCTCGGTGCGCACCTCGATGCCGATCGCTTTGCTGACGCGGACGAGCTCGGTCACCTGGTCCGCGTCGTTTCGCGGGAGGGGACGCTCGGCCACCTCGAGCAGCGTCACCTGGCTGCCCGCGCGCGCGAGCACGTGCGCCAGCTCGAACCCGATGACGCCCGCGCCGACGAACGCGATCGAGCGAGGCAGCGCCTCGCGCGCGAGCAGATCGGCGCTGCTGAGCGCGTGCTCGAAGCCGGGGATCGCGAGCTGGCGCGGCGCCGAGCCCGTCGCCACGAGGATCTTCTCGGCCGTGAAGCGACGTCCGTCCACCTCGATGGAGTCCTCCGAGACGAAGCGTGCGTGGCCCTTCATCAGCTCGATGCCGCGGCGCGCCAGGCTCTCGGTGAACTGCGCAGGCACGCCCTCGACGAAGGTGCGCTCGCGCCGGATGAGCTGCCCCCAGTCCAGCTTCGGCTCGCTCACCGTGATGCCGTGCGCCGACGCCCGGCGAATGACGTCGAGCGCCTCGGCCGCGGCCACGAGCACCTTCTTGGGCACGCAGCCACGCAGGGGGCACGTGCCGCCCACGTCGAGCGACTCCGCGACCAGCACGGACCAGCCCGCTTCGTTCGCGATGGACGCCGCCGCGAGGCCGGCGTTTCCGGCTCCGATGACGATCAGGTCATGGGTCTTCATCTCGCCTCTCCTTCCAAGCTGATTCGACGGGAGCGACGCCGCGGACGTGTGGGTCCGCGGCGCCGCGAGGGGCTCGGCTCACGTCGCCGGCTGCGGTCGCCGCTTCGCGACGCGCCGCTCCACGGGGTACAGCCACCCCAGCGCGAGGCCGAACACGATGTGTCGCGCCATCGAGATGAACGGCACCGCCAACCCGAGCCCGAGCCCCGCGAAGCCCGCGCCGAGGAGCGGGAACATGAACAGGTAGACGCCCAGGACCGTCTCCGCCGTCACGAAGATCAGCGGTCGGCTCCAGCGACCTCCCGGCAGCGACGGCGCGATGGCCACGTAGATGACGGTCAAGGTGAAGCCGAGGCCGTAGTGGAGCGCGAGGCCTACGACGAATGGGGACTGCAGCTTGTCGGCCAGCAGGGTGGGGATGTCCCAGAAGGTCCCCGTCAGCGCGAACCCGAGTACGTCCAGCGCCAGGGTCCCGACCACGGCGGCCAGCGCCGCCTTCGCGAAGTCGATCTTCATCTCTCTCTCTCCTTTCGGGCGACGACATGTCGCCCACAACGTTCATGAGCTCGATCCGCCCGCTCAGAGGCGGGGCGGTGCGTCCGTGCTGGGGCGCTCGACCCCGACCAGCGTGAAGGCCGGCACCGATCCCGGCGGATGCTCGTAGAGGTGGGCTCTCAGCGGCGCGGGCGGTTCGTGACCCACGGTGGACGCCTGGACGTCGACGACCAGGTAGACGGAGGCGCTCCCGGGGGACTGCCGCGGGAGGGGCACGCAGATCTCCGAACCCGCGACGCTCCAGCCCTCGGCGAGCGGGAGGCGTCCGCCAGGCGCGTAGGCGCGTGCGCGGTAGTTGCGCGCTCGGGCGTCGCGGATCCCCGACCGGACGGCGAGGTCGGTCGCGCAGAGCTCGGCGCCGCGCACCTCGACGTCGGAGAGCGGCGAGACGCGCGTCAGCCACCGCTCGAGCAAGCGGGCTCTGCGACCCCAGAGCGTCCCCACAAGGATCGCTCCGTGTCGCGGGTCGGACCAGCGCCCCAGCTCCACGATGGCCTCGAGATCCTCCCGGTCGAAGCGCGAGATGATCCTGGCCATCCACGCCATGTCGCGCTCCGTGCGGCGCTCGAAGGCAGGGTTCGGGTAGCCGTTGCGCCACTGGTCGGGCACGTAGTCCTCGACGTTCGGGTAGTAGGCGAAGACCTCGAACCCCTCTCTCCGCGCCGGGTTGGTCCACGGCCGCTCCGCGATCCCGAGCGTCACGAAGTCCTCCAGCGCGTGCTGTAGGTCGAGGTAGTGCGAGTGGCCGAGGCGACGCACCAGCGCGTCTTCGTGCCAGCTGATCCCGAACGTGTCACCGGCGTCGAGGACGTAGTGACGCACGTGACCCTGACCACCGCCGCTCTCCATCCACACGCTCATGTTGTTCTCGGCGCGGGAGTCGACGTGGTTGAGCCAGGAGGACGCGACGTACATCCCGCGTGTCTCGCGTCGGTGCTGGTGGTCGACCACGTCGTTCGGGTCGTCGCCCCGCCGCCCCTCGAAGCGCCAGCCGCCGAGCGGCACCCCCTCGACGAAGAGGCTGAGGCTGGCGCGACGCCGACCGTCCGGCGCTCGGCCGCTCGCCGCCACCAGGGCCGCGAGCTGTTCGGGCCCGTAGGGCGCGCCGCGCATCGTGGCCGACGAGTCGATCACGACGTCGCCGGGCTCGAAGAACACGACCTGGTTGCAGGGAACGAAGTACCCGACCGCGTGGAGGATGCGAGTCGCGATCACGTCCGCCGCGGTGGCGCGCTCGGGCTGGCGGAAGTCGACCTTGAACACGTAGCGTCGACCGTCGGCCGCCTCGATCACCGCGCCCGGGCTCGAGCCGTCGCTCTTCCCGCGGACCACGCGCCAGGGGAACGGAGGCTGAGCGAGTGACGCGCAGGGCCCGAGCGCGAGCTCGTCAGCCGTCATCGGGTGGCGACCGATGCGGTTGGTGAACCAGCTCGAGTCGGCCACCTCGTCGACGGCGTTGACGTTGAGCGCCTCTCGATCGAGCTCGTACGTGAAGAGCTCCGAAGCCTGCCGGAACACGGTGTGGTCGACCGCGTCCCAGATGTACGGGTTGAAGGTGGTCCTGGGCTGCGGCGCGAAGGGGCGTCGGTCGTCATCGGTCCACATCACCTGGCGGAGCGGGAAGCGTCGGGTGGTCCCCGCGCCGCAGCCGGCGACGACGGCGACGATCGCCAAGGCGAGGGCGGGTGAGTACAGGCGCGTCATGATCGTCTCCTTCACAACGAGTTGCGGGCGCCGATCAGCACCCGGAATGAGGTGAGCTCGCCCCCGTTCGCGAAGGTCTCGGAGCCGACCCCGAGCTGGAAGACGAACGGGTGGTCTCCCGCGTCCCGAGCGTCGACGCCGACGCCGAACGAGTAGCGGAGGTCGTGCAGCTCGAACCCGTCGAAGCGCGTGTCGAAGACCGAGCCCACCGAGAAGAAGAGGTTGCCGTCCAGGAAGACCCAGATCGGCCAGCGGTACCGGACGGTCATGGCCGCGGCGCTCCGTCCACGGAGCTGTCCAGGCAGGTACGCGGGGAGGACCCCGGCCGCGCTCGGATCGATGAGCTCGGTGAAGGGCACGCCCTCGCTCGCGTCGAGGTCTTCGACGAGGTGCGCGTCGCCTTCGAGCGCGAGCACCCGCTCGGCGCCGAGCGCGTCGGTGGCGAGCATGAGGTGTCCTCCCCACGTCAGCCATCGCCGCTGCGAGGGTCGATCGACGTCGAACCCGGGCGCCGCGTACACGCCGACCCGGACCCCACCATCGAGAGGCCGCGAGACCGCGCGGGTGTCCATCACCAGCTCGAGCCGGGCGCGGAAGGCGGAGTAGCCGTCCTCGAAACCTTCGGGCAAGACGCCGTCCGCGAGCTGCTGCTGGCGCGTCGTGAGCGCCGGATCACCGAGCTCCTCGCCGTCTCCGAAGCTCCGGCTGTCATAGCCGGTCGACAGGCGGAGGCGAGAGCGGCGCCAGAAGCGCCAGTCCAGTCGGGCCTCGGTCTCGAGGCGGGCTTCGGAGAAGCGCGCGCGGTTCGCGATCGTGTTGTCGGCTCCCGGTCCGACGCCGCCGTAGATGTAGTCGTCGCGCCGCGAGGCGCGGAAGCGCGCGCTGACGCTCAGGTCGTCCACGGTGATCGTGTCGACGACCCGCGCGTCGAGCGCTCCGGTCCCCCCGAAGCCGGCGCTGACATCGATCTGGTTCGCGTCGTGCAGCGCGTGCTTCCACGTCGCGAAGAGCCGCACGCTCGGGCGAAGTCCGAGGTCGAAGTACGCGACCGGGAGGACCACGAAGTCT
>SHBB01000031.1 GCA_004213565.1 Sandaracinaceae bacterium
CCGTGGGACGGACTCCAGACGCCGCCCGCGAGCGAGCCGACTCCGTCGCCGGGGCTACCGTTCCCGCCCAGCGTGCCCGTACATCCCGTGCCGCCTCCGCCTCCCGGTCCCGGGTCGCCGTCGGCGCAGCCCAGCCCCCCGGTGCCGCTGCCGGAACCGGCTGTTCCCCCGACGCCGCAGCTTCCTCCGCTCCCCACGAAGCCGGCTTGTCCTGAATCGCGCCGCCGTCCCGTTCGACCGTCGCCTCCGAGCCCGGAGGCGCCGCCGCCGCCTGGGTTTCCACCCGCACCGCCCGAGGATCCGCTCGCGTTCGATCCGCGCATGCCATCGGCGCCTCGTCCGCCCGCGGTTCCACTGGTTCCGTCACCGCCGCGGCCGGCCGTGATGGTGAGGAATCGGAGCGACAGCCGATCGAGGGAGTCATCGACCACGACGGCATACGTCGCCTCGGACGGCCCCGTCCGGTCGGTGGTGTTGATGTTGATCCGGTCGATGACGGTGGGGGAACGCAGCCCCGCGGCGCGCATCGCCGTCGCGCTCGAGGCGGTGATGGAGGCCCTGGTGTCGGCGCGGGTCAGGAAGTCGTCGGTGTAGCCCCCATGGATTCCGATCCCGTTGGGCACCGTCAGCGTCGAGCTCGTCGCGTAGCTCCCGTTCGCGACGAGGATCTGGTTACGCGACGTCGCGAGGTAGTGGACTTCGAACGCCCGCTGGAAGCTCGCGACCGGGGTCCCGGGGGTGAGGCCATCATTCGTGTCGGCGCCGCGCGTGCTCACGAACACCGCGCGTGTCCGGTCGCCATCGATCCCGTCGCAGTTCGCGTCCGTGAACGCGTCGTCGGGCGTGTCGAGCCCCGGCGTCGGGGTGCACATGTACTCGCAGCCGTCGGCGGGATCACCGTTCCGGTCGGTCCAGCCCCCCTCGCAGACCAGCGCGCAGGTGCCCATGTCGCAGGTCGCGAGCTGATGGGACCCCGCCGCGCCGTCCGGGCAGGGGACGCAGTCGTTGGCGCCCGTTCCACAATGGAGCGGGTTGGTGAGGAAGTCCGGGTAGGGCGTGTTCCCGCACGCGCCGCTCGACTCGACGCACTCGTCGATCGTGCAGCTGTTGTCGTCGACGCAGTCGCGGCCCCCCGCGGGGCTCGCGCACAAGCCTTCCACGCAGACCTCTTCGCCGTTGCAATAGACCCCGTCGCCTCCGCAGTCCGCGTCGAACTCGCATGGAGCGGCGGCGGCGCAGCCGTGGCCGACGTAGCAGACCGTGTCCTCGGGACAGGCGCTGTTGGAGGGTGTGTTCTGGCACTCGTCCGTCGTGGCGATGCACTCGTCGCGCGTACAGCCGATCCCGTCGTTGCAGCTCGGGACGTCTGCGGCGATGCAGCGGCCCCCGGAGCATTCGAGGACGCCATTGCAGAAAATGCCGTCGTCCGGGCAATCCTCGTCCGACGTGCATTCGGACGCGCCGCCGTCCTGCTGCGCGTCCAACCGCAGCCCGCCATCGCGCGGGCCGCCGTCGTCACCGGAGGCGCAGCCTGCGGCGGTCAGGAACGTGGCGAGGCAAAGACACCACTGGGGGTGGGACATCGAGGACGGCTCCGGGGTGAAGGATTGGCTGGAGTATTCCAGCGCCGGGGCCCCGCGAGAAGGGCCACGGCGAGGTTTGACAGTGCCGGGGGCGCCGTCTACAAAGCGCCCTCCCGCAGGCGCGCGCGCGTGAGGCGGGGGCGATTAGCAAGGGGTAGAGATAGATGGCTGGGAAGTTGTTCACGTCGGAGTCGGTCACCGAGGGCCACCCGGACAAGATCTGCGACAACGTCTCTGACGCGGTCCTCGACGCGGTCCTCGAGCAGGACCCGAACGGGCGCGTGGCGTGCGAGACGATGGTGAAGACCGGCTACGCGATCATCGCGGGCGAGATCACCACCACCGCGCAGCTCGACTACCCGAAGATCGTTCGCAAGGCGATCGCCGACATCGGCTACACGAGCAGCGACATGGGCTTCGACGCCCACAGCTGCGCCGTGCTCAGCGCGGTCGAGCAGCAGTCGCCCGACATCGCCCTCGGCGTCGACGCCGAGACCAGCAAGAGCAAGGACCAGGGCGCCGGCGACCAGGGGCTCATGTTCGGCTTCGCGTGCGACGAGACGCGCGAGCTGATGCCGATGCCCATCCAGCTGTCGCACAAGCTCACCAAGAAGCTCGCGCAGGTTCGCAAGAACAAGAAGCTCCCGTGGCTGCGGCCGGACGGCAAGAGCCAGGTCACCTGCGAGTACGACGAGGACGGCAAGGTCACCCGGATCGACGCCATCGTGCTGAGCACGCAGCACGACCCCTCCATCAAGCACCGAGCGCTCAAGGAGGCGATCATCGAAGAGGTCGTCCGCCCGATGGTGCCGGCGAAGCTCATCGACAAGAAGACCAAGTTCCACATCAACCCGACCGGGCGCTTCGTGCTCGGCGGTCCGTACGCGGACGCGGGGCTGACCGGTCGCAAGATCATCGTGGACACCTACGGCGGCATGGGTCGTCACGGCGGCGGCGCGTTCAGCGGCAAGGACCCGTCGAAGGTCGACCGCAGCGCGGCGTACTTCACCCGCTACGTCGCCAAGAACATCGTCGCGGCGAAGCTCGCGAGGCGCTGTGAGGTCCAGGTCGCGTACGCGATCGGCGTCGCGAAGCCCATGGGCGTGTACGTGACGACCTTCGGCACGGGCGTGGCCGACGACGACAAGATCGCGAAGGCGGTCGGCAAGCTCTTCGATTTCCGGCCCCGCGCGATCGTCGAGACGCTCGACCTGCTTCGCCCGATCTACCGCCCCACCGCGGCGTACGGGCACTTCGGTCGCAGCGAGAAGACCTTCACCTGGGAGAACGCGGATCGCGCGGCCGAGCTCGCCGAGGCGGTCCTGGGCTCGAAGGCGAAGACCCGCAACGGCGCCACCAACGGCTCGCCGCGCCCCAAGAAGAAGGCGGCCAAGAAGGCCGCGTCGAAGTCGAAGAGCGCGAGCGCTTCTCGCTGAGCGGGCGCTGGTTCGCAGGGTGAGGCTCCGCGGCAGGACCGTGGGGCCTCGTCTCGTTAAGGCCGCTGACAGCCGGCGGGTGTGCTCGGTCGAGGGTAGGATCGCGCCCATGCGGCGGTGGATCTGCGTGTGCGCGCTCCTCGGGGCGTGCGGTGGCGGGGGCGGAGAGGGCGACGCGGCGCTGGACGCGCCCGCGGTCGTGGACGCGGCGGGACCGCGGGACTGGCCAGCGGCGGAGGTGCCTGCGGTCACCGAGCCCGAGCCGGGGATCCGGCGTGAGGTGCTGACCCTGGAGGGGCACCCTGCGCCGCCGAATCCCAGCACCGGGGACGCGACCCCCGACGCGCTCGACCGCGTCCAGGTCGTTCGCTACTCGGGGATGGACGAGCCCGACGTGCGCGCCGTCGTCGTGGCGATGCCGGGCATCTTCGGGGGGGCAGGGAGCTTCGACCCGTTGGCGCGCAACATGGTGAGGCGCTCGCTCGCGGACGCGCCGATCGAGGTCTGGGTCATCGACCGCCGGAGCAACCTCCTGGAGGACCTGCGGGGGCTCGACGCGGCGGAGGCCTCGGGAGACGCGGACATCGCGCGGGGCTACTACTTCGGGGGGGAGACCGTCGGAGGGGAGCGGTTCGAGGGCTTCCGGTCGCAAGAAGACGTGCCTTATATGAGCGAGTGGGGGCTCGAGACACACCTCGAGGACCTTCGCCGCGTCATCGAGCGCGTGCCCGCGGAGCGGGTGTTCTTGATGGGGCACTCGCTCGGCGCGTCGATGACCGAGGCCTTCGCGGCGTGGCGCTTCGGATCGGTGAGGGGGGCCGAGCTGGTCGCGGGGCTGATCCTCGTCGACGGTGCCGCGGGGACTTCGCCGCTGACCGAGACGGAGTATCGGGAGGGCACCAGCGGCGGCTTCATGGCGGTGCCCGGCGTCGACGCCATCCGCTCCTCGACGCGGTACCTGGCGCTGCCGCTCCTCGGCGTCGAGGTGTACCCGCGCGCGGAGATCGCGGCGATGGATGCGCTCTGGGCTCCCGACGAAGTTCGCGTCGATCGGGGTCGCGCCATGGTGCTCTCGACCCTCATGAGCATCCCGGTCGGGCGCCTCCCGCCCATGACCAACGCGGGGGCCTTCGGCTTCGCGTTCGACGACCAATCGAACGGCCTGAGCTTCGCCGCCGTCGGCATGGGGCGTCCCACGGGGGGACCGGTCGAGCCCTACGAGAGCCTGTTCGGGAGCACGCTCGAGCGACCGAGTGACTCGAACGCGACCTACGATTGGATCGACGCTCGGGACGTCGATCCCCCCGAGCTGACTCCGCTGGCGAACCTGGCGCACAGCTGGATCGACGGGCGGACGAACTTCGCGGAGTGGTACTTCCCGGTACGATTGACGCTGGATCTGGCGGCCGTCGGGGGCCTCGCGGTCGACCCGGACGGATGGCAGGCCGAAGCGGGATTGCGCGCCTTCGACGGCGCGCTCGTGGATGCCCCGATCCTGGCTGTCGCGGCGGCGCTCGCCCCGGCTGAGCGCTACGAAGCGGTCCGCGCCCGCGCCGCGCCGGTGGGTGACGGGCGACCGAACGCGGGGGCGACCCGGGACGAAGCGTCGGCGTTCTCGGTGGTGGACGCGAGCGCGCAGACACACATCGACCCGCTCAGCGCGGCGGACGTGCCGGAGAACCCGGTGCCGGGCGCGGTTCTGGAGTTCGTGTATGGGAACGCGGCGGGTGGGCGCGTGCCGCTGGTGCCGTAGTAGAAACCGGTGCCGTAGGTGCCGTAGTAGAAACCGAGGTCGTAGTGTGTGCGACCGAGGTCGTCTCGCCGCCGTCTTGCAGCCGAGCACCAGATCACGGTCCCAGGGTGTCTCTGCCCGGCCCAGATGGGTCCTCCGAGACCCAACTGACACCGAGTTCACTCCCGCTGACGCCAAGAAAGCGTGGCACTCCTCCCTCGAGCCGCCATCAGACGGCCTCCGGACGCACCGGTGCGAGCCCACCCTTGGAGGAGAGCCTGAACCGTCCCACGCTGTCGTGAATCTACGTCTCTGGAGGCAAGTCGCTCTCGCAGGGCGCGCGGTGGAAGACGCGCATCCACCAGGTGCCCGCCGGCCACACGACGTTCCGGTCCCCGGAGGTCCAGCGCTCTCGGCAGTCGTCGTAGCAGGCGTACCATCCACGGATCTCCCGCAGCTTCGCGCGCGCCAGCGCGACCTGGCCGCGACCCACCTTGAAGAGCGGGTTGATGCGGCCCCGCTCCTCGACTCTCGTGGAGCGTACCTCGTGGGAGATCCTCACCGCGCGCTTGGCGCCGAGGTAGCCCTTGCCTTCCGCGGCACGCTCCCTGTGAATCTCGCTGAGGAGCCCCTCGAGCTCCACCTTCACCTCACGCCGCACGGCTTCCTCGCTGCCGTAGTGGTCCACAACCCACTGCGGCAGGGTAAGCGTGATTTCGACCTTGGCCGGCCACCGCGCGGAGCGAAAGTATGGGAGATTGGGTCTTCTCGCGATGATTCTGCGCCGCCCGAGCTGCTTCGGGAGCACGATGACGCCGGGGTAGTCTTCGGGTCGTTTAACGACGCCCGCGGCGACGGGGTTTGCGATAATGTAGGCGAGGTCCTCGACGAAGGCCTCGGGCGTGCAGATCTCGAGCCCCGCCGTGCTGCTCTTGTTGAAGACCTCCTCGTCCCATTCCCGCAGGCCTTTGGTGGCCGCCGCCAGGTTCCGGTGGAAGTCTGCGTAGAAGTCTGGCGCGAGGCTGTGCGGGTCGCTCATGGAGTAGTGTGGATGGGTCGCCATGCCGGTCATCGCGTGTAGCTCGATGCCGTGCTCCTCCGCCGCGAGCCCTGCGCAATACCACATGGCGTTCTGCATCTCGCCGTTGGCGTCGGGGCGCAACAGGAAGAAACGCTGAACCGTCCGCCGGGAGACGGTGAGTGTCATCTGATCTTCCACGATTCGGGCGCGTGTCATGTCGACACGGCATGTCAAGATGTATGCCGGAATGTCGCGCTAATGATCTCAGCGGGTTACGGGGCCCGGGGGTGGCGGCCGCCACCCCTCCGCCGGCGGGTCCGCCACTTGACGGCACGGTTCTTCCGTAGTGGGCTGTTGCTGTGACCTTGGATAAATCGCGGAAATTGCTCGACCTCGGCTCCAGTTCACCCGGCCCCGTCGTCGTGCTCACCGGCGCCGGCATCAGCGCCGACAGCGGCGTCCCGACCTTCCGAGGCGAGGAGGGCTACTGGACGGTCGGGAGCAAGAACTACCACCCCATGGAGCTCGCCACCCAGCAGGCCTTCCGGGAGATGCCCGAGGAGGTCTGGCGCTGGTACCTCTACCGCCGCAGCGTCTGCCGCCGCGCCAAGCCGAACGCCGCCCACGAGGCGCTGGTCCGGCTCGAACACGCGCTCGGAGACCGCTTCCTCCTCATCACCCAGAACGTCGACGGGCTCCACCTCCGCGCCGGGAGCTCGATGGCGCGCACGTATCAGATCCACGGGAACATCGACTTCATGCGGTGCGAAGGACGGACCGACCTCGTCCCGATCCCGCTCGAGGTCGGCGAGGAGTGGGGCCCGGATTCACCCTTCACCGCCGACGCGCGTCGCCGCCTGAGCTGCTGCGACGGCGACTCACTCTCGCGCCCCCACGTGCTCTGGTTCGACGAGTACTACGACGAGGCGCTCTTCCACTTCGAGTCGTCGCTCCGCGCCGCCGCGTCCGCCGCGCTCCTGATCGTCGTCGGTACGAGCGGCTCCACCAACTTGCCCATGCAGGTCGGCGGGATCGCCGCGCGGCGCGGCATACCGATGATCGTGATCAACCGCGACCCGAGCCCCTTCAGCCGCTTCGCCGAGGAGAGCCCCGCGGGACACTTCGTGCAGGGCAGCGCTGGCGAGCACCTGCCGGCGATGGTCGAGCACCTGCTCTCGCGCTGACGCTCAGACCCAGCGGTGCTCGCGGTACCACGCGAGCGCTCGGCGGACGCCCTCTTCGATCGGCACCTCGGGGGCGTAGCCGAAGTCCTCGCGCGCCGCGTCGTGCCGGCAGGTCCACGCCTCCTGCGCGCCCATCTTCGCCTTCTGCCGGTTGAACAACCGCGGCTTCTTGTCGACCTTGGTCGCCAGCTCGCCGCCGATTGCCGCGAGGTCGACGAGGAACTCGGGCAGGCTCAGCTTCATGACCTTGCGGCCGCTGGCCTCCACGATGGCCTGCTGGAAGGTGCCCCAGGTCACCGGGCGCCCGTCGCAGATGAAGTACGACTTGCGCGCCGCGGACTCGGAGCGGGCGGCCTCGACGATTGCGCGCACGAGGTCGTCCACGTACACGGCGGAGAACCAGCGATCTTCGTTGCCGAAGAAGACGTTCCGACCCTTCTCCACCTCCTTGAAGAGGTTGAAGTAGTCGACGTCGCCGGGCCCGTAGACGCCGCCCGGACGGATCACGGTCCAGGGGATCGAGGGGGTGGCGCGCAGCAGCTCCTCCGCCTCGAGCTTGCTCCGCCCGTAGTGCTCGATGGGCTTGGGCGCGTCGCCTTCGCGGTGGGGGCGCTCCGCCGCCGACGGTCCGTACGCGGCGAGCGAGGACACGAGGATGAAGCGCTTCACCTCGGGGTGCGCGGCGCGCAGCGCCTCGAGCAGGTGCCGTGTGGGCATGACGTTCGCGCGCTGGAAGTCTTCGTAGGTGACGCCCTTGGTCGCGCCGGCCACGTGAAAGACCCAGTCCGGCTTCTCGGTGCGCATGACCTCGGTCAGGCCGTCCACGTCGGCGTAGTCCGCGACGACCGAGCGGCCCTCGCTCGGCGCCGGGGAGCTGCCGCGACGGATCGCCACCACGTCGGCGCCGGCGTCGAGCAAGGCGCTCCGCAGGTTTCCACCGATGAACCCGCTCGCTCCGGTGATGAGGGCGCGGCCTTCGATCTTCTCGTTCAGTACGGTCACGGCCCGCGTTGTGGTCAATCCACCGCCGCTTGGCAAGCGGGCTCGCCGATCAGCCCTTGCGCCAGATGTCCGCCGCCCGCTCGGCCACCTGCGCCTCGAGCGACGCGAAGCGCGGCGTGGCGCGCAGGCCCTCCAGCAGAGGGCACGTCCGCATCCACCTGATGTCGATCAGGATCCCCGCCACGCACTGCTCGAGCACGGTGAGCGCCGCGTCTTCCTCGCCCGCGGCGGCGAACACCTCGATCGCGATCTGCTGGATGAGGCTCGTGAAGCGACGGTTGGCGAGCCACGCGGGGATGAGCGTCATCATCTCGAACGCCTGCTCGAGGCCCTGGCCGTCGACGGCGACGCGCGCCAGCTCTCTCATGCGTTTGCCGGGCTCGCCGCCTCCGTCGTCGAGCATGTCCGCCACGCGCTTCACGCCGGCCGTGTCGCCGCGATAGAGGGCCTGGCGCAGCTCGGAGACCAGCACGGGGAGCGTGCGCGCCTTCTGCGTGAGCTTCGCCATGTGCCGCTCGCAGGTCTCCCAGTCCCCGCGCAGCGCCGCCTCCCGCGCGAGCGCGAGGTGGCAGATGGACAGGCTCGGGTCGAGCTCGAGCGCGAGCTGCATGCGCTTGCGGCCCTCATTCAACCGCCCGGACTCGAGCTGCAGCTCCGCCAGGTATTGATGCGCCTCGACCATGGTCGGCGCGATCTCGAGGGCGCGCGCGAGCGAGGTCGCCGCCTTGCGGAACGCACCGTCCTGCACGGCGAGCATCGCCGAGACGAGGTGGGTCTCGGCCAGCTCCGGCGCCTGGCGCTCCGCGCGCGCCACGCTGTTGATGGCCCGCTGCTTTCGTCCTCCCTCGGAGTCGGGGGTGGGGCCCCACCAGGCGCGGATCGAGGCGATGGCGTGCGCGGGGATCGCGGGCGCGAAGTCGGGCGCGAGCGCGATCGCGCGGTCGAGCATCTCCACCGCGGCGCTCGCCTCGGTCATGATGTCCGCCCGGAGCAGGCGGCGCGCGCGCAGGTAGAGCTCCACCGCCTCGGGCGGCGCGGTGTGGCGATGGTGGCTCGCGTAGACCTCCACGCGGAGCGCCTCCGCGACCCGCCGGGCCACCGACTCCTGGAGCTCGAAGACGTCCTCGAAGGCGGCGTCGAAGCGCTCGGTCCAGCGCTGCACTCCGTCCGACTGCAGGAGGCGCACGGTCAACCGCATGCGCGCCCCGCTGAGCTGCAGGGTGCCGTCCACCACCACGTCCGCCTCCAGCTCGCGACCGATCCGCGCGGGATCGCGATCCTCGGCGAACCGGCGCGTCGCCCCCAGCGCCAGCACCTTCAGCTCCCTCGTGCGCGACAGGACATCGATCAGCTCTTCGGCGAGCCCCTCGCCCAGGTAGTCGTGCTCCGACGGCCCGCGGTACGAGAAGGGCAGCACCGCCAGCGCGCAGGCGCCGACGGACACGGGCGCGTACAGGCTGTGCCGCGACCCCGAGCTCGGGGTGTGCGCCCGCGCGATCGATCCACCGGTGATCGCGGCCCTCGCGTCCAGCGCGCTCTGCGGTCGCGCGTCCGGCTCCCGCGCGAGGCAGCGCAGGATGAGGTCGGCCAGGTCCGACGGCAGGCCCGCCACGTGCTCGCGCGGGTCCGAGGGCGTGCGGTGCAGCCGCGCCATCGCGATGCCGATCGGGGTGTCGGCCTCGTCGAAGGGCAGGACGCCCGTCGCCATCTCGTAGAGCATCAGCCCGAGGGCGTAGAGGTCGCTCCGCTCGTCCGCGGTCTTCCCCATGACCTGCTCGGGCGACATGTAGTGAGGCGTCCCGATCAGGGTCCCGGTCTGCGTGCCGCTCTCGGCGCTGGTGGCGCGCGCGATGCCGAAGTCGGTCAACACGACGCGCCCGTCCTCGGCCACGAGCACGTTCGCGGGCTTGAGATCCCGGTGCACGACGCCGGCCCCGTGCGCGGCCGCGAGTCCGTCGGCGATCTGCGCGCCGATCTCCCGCAGGCGCTCGGCCGACAGCGCGCCCCGCTCGTCGAGCAGGTCGTCGAGCGGCGTGCCGCGCACGTACTCCATGGTGAGGAAGTGAACTCCACCTTGCTCCCCGAGGTCGTGCGTGCGCGCGACGTTGGGGTGAGTCACCCGACGCGCGAGGCGCACCTCTCGCAGGAAGCGCTCGATGGCCCGCTCGCTCTGGAGGGTCAGCAGCTTGAGCGCGACCGCCTCACCGAGCTTCTCGTCGAGCACCCGGTAGACGGTGCCCATGCCGCCGCGTCCGATCTGCGCCTCGACGCGATAGCGGGCCGCGAAGAGCGCGCCGACCGGGAGCTCCGCCAGCGTCACGACGCGCTCGTCGTCCCCCGCCGCGCTCCAGGTGTCGTCGAGATCCTCGCTCATTCACCGCCCATGCTATCGCCTTCGAGCGCCGCGTAGGAGGGCAACCAGTAGCGGGGGCTGGCCTCGTCGAGCGCGCGGCCGAGGGCGCCCTGGACGTCGTCGTCCCAGCGCGCCCACCGCTCCACGAACGCCTCCGCCGCCGCGCGGTCGCCGGCGCGCTGGATGCGAAGGACCTCGGTGAGCATCGCCTCGACGGCCTCGGGGTAGCGCGCGTAGTCGATGTGCAGCCGGCCCGCTTCCGGGTCGAACCGCAGCGCGCCGCGCTCGAGCAGCCAGTTCTGCTGCATCAGCTGCATGGTGCGGTAGGGGCTGCTGCGCGGCGGCTCGCTCGTGACCAGCACGCGGAGCACGCCGGCTGCGTAGGCGTGCCGCATGCGGTCGGCGTCGATCACGCCCGCCTCGACGAGCCGCGGCATCAGCCAGAGGCTCACGAGGTCGGCCTTCATCTCCTCGATGTGGTTGTGGAGGTTGCCGAGCGCCTCGGTGACCACGCGCCCGTCCTCGGTGGTCTTCGGGCCGAGGTAGTGGCCGACCTCGTGCCACACGGTCCGATCGAAGGCGCCGCGCGGACCGAGGTCGTCGGCGTGGGCCTCCGCGACGGCGGCGCGGAAGCGCGCCTGCGCCGTCTCCACGAAGACGGGGTGGGTGATCACGTTGCGGCGGATCAAGATCGTCCGGCCGTACTTGCGCGTGATGTGCGCCTCGTTCGGGAGGATGGAGGCGGTGTTGCCTCCGCGCGCCTGGCCGTAGTCGGCGACGACGTCGTAGATGCCGATCGGGATCTCGGCGCGCACGCGCTCGTACGGTCCGCCCGGCAGCGCCGCCTCGAAGTCCGAGAGCCGCGCGACCGCCCGCTCGAGCTCGGCCGAGGCCTCCGGGGCGCGCACGAGGATCGACACGGCGTGGAACGCCTTCTGCCCGAGCAGATGGTCGTCGTAGGTCTCGTACGCGCCGACCTCGGCGTTGAGCCGCTCGAAGCGGCCGCTCACCCACGCGGCGTCGCCGGCCTCGTAGTCGTTGGTCAGGAGATCCCGCGCGCGGGCCTCGAAGTAGTCCGCGAGGTCGGCGTCGCCGCTCCGTACGTCGTCCGCGCTCGCGAAGAGCAGCCGCGAGGCCCGGCTCAGCGCGTCCGCGTACGCCATCGCGTAGGGCACCGCGTAGTACGCGTCGTCCCCGTCGAGCGTCTCGCCGATCGTCGGGTGCAGCGCCGCGATCCACGGGTGCGCCTCGAGCCGCGCCCGGTCGGCGGCCACGGTCTCGGCGTCGCGTCGCCGCACCACCGTGCGGGTGGCGCGCACGCTCGCGGCCGCGTCCTCGTGCTCGGCCAGCCAGGCCTCGAGCGCCTCCGCCTCGGTGCCCGCCGGGTACACGTTCCGGCCCGGCTCGTACGCGCGCACCGGCGCGAAGGGCACGCGCACTCCCTCCAGCGTGAAGGCGACGGGGCCCTCGAAGAGTCGGTACAGCCGCCGCATGGCCTCGAGGCGCGGTCGCTCGGCCTCGCCGACCTCGAGCGCCGCGAGGTGCGTCGCGACCTCGGTCGCCTGTGCATGCCGGCTCTCCTCGAAGAGCCGATGGAAGATCTCGCCGATCTCCATGAGGCGCCCCACCGCGCGTCGCTCTCCTTCGGTGAGCCCGGAGGTGTCGGCCCGCACCTCGAACTCGCGCGTCCGCTCCAGGATGGCGTCGGCGCGCTCGGTCTCCCAGAAGCCCTCGAGCCCGTCGAGCTCGCTCCCGGCGGCGGGCGTCTGCGCTCGCTCCGCCTCCGCTTCTGCCTCGGGCGGGGCCTCTCCCTCGGGCACGGCCGGGGTCTCCGCCTCGCCTCCACAGGACACCGCGAACAGCGCCATCCACACGCAGACCCAGGTCCACACCCACGCTCGAGAGATCGGCATCGGCCGACGATAGCTCAGCCGCGCAGGGCTGCAGCCATCGCGGTCGCGGACGCGAAGCGCAGCTCGAGATCGGGCTGCAGCGCGCCGTCGACCGCGGCCTGCAGGCGCGGCGGCGCGCTCGGCAGGAGCTCACCGAGCCGCGGAGGGACCTGCGTCACCAGCTTCAGCAGGAGGGTCGGGATGGAGCCCTCGACCCAGGGCGGCCGACCGGTCGCCGCGTGGAAGAGGACCGCGCCCGCGGACCAGACGTCGGTGCGCTCGTCGATCGGCGCCGCGCGCGCCTGCTCGGGGCTCATGTAGCTCGGCGTCCCCACGGTGGCGCCGGGCTTGGTGAGCACCGCGCTCTGCCCCGTGCTCTGGAGGTTCTTGGCCACGCCGAAGTCCAGCACCTTCAGCCGCGTGGCCTCGGGGTTGTCGAGCAGGAACAGGTTGTCGGGCTTCAGGTCCCGGTGGACGATGCCCGCGCCGTGGGCCGCGATCAGGCCGTCGAGCAGATCCGCGCCGATGTCGATGACCTGGTGCGCGGGCAGCGGACCCGACTTCAACAGCGCGCCGAGCGAGCGCCCGTGCAGCAGCTCGAGGACCACGTAGGGCCAGTGGTCCTGGGTCTGGCCCGCGTCGATCACCTCGACGATGGCGGGGTGGCCGATCTTCGCGACCGACTTCGCCTCGCGGAGGAAGCGCGCCACCGCGTTGTCGTCGCTGACCAGCTGCTGGTGCATGATCTTCACCGCGACCTCGCGCTGCGTGTACTTGTGCAGCGCGCGGTACACGGCGCCGGTCATGCCCACGCCGAGCAGATCGGTCAGCTCGTAGCGCGCGTCGAGGACCTCTCCGAGCCTCTTCCTCGCGAAGGCTTCGCCGAACATCGGCGGCAGCATACACCAGCGAAACGCGGGCGCCGCTGCTACCCTGCCAGGCGTGACCCGCTACGCGTCGCGCTTTCGGAAGGTCGCGCGCTCGCTCAGCCGCGTGGAGCTGATGCGCTCCTCCATGGACGAGACGTTCGCGCTCACCGACCGCGATCTGATGGACAAGGACGGCGGCCGTCGCTTCCTCGACTTCTACGGCGACGAGGGGCTCACCCTCGCGTGCGAGCGATACGGGCTCTACGAGGCCATGCGGGACCGGGGCTGGGACGACTTCAGCCTCGAGACGTGGGCGCACGACGAGCGGCACACGTTGCTCGTCGACGGGCGCCCCAAGGCCGGCGGGGAGCGCGACCGGCTCATCGATCTCGTGGTCCGACGCGACCGGCTGCTCATCGATCCGCCGGGCCCGCTCGAGCTCGACCGCGGCTTCCAGGTGCTCACCGTCGACTGGCTCACCCTGCGCAACCCGATCGGGCGCTTCACCCCGGACCGCATGCGCCTGCCCGGCCAGGACGCGCCCGGTCTCGGCGTGGGCGAGCGCCTCCTCGAGATGCTCTACCTGGTCGCGCGCCGCCTCGACCTCGACGCGTTCCTGACCGTGGCCGAGTACTTTCACAACGCGGTCCTGTACGCGCGCGACCTCCCGTACGTGGATCCGCAGGCCCAGGGGCAGCTGGAGGCGCTCCGGGACCTGCTGTTCGAGCGAGAGTCGCTCTCGTTCGCCCAGGCCGCGTGGGCGATGCACTGGGGCTACGTGCTCGGCGCGGACGACTCGGTGGTGCGCTGGAAGGGAGAGGCGATGATCAAGCCTTTCGACCCGACGCTCGAGCGCTATCTGGACTCCGATGTCTACGCAGAACACGCCGAGGCCGCGCGGAGCGGCGCCCGCTACACGCTCCGGCGCACCGCCTTCGACGAGCAGTGGGAGCGCGACCACGCCAGCCTGCTCCTGCCGCCGGAGTCGGTGGACGACGAGTGACGGGTGCTGCTACACGTCCCTCCCCCCGAGGAGGTCACCGTGAGCCACGACGCCCGCCCGATCACGAAGCTCTTGTGTGCCAACCGCGGAGAGATCGCGATCCGCGTGTTCCGTGCCGCGACCGAGCTCGGCATTCGCACCGTCGCCATCTACAGCCACGAGGACCGCGTCTACCTGCACCGCTACAAGGCGGACGAGGCGTACCTGGTCGGCAAGGGGCTCAGCCCGGTCGGCGCCTACCTCGCGATCGATCGCATCATCGCGATCGCGAAGGAGGCCAACGTCGACGGCATCCACCCCGGCTACGGCTTCCTGAGCGAGAACGCCGCGTTCGCCCAGGCCTGCGAGGACGCGGGCATCGCGTTCGTCGGCCCGCCCCCCGAGGTGCTCCGCCGGCTCGGCGACAAGACCGCCGCCCGCACCCTCGCGGACGAGGCGGGCGTGCCGACGGTGCCGGGCACCCCGGGGCCGGTGGCGAACGTCGAGGACGCCCGGACGTTCGCGGCGCAGGCGGGCTACCCGCTGATGATCAAGGCGGCGATGGGCGGCGGCGGGCGCGGCATGCGCGTGGTGCGCGAGGCCTCCCAGCTCGAAGAGGCGTTCCAGCGCGCCACCAGCGAGGCGAAGGCCGCCTTCGGGGACGGCACGGTCTTCATCGAGCGCTTCGTCGAGCACCCGCGGCACATCGAGGTGCAGATCCTCGCCGACAGCCGGGGCGACGTCGTGCACCTCTTCGAGCGAGACTGCTCGGTCCAGCGCCGCCACCAGAAGCTCGTCGAGATGGCGCCCGCGCAGGCCCTCGACCCGGCCATCCGCGAGGCCCTCTGCGCCGACGCGGTGAAGATCGCCAAGGCGGTCGGATACCGGAACGCGGGCACGGTCGAGTTCCTCCTCGACCGGGAGGGGCGCCACTACTTCATCGAGGCGAACCCGCGCATCCAGGTCGAGCACACGGTCACCGAGCAGGTCACGAACGTCGACCTCGTGCAGTCGCAGATCCGGATCGCGGGCGGGGCGACCTTCGAGGACCTCGACCTGCGCCAGGAAGGGATCACCACCCGCGGCGTGGCGATCCAGTGTCGCGTCACGACCGAGAACCCGCAGCAGGGCTTCCAGCCCGACACCGGCCGCATCGAGGTCTTCCGCTCGGGCGCGGGCATGGGCATCCGGCTCGACGGGGGCAGCGGCTACAGCGGCGCGCGGGTCAGCCCCGACTACGACTCGCTGCTCGTGAAGGTCACCGCGCACGGCCTGAGCTTCGAGGGCGCGGTGGACAAGCTGCACCGCGCGCTCGCGGAGTTCCGCGTCCGGGGCGTGAGCACGAACATCCCGTTCCTCCAGAACGTGCTGACCCACCCGCGCTTCCTCGGCGCGGACATCGACACGTCGTTCGTGGACGACAGCCCGGAGCTGTTCGTCTTCCCGCGCCGAAAGAACCGCGCGCAGCGCCTGCTCCGGTACATGGCCGACGTGGCGGTCAACGGGCCGTCGGTGCCCGGCATGACCGAGGCCAAGCCGTCCAAGGTCGAGCCGATCCTCCCCGAGATCGACCGCCACCAGAAGCCGCCCCAGGGCTGGCGCGACCTGCTCGAGAACCGCGGGCCGGCCGAGTTCGCCAAGGCGGTGCGCGAGCACCGCGGGCTCCTGATCACGGACACGACCTGGCGAGACGCGCACCAGTCGCTCCTGATGACGCGGGTGCGCACGCGCGACCTGATGGAGATCGCGCCCGCCACGGCGCGGCTGATGCCGCAGCTCTTCAGCCTCGAGATGTGGGGTGGGGCCACCTTCGACGTGGCCCTGCGCTTCCTGCGCGAGTGCCCCTGGGACCGGCTGGCCCGGCTCCGCGAGCTGGTGCCGAACATCCCCTTCCAGATGCTGCTCCGCGGCGCGAACGCCGTCGGCTACACGAGCTACCCCGACAACGTCGTCTTCGAGTTCGCCCGCATGGCGAAGGAGCACGGCGTCGACGTCTTCCGCATCTTCGACTCGCTCAACTACGTCGAGAACCTCAAGCTCGGCATCGACGCGGTCGGCGAGGCGGGCGGCGTGATCGAGGCGTCCCTCTGCTACACGGGCGACGTCAGCGACCCGAGCCGTACGAAGTACTCCTTGCAATACTACGTCGACCTGGCCGGGCAGCTGGTCGACCTCGGGATCCACATCCTGAACATCAAGGACATGGCGGGGCTGTTGAAGCCGCGCGCGGCCCGGATGCTGGTCGGCGCGCTCCGGCGCGCGCACCCCGACGTGCCCATCCACGTGCACACGCACGACACGGCGGGCACCGGCGTCGCGTCGATGATCGCGTGCGCGGAGGCGGACGCCGACGTGGTGGATCTCGCGCTCCCCGCGATGGCCGGCCTGACCTCGCAGCCCACGATGGCGGCGGTGCTGGGCGCGCTGCATGGCACCGAGCGGGACACGTCGATCGACACCGACGCGCTGCAGTCTCTCAACACTTACTGGGAGAGCACGCGCGGGCTCTATCAGCCCTTCGAGACGGGGCTCTACGGCTACGCGCCCGACCTCTACGAGCACGAGATCCCGGGCGGCCAGTACACGAACCTCCGCTTCCAGGCCACGGCGCTCGGGCTCGCCGACCGCTGGGCCTCCATCAAGCGCGCTTACGCGCAGGCCAACCGCATCCTCGGCGACCTGATCAAGGTCACGCCGAGCTCCAAGGTGGTCGGCGACCTCGCGCAGTTCATGGTGCAGAACGACCTCGCCGAGAAGGACGTGATCGAGCAGGCGGACAGCCTCTCGTTCCCGTCGAGCGTGGTGGAGTTCCTCGAGGGCCGACTCGGCCAGCCCCCCGGCGGGTTCCCGGAGCCGCTGCGCACGCAGGTCCTCCGCGGACGCGAGCCCATCGACGGCCGCCCGGGTGAGACCCTGGACGCGCTCGACTTCGACGCCCTGCGCGCCGACCTCGAGTCGGAGCACGAGGGGGTCTCGATCCGCGACGTCGACGTGATGAGCGCGGCGCTCTATCCCAAGGTGTGGCGCGACTACCGCGCGCACCGCTCGCAGTTCGGCGACGTCAGCGTGCTGCCCACGCGCTACTTCCTCTCGAGCCTCGAGATCGGCGAGGAGATCACCGTCGACATCGAGAAGGGCAAGACCCTCGTGATCACGCTCGACGCGGTCGGCGACATCGACGAGAAGGGCTACCGCTCGGTGTTCTTCGAGCTGAACGGCCAGCCGCGTCAGGTTCGCGTGCGGGACCGCGCGGCGACGGCCACCGTCAAGGAGAACGAGCGGGCGACCAAGGAGCCCGGCAGCGTCGGCGCACCGATGCCCGGGAGCGTGGTGGACGTGTTGGTCGAGGTCGGCGGCTCGGTGGCCAAGGGCGACGCGCTCGTCGTGCTCAGCGCGATGAAGATGGAGACCGTCGTCGCGTCGCCGGTGGCGGGCGAGGTGGCGCGCGTCGTGGTGGCCAAGGGCGAGACCCTCGCCGCGGGTGATCTCCTCGTGGAGCTGAAGACGGCGGGAGCGTCCGCGACCGCGCAGCCGGCGTAGTCGCGGCACGCGGCGACCTGGGTTCAGTTCGACGTGGGAGCGCTCCGCACCTGGAGCGTACGCAACGACATCCTGATCAGAGCTCCGGGATCGTCGCCTCGGGCATCGGGGCGCTGACGTCGACGAGCTGCCCCGCCGGGTCCTCGAGCAGCATGCGGCGCTGCCCGTAGAACATGTCCCGCGGCGCCTCCACGACGCGCACGCCGCGCGCCTGCGCCCGCTCGTGCAGGACGTCCACGTCGTCCACGACCACGGTGATCAACCCGCCGCGCGGCACGTCCCGGTAGGGCTTCGGGATGGTCTCGTGGCTGCGGAGCAGGAGGCCCAGCTCGAGCGCCGCCTCGTCGGGCGCGGCGAGGTGCACGAACCAGTTGCTCTGGAAGCTGACCGTGAACCCCAACAGCTCCACCCAGAAGCGGCGGCTCGCCTCGAGGTCGTCGGTGAAGACCGACGCGAAGACGCGGTGAATCGACATCGCGGCTCTCGTGGCGTGCCGCCCGGGCTCCGTCAAGGTCCGCGCCGAACGGGAGTGACGCGCCCGGTCGAGCTGCTAACGTCCGGGCATGGTGCGCGTTGCGGTCCTGCTGACGTGGCTCTCGTGCCCGACCTTCGCGCTCGCGCAGGCGGAGACGCCCATGGAGCGAGCGGCGGAGGCGGACGCGGACGCGGACGACGAGCCGCCGGCCGACACGGACGCCGAGCTGGACCCGGCCCCCGGCCCCGATGTCGTCGCCGAGGCCGATGGCGAGGAGACGCCCCTCGAGGAGAACGGCGAAGACGGGGCGACCGAGCGCGGGGAGGACATCGTCGGGAGCCTCGGCTCGGCCATCGGGAACCTGGGGACGGCGCTCGGGCCCGAGGCCGCGCCACACAACCGCATCCGCTGGGATCCGTCCTGGCCGCGCTACCGCTTCGACGAGCTGGTCGTGACCCTCGGCTTCGGCCTGGTGATCCTCCTGGAGGAGGTGTTGCCGACGCGCACCGACGCCAACTGGGCGTCCACGAGCCCGCTCGACCGGGAGGTGCAGAACGTGGTCGGGCTCGACAACCCCTTCGATCGCGACGTCTTCGAGGAGCTCAGCGACGCGATCACCGCGGGCCTGTTCATCTGGCCCGTCGCGTTCGACTCCCTGCTCTACGCGGGCCTCGGCGAGGGGGCCTGGGACGTGGCGTGGCAGATGTCGCTCATCAGTCTCGAGGTCTTCGCGATCAACCATGCGCTGACCGTGCTCGTGCAGCTCCTCGCTCGGAGAGAGCGTCCGCTCGGCGAGTACTGCCGCGATCGGCCGGGGTACGCGGCCGCCGATCCCCTCTGCAACGACCCACCTCCGGCGCAGAGCTTCTGGGGGACGCACGTCTCCAACGCGTTCGCCGGGGCGGCCCTGATCTGCATGCATCACGACGCCCTCGACCTCTACGGCAACGAGGTCGCGGACGGGATGGCGTGCGGCACGGCCCTCGGCGCCGCGGTCGCCACGGGGCTCTTCCGCATGATGGCCGATCACCACTACATCACCGACGTCATGAGCGCGGCCGTGGTCGGCAGCCTGACGGGCATCCTCGTGCCGTGGATCCTGCACTACCAGGGCGGCGCGCGGCCGCCGCTCGAGGGCAGCGAGCCGCCGACCATCGTGGTGCTGCCGATGGGTGGCCCGGACACGGTCGGCCTCAGCGCCACGGCCATCTGGTAAGGAGAGCGCATGCTGGCATGGCAGATCGAAGGCGGCTTCGGCCTCGACCACCTCACGCTGACCGAGCGCGAGGCGCCGACGCCCGGGCCCGGGCAGGCCCGCGTGAAGATGAGCGCCTGGAGCCTCAACTACCGCGACTACCTGGTGATCACGGGCGGCTACAACCCGCGACAGAAGCTGCCCCTCGTGCCGCTCTCGGACGCGGCCGGCGTGGTCGACGCGGTCGGCGAGGGCGTGCGCCGCGTGAAGGTGGGAGACCGGGTCGCGCCCACCTTCGCCCAGCGCTGGATCGCGGGGCAGATCGATCGCGAGCGACAGCGGTCCGCGCTCGGCAGCCCGGGCGACGGCGTCGCGGCGGAGCAGGTCGTCTTCGACGCGGAGGGGCTCGTGCACGTCCCGTCGCACCTGGGCGACGACGAGGCGGCGACCCTGCCCTGCGCGGGCGTCACCGCGTGGACGGCGCTCTACGAGCAGGGCGATCTCCGGCCCGGCCAGACGGTGCTCGTCCAGGGCACGGGGGGCGTGTCGATCTTCGGCTTGCTGCTCGCGCGGCTCGGGGGCGCGCGCGTCCTCTGCACGTCGAGCTCCGACGAGAAGCTCGCCATCGCCGAGGCGCTCGGCGCGACGTGGACCGTCAACTACCGCGACGATCCCGACTGGGGCAAGACCGCGCGCGACCTGACGGGCGGCGTCGACCACGTGATCGAGGTGGGGGGCGCGGGCACGATCGAGCAGTCGCTCATCGCGGTCAAGCCGGGCGGCACCGTCAACGTGATCGGCGTGCTCGATGGCGTGGGCGGCGAGCTGCAGCTCACGCGCGTGCTGATGAACGCGGTGCGCATGCAGGGCATCCTCGTCGGGCCGCGCGAGGCCTTCGAGCGCATGAACGCGGCCATGGAGGCGGCGCAGCTCAGGCCCGTGCTCGACGCGAAGCGCTTCTCGTTCGAGGCGCTCCCGGACGCGCTCGCGCACATGCGCGACGGCGCCCACTTCGGCAAGATCGCGATCACGAGGTAGCCATGGTCTGGATCGTTCTAGGCAGGCGTACGAAGACGGAGCGGATCCCGGGCGGGGTGACGGTCGAGCGGCGCTGCACCTCGTGCGGCGAGACGGCCACGTTCTACGAGCGGCGCGCGAAGCGGACCTTCACGCTCTACTTCCTCGAGGTCTTCGACTACGACGAGCAGCGCGTGATGGCGTGCGGGGCCTGCGGGACGCTCTACGCGACCGACGAGCACGGCGCGCCCACGGCCGAGACCGCCGCGGGGTGGCAGAGCGCGCTCGAGGACGCGGCCAGCTCCGTCAGCACGGCCGCGAAGAACGCAGGCCGCGCGCTCGGCCCGTGGCTGGAGCAGGCGAAGGAGAACGTGCGCGAGCTCTACGACGACGCGACGGAGACGGTCGCGCCGCTCGCGAAGAGGGCGGGCGAGGGCCTCGGCGAGGCCGCCAAGCGCGTCACCGAGCGGCGCCCGGGCCCCGACGAGGCGCGTGACGCGCCAGGCGACGACGATCGCCCCGAGTGGGAGCGGGAGCCCGACCCGGAGAAGGCCGCGCTCTTGAAGCGCTTCGCGGAGCTCGAGGCGCGGACCGAGCGCGAGGGCGAAGACTGACTTCGGTCAGCCCGGCCGACGGCGGCGGGCGCGGATCCATGTCGCCGAGAGCAAGAGCCAGCCGAGCCAGGGCGCGTCAGCCCGAGCCGGAGCGGCGCTGCAGCCCGACTCGCCACGGGGCGCGGTCGGGCTCCGCGCGGGCTGGGTGTCGGTCCAGCCCGACTCGCCGCCGAAGTGCGACCACTCGCGCCCACACGCGCGGGCCATCTCGACGTCTCCGCACGCGCGCGGGGCGCCGATCTGCGTCATCGCGAACACCGGCTCGCCCGTGGGCATCGGCGCGTCCGACAGCTCGAGCATGTACGGCAGCGTGCAGGCGTAGACGTGTCCGCCCACCGCGTGGAGGCAGGTCCAGTCGACCGCGCCGAGCGCCTCCCACGCGCCTCCCTCGAACGCGTGCAGGACTCCGTCGAAGATGGCGAGCCAGCGATCGGCGAGCCTGGCGGGCCCGTGCACGACGTCATGACGCGGCCCGCGCGCTCGGCCCGCCGCGGTGACCCGCCAGAGCTCCGCCGCGTCGGCGTCCCGCGCGAGCACCCAGACTCCGTTGACGTCGGCGGCGCGCGGCACGACGCGTGACCAGGTCTCGTCGTCGCTCGCGAAGAGCTCCGTCCAGGCGCCGTCCCAGCGCCCGACGAAGGCGCGCGGGGCATGCCCGGCTGCGAAGAGCGCGTCGCCGCCCAGCAGCCCATCGACATCGCCTTCCACGCCGAGCGACGCGCCCGCGTCGCCGTCCCAGCGCGTCACCGCGGTCTCGCCGCTCTCGAGGACCTCGGTCGCGATCGCGAACGCGCCGTCCCAGCGCGCCGCGTCCACCACGTAGAGCGCCTCGTCGGTGCGCGGCCCGAAGCCGCAGCCCGCGTCGCGAGAGAGGAACGCGACCCCGGTCGAGTGCACGAGCACCTCGCGCCCGTCCTCGCTCGCCGCGGCCAGCGCGCGCTCGTTCTCGTCCCACCGCGAGGGGCACACGTAGGCGTACGTGCCGTCGCCGTTCGCCGCCGCGAGCCCGATGTTGGTGCGCACGAGCGTGGGCGCGCCGCCGTCGTCGACGGCGAGCACCTCGAGCGCGGCCGGGGCGGGCCCGTGCGCGCGGGCTGGCGCGGCGAGGCAGACCGCGGCGAGCGCGAGGGCGGCCCTCAGCGCGTGACGCCGCAGCCCGTCAGCTCCGCGTCGCACGTCCCCGCGTCCACCACGCCCGAGACGCAGTCGATCACCGCCTGCGCCGCGCCGCCTCTGCACTCCGCCTGCAGGCAGCGCTCGTAGCTGCCGCCGAGCAGGGCGTAGCTCAGGATGCAGCTCTCGATGCAGGCGGCGGCCGGCGCGTACGCGGCCAGGCACTCGCTCTGCGCGCACCCGAGGGTGCTGCGGAGCAGGCACGCGCGGCACGCGCCGTCGAGGCCCTCGCACCGGAGCAGGCACGCCGTGTCGCCGTCCGCGCAGCCGTCCAGGCAGTCCGCCGTCGCCGCGCAGCCCACCGCGGGCGGCCCCGTCCACGGCTTCTCCTGCTCCACGTAGAGCAGGCACATCTCGTCGAGCGTGCCCTCGCCCCAGGTCACGTCGCGCGGGTCGAGCTGCTCACCGTTGATGGTCGGCTGGTGCGTGGGCGAGTTGTCGTAGACGCACGTCAGCTCCACGCCCTCGCCCGGGGCGATCTCGAGCGCGTCGTCGGCGCGCACCCGGTAGCTCTGCTGCCAGTTGAAGTCCCAGTCGGGCACGTCCACCAGGCACGCGGGCTCGGCGGTCGCGTCCAGCGCGGGCACGATCTCGGCTCGCATCCGGGTGCCCAAGAGGTGCATGTGCGGCGTGAGCCCCGTGACCACCATCGGCTCGCTGCGGTAGTTGCGGAAGGTCCGCTGGTTGCGCGCGATCGGCTCGCCGGCCGGGATGTCGAGATCGAGGATGGCCAGCGGGTCGGTGGTGACGAGCCGCTCGGGCGGCTCGCTCGTGAGCACCATGTGGTACTCGGTCTCGTCCGCGGCCGGCTCCGCGCCGAGCAAGTTGTAGTGCACCTGCATCACGATCCGGCTGCCGGCCGGGACGTAGATGGCCGCGCCCTCGTTCTGTCGATAGGGGAGCTGTCCGGGGACCCAGCCCCCGAGGCCGATCACGCCGAGCGTGCTGGTGTCGTCCCCCGTGCTCGCGCCCGCGAGCGGTCCGCCGAAGCAGGTGTAGCCCGGGCCGGGATCGGCCTCGTCCGCCGCCGCCACCTGGGCCAGCAGATCCGGCCGCACGCCGTACACGAGCACGTGATGCACGAGCTCCGGCCGCCCCGGCACGACGTTCCGCGCGGTCAGGAAGGTGTCCGCGTCGAAGGTGTGGTCGAGCACGAAGCAGCGGTAGTCGTCGGGGCTCGCCGCGTCGGGGACATAGGCCTCGGTCATGCGCGCCACGTGCGTGCCCTCGAAGGGCGGCGGCGGCGCGGGGCCGGGCGGCAGATCCGCCTCGTCGCCCTCCTGCATGCCGGTCTCCATCCAGCGCCGGAAGGTGGCGCGCTCCGCTTCCTCGAGGCCGCGCGCGTGGTCGAACTGTCGGCAGCTGTCGTCGGGCATCCACGGCGGCATGTAGCCGCTCTCGACCGCGGCCACGATCGCGTCGATCTCCTCGCGGAGGGCGCCGCTGGTGTCGAGCCGGAACGGGCCGATGCCTCCCTCCGCGTGGCAGCCGAGGCACTCGCGGCGCACGAGCGGCGCCACGTCCGCCCAGTAGGTGGGGGCGGGGCCGGCGTCGACGCGCGGCCCGCTGTCGGGCCGGAGCAGGCCGGGGTCATCGTCGCAGCCCGCGCCGAGGAGGGCCGCGATGGCGAGGAGCGCCAGGGAGGAGTGGAGACGTGCGCTCATGATCGTCGCCAAGATAGCCGAGGCGCGAACGCCGTTCACGCCTTTATTGAATCGAGTTCATTCGGGTCAGGGCACGCGACAGGGGCCGGACAGCGTGCACCAGTCGGAGTCGGTGATCACGCGGCTCCACACCCGCACCGTGTCGATGGCGCCGGGGAGCTGGTGCGCCCCGGTGTCGGCGTCCTCGGCGAGGTGCACGTCGTCCGTGCTGCTCACCACGCCGAACACGCTCTGCCCCGCGACCGTGGCGCCGTCGATGGAGACCATCTGGCGGCCGCCACCGACGCTGCAGGCGACGTGGGTCCAGGTCCGGGGGGGCACCGCGCCGCCGCTGATCTCGCGCCGGCCCCAGCGGGTGGCGATGTGACACGCGGCCGCGCCGCCCGGGTCGATGCGGAGCCGCCAATGCCCGTACTTCTCCGCGACCCCGTAGTAGTCGCCCGCGCCCGGCACCGAGTCGAGCCACACCCACGCCTCGACCGTGTACTCGGTGGTGTCGAGCGCCGCGTCGTGGCGGACCACGATGCTCGACGTCGGCCGGGTGGTGAGCGCCTGACCGTCGAGCCCCGGCGTGTAGCCGACGTCCGACGCGGTCGCGGAGAGCATGCTCCCCGACTCGTCCACGACGCTCCCCTCGAAGCGGAAGCACGCGCGCAGCGACGGCTCGACAGGGCAGGGCCGGCCGATCGTCGGCCCGCCGTCGATGCGCCCCGCGTCCAGCAGGATGATGCTCGCGTCCCGCCCTGCGTCGACCCCGCTGTCGAAGCCGGAGTCGGTGCCGCTGTCGAAGCCTGAGTCGAAGCCGGAGTCGAAGCCTGAGTCGGTGCCGCTGTCGAAGCCTGAGTCGAAGCCGCTGTCGATGCCGCTGTCGGTGCCGGAGTCGAAGCCGCTGTCGAAGCCGCTGTCGAAGCCGCTGTCGAAGCCGCTGTCGATGCCGCTGTCGATGCCGCTGTCGATGCCGGAGTCGATGCCGCTGTCGGTGCCTGAGTCGAAGCCGCTGTCGAAGCCTGAGTCGATGCCGCTGTCGAAGCCGCTGTCGATGCCGGAGTCGACGCCGGAGTCGATGCCGCTGTCGAAGCCTGAGTCGAAGCCGCTGTCGAAGCCGCTGTCGGTGCCGCCGTCCATCGCGGTCGCTCCCCCGTCCATCGCGGCGTCCGTGGGGTCGACCGCGCCATCGAAGCGCTCGATGCCCGCGTCGTCGAGCCCCGCGTCCATCCCCTGCGCGCCGCCGTCCATGCCCCCGCCGTCCATGCCGTCGAGGGATCCGTCTCGCTCGACCGCGCCGACCACCTCGAGCGCCTCCTCCCGCGCGTAGTCCAGTCCGAACGCCCGGACGCGGAGCGAGTGCACGCCGAGGGGGAGCGAATCGCCTAGCCGCACCACCAGCCCCTCGCTCGACCAGCGCACGATCTCGGCCCGCTGACCGCCGATCTCGACCTCGAGGTCAGCGGCCAGGCGCAGGTCGTGTCCCTCGGTCTCGATGACGTCGGTCGCGGAGAGGCCGACGACCAGCAGCGGCCGCCCCGCCATCGTGGTCTGCTCCACGCGCGCGGGGTCCAGCCGCACCGATCCGAGGTCGGCGCACCCGCTCGACAGGATCACGAGCACAGCCAGGAGGGACCGCATGACGGCTCGAAACGGCCGAAACACCACGTTTTCCAGCCCTCCGAGCGGACGAGTCGCGGCCGAAGCGCCGACCCGGCGACGGCTCAATTTGACGATCGGCCCAACGCGTGCCGAATTGGCGCCCGATGAGTCAGGTCGCCGACGTCGACGCGATGGCCGCCGCCCCGGCCCGGGAGGCGGCCGAGGCGCGCCCGGTGGCCAAGGCGGCGCGGTGGCTCGCCCTCGACCTCTTCCGCTTCTGCGCGGTCTGCCTGATGGTCCAGGGCCACGTCTTCTCGACCCTCCTCGACCAGGCGACCAAGAGCCAGGGCTGGTATCCGCACCACAGCTTCGTGCACGGCTACACGGCGCCGATGTTCCTCTTCGGCGCCGGGCTGGCCTTCGGCTACACGACCTTCCGAAAGTGGGACGAGCACACGTCGGGCGGCTTCGCGGCGCTCAAGCGCTTCAAGCGCTACGGCTGGCTGCTCGTCATCGGCTACATGCTCCACCTGCCGACGCTCTCGCTCAGCCGGCTGCTGGACATCGATGACCCCGCCGCGCTCGCGCGCATGTTCCAGGTCGACGTGCTCCAGCACATCGGCGTGAGCCTCGCCATCTGCCAGCTGATGGTGCTCTTCGTGAAGAGCAAGCGGGTCTTCGTGACGCTGGTGGCGGCGATGGCCGGGTTCTGCATCTGCGCCGCGCCGTGGGTCTGGCAGTGGGACGTCAGCGGCCTCCCCGTGTGGCTCGCCGGGTACGTCAACGCGGCCGGCGGCAGCATCTTCCCGATCGTGCCCTGGGCCGGCTTCACCTACACCGGGATCGTCATCGCCTACGCGGTCGGCGTGGGCGGGGCGGGCTCCGCCAAGGCCGTGAGCGAGCGGGTCAGCTGGCCCTTCGCCGCGCTCGCCGCGCTCTTCCTCCTCGTCCCCGTGGTGCTCGACCGCTTCGGTCCCTTCCCCTGGCCCGAGCACAACTTCTGGAAGACGAACCCCTTCTTCTTCTTCTGGCGCCTCGGCAACGTGATGGCGGTCCTCGCCACGCTCTGCTTCGTCGAGCGCGGGCTCACCCGGCTGGGATGGCTCGGCGCCAGCGACGGGCTCGGCGCCTCGGTGGCCGGCCGGCTCCTGCCGTGGGTCAAGCTCGTCGGCGCGGAGTCGCTGATCATCTACGTCGCGCACCTCCTCGCGCTCCACGGCTCGGTGCTGGCGCCGGGCCTGAAGCACACCGACGTCTTCGCCGAGCACCAGCACGGCGTGGTCATGGCGAGCGTCGTGACGCTGCTCGTGTTCGTGGCCATGGTCCTGCTCGCGAAGGGCTGGAACGAGCTGAAGAAGCAGCAGCAGGGCTTCGGCGCGGTGCAGATCTCGATGGTCGGGCTGATCGTGTTCCTGATGCTCACGGGGCGCTGAGCGGCCCCGCAGACGATCGCCTTCGGGAGCGCGATCTCGCGCAGAACCGCCCCATCCGAGTCCCTTTTCGGCGCTTTGTGCGCCTCTGGGATCGACGCGTCGATCGGACTGTGATCTACAAGAGTCGGCGATTTCCGTCAGTCCGAGCGCGGCCTCGACGTCTCCGCCCCCGAGCCCATGCGACGCCACCTCAAGCTCTGCCACACGTCGGACTGGCACCTGGGGCACACGCTCCACGGGCACCCGCGTGAGCACGAGCACGAGCGCTTCCTCGCCTTCCTGCTCGACGTGCTGGAGCGCGAGGCGGTGGACGCGCTGATCGTGGCCGGGGACGTCTTCGACACCGCCAACCCGCCGGCCTCGGCCCAGGCCATGTTCTACCGCTTCCTCGCCGAGGCCCGCGCGCGGTTGCCCAGGCTCGACGTCGTCATCGTGGCCGGCAATCACGACTCCGCGGCCCGGCTCGGCGCGGCCGACCCGGTGCTCCGCGCGATCGGCGTGCGGATCGTGGGGGCCGTGCCGCGGCTTGGGGCCGGGGGCCGCGCCCCGGTCGACGCCGACGCGATGGTCGTGCCGCTCCACGACCGCAACAACGAGGTCGCGGCCTGGGTCGCCGCGGTGCCGTATCTGCGCCCCGCGGACCTGCCCGCGCTCGACGCGCCCGTGAACGCCGAGCGCGCGGACCCGCTCGTGGAGGGCGTGCGTCGCGTCTACGGCGAGGTCCTCGACGCGGCCCGCGCGCGCCAGAAGCCCGACCAGGCGCTGATCGCCACCGGGCACTGTCACATGGTCGACGTGCAGCGCTCCGAGGACTCGGAGCGGCCGATCCTCGGCGGGCTGAAGCACGCGCTCCCCGTCGACCTGTTCCCCGGCGACGTGGGCTACGCGGCGCTGGGCCACATCCACCTCGCCCAACCCGTCGGCGAGCACGAGCACGTGCGGTACTGCGGCTCGCCCATCCCGCTCTCGATGCCCGAGGAGAGCTACCCGCACGAGGTGCGCCTCGTCCGCTTCGAGGGCGGGGTGCTCGTCGGCCAGACGAAGGTGCGCGTGCCGCGCGCGGTGGACGTGATCCGTGTCCCGGGCGAGGAGGCGGACAGCCTCGAGCGCGTGCTGGGACAGCTCGAGCGGCTCGAGGTCCCGGCCGGGCTTCCCCGGGAGCAGCAGCCCTTCCTCGAGGTGCGCGTGCGCCTGAGCGAGCCCGTGCCCGACCTCCGGCGGCAGATCGAGGCGGCGATCGGCGAGCGGCCGGTGCGGCTGGTCAAGATCACCACCGCGTACACCGGGCGCGACGTGCCGCTCGCGGAGTCGGCGCCGCGGCGCGACCTGGGCGACCTGCAGGTGGAGGAGGTCTTCCGTCAGGCCTACGCCCGCCGCTACGAGGGCGACCCCAGCCCCGCGCTCCTCCGGGCCTTCCACGAGGTCGCGGCCTCCGCCGCGCGCGCGCTCGAGGAGGGCGAGGCGTGAGGATCCTGGCCATCCGCGGCGAGAACCTCGCCTCGCTCGAGGGCGCCTTCGAGATCTCGCTCGCCGAGGGCCCGCTCGCGCAGGCGGGGGTCTTCGCGATCTGCGGCGCCACGGGCGCGGGCAAGAGCACGCTCCTGGACGCGATGTGTCTGGCCCTCTTCGACACCGCGCCGCGCCTCAACGGGCGAGGGCGGAGCCGGGTGGGGCGCGAGGACGGCGATCAGCTCACCCTGACCGACCCGCGCTCGCTCCTGCGCAAGGGCGCCGGCGCGGGGCACGCCGAGGTCGAGTTCGAGGGCGCGGACGGCCGGGTCTACCGCGCGCGGTGGGAGGCGCGCCGCGCGCGCAAGCGGGCTGACGGCAACCTGCAGCCCAGCACCATGACGCTGCTGGACGTGGCGGCGGAGAAGCCGCTCGGCGACAAGAAGACCGAGGTGAAGCAGGCGGTCGAGCGGGCGCTCGGGCTGACCTTCGACCAGTTTCGGCGCTCCGTCCTGCTCGCGCAGGGCGACTTCGCGGCCTTCCTCGACGCCGATCCCAAGGAGCGCGCCGACCTGCTCGAGCGCATGACGGGTACGGAGATCTACGGCGTCATCAGCATGGAGGCGCACGCCCGCCTGTCGGAGGAGCGGCGCCGCCTCGACGCGCTCGAGCAGCGCGTCGGCGAGATGCGGCCGCTGGCCGAGACGGAGCGCGCCCAGCTCGAGGGGCAACGCGAGGGCCTGCTCCACCGCCGGGCCGAGGACCAGCTCTCGGCCGCGAACGCCGCGCACGCGGTGCGGTGGCACGCGGAGCTCGCCGGGCTGATGCGCGAGGAGCGTGAGGCGCTCGACGCCCACCGCGCCGTCGAGCGGCAGCTCGCCCTGGCGGAGACCAAGCGCGCGGAGCTCGCCGCGGTGGAGGCGGCGCTCCCCCTCGCGCCCGTGGTCGACGCCGCGGACCGCGCCGCGCGGCTGCTGGCGCAGCGGGTGGAGCGCGAGACGCAATCGAAGGCGGCGCACGGAGAGAGCGCGCGCGCGGCGGCGGCGGCGGCGG
>SHBB01000310.1 GCA_004213565.1 Sandaracinaceae bacterium
ACAAACACTCGCCTCGGTACTCCTGCATCGGCGGTCTCCTCCCGGCGCACGCTAGCACCAACCCGAAGGGCGGCTGAGGCCAGGGGACGGTGTTCGGTTGTTGAGTTATCGTCAATCATGCTTGCACAGAACGCACACCCCCGAGCGGGGGTACGCAAACTTTTCAGGTATCAAGTTAACATGTAAACACCGTCCCCTAGTCCTGGAACGGGGAGGTCGGGGGGGGGGCGGATGAATTTCGTGGCGTGGGGGTTTGGCGCGACGCAGATTGGCGGCGTGGTGAAGCTCGCGGCGCTCGCCTTCGCGGTGTGGGTCGTGCTGGCGCCTTCGGGCGCGGCGGACGACTCGCGCGCGGATGAGGTGGGCGTCGGGAGTGACGCGGTCGGGCCGGGCTCGACGCCGACGCCCACCAGCCCTCGGGTCGCTGCGCTGCCTCGGACCGATGGGGTCTTCGCTCAGGCGGTCACTACCGCTCCCGTCCCGACGCAGGTGCAGCGGCCTCGCACACCTCGGCGCCGGCTGACCATCCCTCGGCTCTTCCTCGACCCCGATCCGTGAACGGGCCGAGCGTCCGCGCATGGTGCGCCGACGCTCCCTCCGCCCCGTGAAGGTTCGTGTTCGTCGAGGAGAAGAGAGTCATGGCATCCGCAGCCCGTAAGCGTCGGCGCGCAGCGCCGCGTTGGGAACCGTCCGTCCCCCCGTCCATCGTCATGCAGCCGCTCGACCCTGAGCTCCTGGAGCTGCCGCCGATCGCCACGCCGGCCCCCGTGGTCGCGAAGGCGCCGGCCAGCCAGCCGCCAACGGTCGCGCCGCCCGCCGCCGTCACCGACGAGTGGGCCGACAAGCAGCCCGCCCGCTCCGCCAACCTGGTGATGCTGTGGCTCCTGCTGCCCTTCATCGCGGTGATCCTCTGGCAGCTCCTGTTCGACGGCACGTACGAGTAGCGCTCACTCGAGCCGGGTGAGCGCCCAGATCACGTCCACCGCGAGGAGCACGAGGCCTCCCACGGCCACGGCGATGGCTCCGTTCGTCAGGTCACGGTAGAGGAGGCCCTCCTCGCGCAGCGCGAGGTTGGTCTCGCTCCCGCTGTCGGCGACATAGGCGTCGTGCAGCGACGTCGCGTGCACGCCCAGGCCGATGGACGCGGCGAGCCCGACGCCGCCCAGCGCGATGCCCACCACGCCGAGCGGCGTGAGCGTGAAGCCAGCCCGCGCGGGAGGCTCGGGCACGTCGGGCGTGGGCGGCTCGACGGGCGGCGGCGGGGCCGGCTCCACGCTGGCGCGCCCTCCGGCGGTGATCTCGACCTCGAGCTCCGTCTCGTCCCCGTCGCCCGTCGAGATCCACACGCGGTGCGTTCCGGGCGCGACGATCTGCTCGCACGGGCCCTCACACGACTCGCCGTCGTCGACCCGCAGGCGCGCGCCCTCGCGGTCGAGCACGACGCGGCCCACGCGCCGCCGCAACACGTCATGCCTCGCCCTCGCGCGCGCGAGCTCCGTCTCGCCGAGCTGCTCGCTGTCGGTCAGCACCTCGAGGACGCTCACCGCCTCGGGGATGCGATCGAGGCGCTCGAGACAGAGCGCGATGTTGAAGCGGACGACGTCGTGCGGCGCGAGCTCGTTCGCGGTGCGGAGGCGGACGAGCGCCGCCTCGTACTCTCCGCGCGCGAACGCCTCCCGGCCGGCCGCGAACTCCACCTGGGCGGCCGCGCGCGCCGACGCCGCGTCGTCCTGGGCATGGGCGGGCGAGGCGGCGACAGAGAACAGGAGGGCAGCAGCAAACATCAGCTGCATGCGAGCCACGAACATCTCGGCGAGCATAGCGCGCGCGGGCAGCTCGACCGCCCACTCTTTGGCGCCGCGGACGCGTGGGTTGCCGTGGCGGCGCCGTTCACTACCATCCACCCGATGGTGCCCACGACCGCAGCGAGCCTGCTGCCGAGGCCGGGATCCAGGGTCGGGCCCTACCGGATCGTCGAGGAGCTCGGGCGCGGTGGCATGGCCGTGGTCTACGGCGCGGTGCGCTCGGGAGAGGGCGGCTTCAACCGCCTCGTCGCCCTGAAGTTCCTCTCGCCGCGACTCCTCGAGGAGCCTCGCTTCGTTCAGATGTTCCTCGACGAGTGCCGCATCGCGGCGCACCTCCACCACCCGAACATCGTGCAGGTGTTCGAGGTCGAGCGGCACGGGGAGCTGCCGTATCTCGTCATGGAGCTGCTCCAGGGCGTGACCTTCTTCGATCTGATCAAGCGCGCCGGCCCGCTCTCTCCCGGGCTCGTGGCGCGCGTGCTCGCGGGGTGCGCTCGCGGCCTTCACGCCGCGCACGAGGCGCTCGGCCCCGACAGCCTGCCGCTCGACATCGTGCACCGTGACTTCTGTCCTCAGAACGTGCACGTGGCCTTCGACGGGCACGTCCGGGTCGTGGACTTCGGCATCGCCGCGGCCCGCGGCAAGCTCGCGGAGACGCAGAGCGGAGAGGTCAAGGGCCACCTCTCGCACATGGCGCCAGAGCAGGTCGAGCGGCCCAAGGACGTCGATCGGCGCGCGGACATCTGGGCGCTCGGCGTCAGCGGGTACGAGGCGCTGACCCAGCGGCGCCTGTTCCTCGACGACAACCAGCCGAGCACGATCTGGAACGTGCTTCACCGGCGGATCCCTCGCCTCGACGACGTTCGGCCGGACGTCCCCGTCGCGCTCGCCGACCTGATCGAGCGCTGCCTCGCGCGCGACCCCGCGGACCGTCCCGCCACGGCAGAAGAGTTCGCGCTCGGCCTCGAGGCGATCGCGGCCGAGGCGCCCGACGGAGACACGGGCTCTCTCGTGAGCGCGCTCGAGGCCGAGTTCGAAGAGGAGCAGCGAGGGGCGAAGGAGCTGGCCCAGCGCGGCGCCACGCTCTCCTCCCTGCCCTCGGTCCCCGCGCCCGCGACGACCTCGCGCTCGCGCTGGTGGCTGGCCGTTCCCCTGGCCGCGCTCGCGGTCGGGATCGGCTGGGGAGCGTGGATGGGGATCTCCGCGGGAGCCGACGCGCCCCGCCACGACGAGGTCGCGCTCGTCTCCGCGGCCGCCGCTCCGGTCGACGCCGGAGTGCCCGCAGAAGTGCCAGCGGAAGTGCCAGCAGAAGTACCCGCCGACGCAGCCGCGCCGGAGCCCGCCGAGCCAGCGGAGGCCGCAGCCGAAGCGGCCCCCCCTCGCGCGCGTCGCACCCGACGGCGGCGGCGCAGGCCGAGCGGCTCGTCATCCGCGCCCGCGCGGCCCAACTCCGAGTTCCTCTCGAGCCCGTACGGCGACTGACCGCTCACCGGGTCGGGCCGAACAGGCGCACTTCGCGGACGCGCCCGTCCTGGAACGCACACTCGCCGCTCACCTCTCCATCACCCCGCGCCCCGACGGCGGGCGCGTAGAGGCAGCCCTCGCCCGACTCGCACAGGCCGTCGTCGTCGCCGATCTCGTCGCCCGAGCGCTCCACGGCGCGGAGCAGGAATTCGTTCGGCGTCGCGCGCGAGTCGGTCACCGCCGCGTCCCCGCTCGCCGAGGCAGGGCACGCGTCGCCGGCCACGAAGGGCTCGAACCCGGCGTGCAGCGCGCTCTCCGTCTCGAGCGCCCAGTCGAAGACGAAGCACGCGCGCTCGGCGCCGATGCCCTCCGCGCACGCGGACCGATCGGGGAAGGCGGCGCGTTCGAGGCGCGAGACGGCCCAGGCGCGGAGCGGCGAGGCGAAGCCCAGCCAGTCGGTGATGGACGACGGGTCGAGGCCGGCGTTGTCGCGCGCGCCCGGAGTCGAGTTGGCGTCTTCGGTCGCGGCCCATCCGGCGAACGCGCCGCCGCCGCTCCGTCCCGGGAGCAGACGCGCGCCGCTCGGGGTGACGGATCCTTCGCCGCCGCTCGAAGTGCAGGAGGGCGTGACCAGCGCGCTGGAGGCGCCCGCGCAGTCGTCGCCGTTGCCGCCCACCACGAGCGCTCCCGCCAGCGTGTCGTCGGCGGAGGCCAGCGTCAGCCCCGCTCCGCGGTGGTCGAGGGCCGCGTGATCCACGACCTGCGCCGCGCCCGACGCGATCAACCCCGCGCGAGAGGAGAGCGTCGCGACCGAGACGACCGTCGTCCCTTCCCCGAGCAGCTCGATCGCCGTGCCGGACGTGTTGACCACGACGCCGTGCGCGAGGGTGTTGCCGCTCCCCCGGAACGAGAGACCGACGCCGTCGACGCCGGCGACGAGGAAGCGCGAGAGCACGTTGTCGCTCACGCTGTCGACGGGATCCGAGGAGTGCCCGCTCTGGACGGCGATGCTGCCGCTGTTGGTGGCGAAGAGCTCCGTCACCACGCTGCGCCGACATCGCCGGAGGCGCACCGCCGTGCCGTCGGAGTCGCTCCGCATGCGCGCGACGTGGACGTCGTTCGCCCCACGCACGGCGACGCCGAGCTGATTGCCGAGCGTGACCACGTCGGTCAGGCGGACCGGGCCCGCTTGCACGTCGACCCCCGAGGAGGGCTGGTGGATGATGTAGAGCGCGTGCCCCGAGGCGAAGAGCCCGCGCACGTCTTGATGGGCAGCGCGGATCTGCAGCCCGATCTGGCGGTTGTCGACGAGCGTCAGGTCCGACCACGTGTTGTGCGAGCTCTCCCCGCGCACCCGGACCCCGATGCCCTGATCGCCCGCCCCGTTGTCGTGCGCGTGCAGGGAGGAGACGTGGTTGTGCTGGAAGCGCGCGAAACGATCGCGGGTGCCCGTGTCGAAGCCGACCTCGATCGCGCCCATGACCTCGAGCCGATGGAAGCGCGACCACGACGCGCCCGGCGCGAAGACCGCCGCGTGGGCCGTCCCCGCTCCGTCGAGCCGGAGCCCCTCGATCCAGAGCTGGCGCGCGCCCGAGGTCGGCACGGAGAGCAGGTAGCCGGCTCCGCTGCCGGCGCCGCCCTGATCGGGATCGGCGTTGGGCGCCCCGGTGAACGCGAGGCCCGCGCCCTCGAGACCCACGAGCGCCACGCGATCGGCGGCCACGCGCACGCCCGCGCTGGGCGCCTCGCCCTCCACGACATAGACCGTGCCCTCCGCGTCGAGCTCCACCGTCTCCGCCGCGTCGAGCGTGAGGGGCACGACCGGGTCGTCCCACCACGGGCGCGGGGCGCTCTCGAACACCGCGATCCCGTCGCGCTCGACGATCAGCGCGCTCTCGCGAAAGCCGTCCCGCGTGACCAGCTCCCGGAGCCCGCGGTCCGGCGCGACCTGGGCCGAGTAGACGCGGACGCCCTCCGCGCCCTCCACGCACCGCCACTCGAAGACGCCGCGGTCGTCGCGCGCCTCCAGGCCTTCACAGGAGGACGCGCCGGGCAGGGTCGCGACGCGCATCACGCCCCCCTGCGCGCAGTCCCCGTCCACCTCGCAGGGGACGTCCGCCCACTCCGTCGGCGCGCCGGGCTCCGCGGCCACGTAGTCGTTCCAGCCGGCGTGCATGGGGAAGAGCGGCGCGACCGTGACCGGCGTGGGCGGCCGCTCGGGCGTGGAGGCGTCGCGATCGCGCGGGGCGCCATCGGCTGAGCGCGCGCCGCCGTCTCCCATCACCACGGCGCCGTCGCAGCCGACGACGCAGAGACAGATCAAGCAGGCCCAGCGCGTTCCTCGATGCACCCGCGCCCATGGTGCAACGGGCATGCCCCGGCCACGCCCGCGGCCCCGTTCCTCACCCCGGAGGGCTGCGCCCCACCACCTCCGCCCGAGGGTCCAGCGATCGGACGTCGCGCGTGCCATCCTCCATCCGATGTCGGAGGATCGAACGGTTCGAGTGGCGGAGCGGGGCCGCCCGGTGAAGGGAATTCGCGCCGAGGTCGTCGGCGGGCCCGACCAGGGGAAGCAGGTCGCGTGCACGGACGGCTCGCTCACCGTCGGCTCCGCGGAGGGCAACGATCTGGTCCTGGCCGACCCCACGGTCTCGCGCATCCACGTGACGCTGGGTCGACGCGACGACCGCATCCTCGTGACCGACCACGGCTCGACGAACGCGACGCAGGTGGGGCCGGCCGAGATCCGGGGCGCGACGATGGCCGTCGAGACGGGCACGACGCTGCGGCTCGGCAGGACGCGCCTGCGCCTCGAGGACGGCGAGGTCGTCATGGTCGACGACGGCCCCGACCAGCTCGGCGAGCTGCGGGCGCGCGACCCGCAGATGCGCCTCCTGATGGCGAAGATCGGGCGCATCGCGGAGAGCGAGGTCCCGGTGCTCGTCAGTGGCGAGTCGGGCACGGGCAAGGAGCTGATCGCGCGGGCCATTCACGACCACGGCGAGCGGCGAGAGCAGCCGTTCGTGACCGTCGACTGCGCGGCGCTCACCCCGACCCTGCTGGAGAGCGAGCTGTTCGGACACGAGCGCGGCGCGTTCACGGGCGCGGAGCGGCAGCACATCGGGGCCTGCGAGCGCTCGAGCGGCGGCACCCTCTTCCTGGACGAGGTGGGCGAGCTGCCGCTGGGCATGCAGAGCACCCTGCTCGGCGTGCTGGAGCGCCATCGCATCCGTCGGCTCGGCGGGCGCGACGAGATCCCGCTCGATCTGCGCGTGATCGCCGCGACCAACCGGGACCTGCGGGCCGAGGTGAACCACGGGAGCTTCCGGCTCGACCTCTTCTATCGCATCGCGGTGGTGCGGCTCGACGTGATGCCGCTCCGGGATCGCCCGCGCGACATCCCCATGCTCATCGAGCACTTCATCGCGCAGGCCGGGCGCTCCGGCGCGGCCGAGGAGCTCTTCGACGCCGAGACGCTCGAGCGGCTGCGCAACCACCCCTGGCCGGGCAACGTGCGCGAGCTCCGCAACGTGGTCCTGGGCGCGCTCGCGCTCGGGGAGGCGCCCACGCTGGGAGGCCACGCCCCCGAGGAGAGCGCCGAGGCGAGCCTGCTCGACCTCAGCTTCCGCGACGCCAAGCGGCAGGCGGTGGACGCCTTCGAGCGGCGCTATCTCCGCCACAACCTCGATCAGAGCGAGGGCAACATCCGCGAGACCGCCCGCCGAACCCGCATGGATCGCTCGTATTTGATGGAGCTGATGAAGCGGCACGGCATGCGGTAGGGAATCCCCCACCACCCGGTCGGACGCAGCCCACCGAACACGTCCCTCGCGCCCGCGGACGCGCTCGCGCCGCCGCGCGCATGACGCTTGCAGTGGCCCCGGGGGCGATGAAGACCGCCTCGATCGTCCCCACCCTCCTGCTCTCGGCCGTCCTCTCTGGCTGCGTGGGCACGGTCTCCGAGGACCGCCCGTGGCGCGATGGCGAGCTCGCCGTCGACACCCTGCGCTGCGACGCGCCCGGGGCCGCGCGCGCGCCGCTCCGCCGCCTGACGCGCCGGGAGCTCTCCCACACCCTGCGTGACCTGCTCGGTGAGGAGGCCTTCGGCGCGCTGAGCCTCGAGTTCGGTGTCTTCCCGCCTGACGAGGTGGGGGCCGGCTCGGTCGACGAGTTCGTGCCGAACCACACCGCGGCGCACGTCGAGGCGATGATCAGCACGGGCGAGCGCGCGGCCGCGGCGCTCCGCGAGCACCCGGAGGCGCTGGTCTCGCGCGGGCACGGCTGCATCCTCGACGCCGCGCCCGACGACGCCTGCGTGCGCGACTTCGTGGAGGGCTTCGGCCTGCGCGTGTTCCGGCGCCCGCTCACCGAGGAGGAGATCGCCGACCAGGTCGCCTTCCATCGGGAGGCGCCCGACGCGGCCGAGGGCTTCACGCGGGTGATGATGCGGTGGCTCTCCTCGCCCCAGCTCCTCTTCCACGTCGAGGTCGAGGGCGAGGCGGTGGAGGACGCCAACGGCGCGCCGGCTCTGCGGCTGTCGCCCTACGCGATCGCCAACCGCGTCTCCTACATGCTCACCGGGTCGATGCCCGGCGACGCCACCTTCGACGCGGCGGCGCGAGGTGAGCTCGACACGCTCGCAGGCGTCGAGGCGCACGTGCACGCGCTCATGGCCTCGCCCGAGGCGCGCGAGACGGTGAGCGGCTTCTTCGAGGCGTGGCTGGCGCTCGACGAGACCTCGGGCGTGCCCGACGACCCCGCGCTCCTCGACGGTCTGACCGCGCCCGGGCTGCGGGAGGCGATGCTCGCCGAGACGCTCACCTACGTCGACCAGATGGTCTGGGAAGAGGGCGCCGACTACCGGGCGCTCATGTCTTCGACCCGCGCCTACCCCGAGGACGAGCGCGTCGCCGCGATCTACGGCGTCGGGCCCTGGCGAGCGGGTGAGCCCGCGCCGGTCGCCGGCCCCGAGCGCGCCGGGCTCCTGCTCCGACCGGGCGTGCTGCTCGGTGAGGCGCACTCGACCGCGCCCATCATGCGCGGCGTCTTCGTGCTGCGGCAGGTCCTCTGTGGCGAGCTCGCGGCGCCGCCGACCGACATCGTCAACTCGCGCCTCGAGGAGGTGGGTGAAGTCGAGACGCTGCCCGCGCGCGATCAGATCGAGGCCCTGACCGGCGAGCAGCCCTGCATCACCTGTCACGCGCGCATCAACCCCCTCGCCTTCGCGATGCAGGACTTCGACGCCCTCGGACGCTACCGCGAGCTCGAGCGGATCTTCCTCGACGGGGAGCTCGTCGCGGAGCACCCGCTCGACACCACGGTGGAGCTCGAGCTCGACGACGAGCGGGTGAGGGTCGACTCGGGCGCCTCGCTCGCGCACGCCATCGCCGAGAGCGAGGTCGGCCACGCCTGCTTCGCCGAGCGCGTCTTCGAGCACACCCGCGTGCGCCGCCCCACGAGCGAGGCCGACCACTGCCAGAACCGCCGCGTCGCACGCGCCTTGCGCGAAGAGGGGGCCACCCTGCTCGACGCCTTCATCGCGAACGTGGCCAACGAGGCCCTCTTCACCCGACGCCTGGAGGAGTAGTCATGACCGATCGAAGTAAGCGCCGCCTCGCCCGTCGAGCCTTCCTGCGAGGCGCGGGCGGCTTCGCCCTGGCCATCCCCTTCCTCCCCTCGCTCCTCGGCTCACGGGTCGCCGCCGACGCCTCGGCGCCGCGGCGCTTCGTCGGCGTGTTCAGCCTCAACGGGCAGTTCGACGCCAACTGGCACCCCGACATGAGCGGCGCGTCGATGGTCGCGCCGAACACCCTGGCCAAGCCCCTCTCCGAGCTCGGCGGCCCGGTCTCGAACATCGTCGGCGCGCCGTTCGACGCCCTGCGCGACAAGATCACCCTCCTCCGCGGGCTCGACGGGCTGACGGACACCGGCCACAACCGCAGCTTCCCCCTCACCGCCTCGACCCACACGGGCGGCGGGATGGAGCGCGGCTCGGCGCCGTTCTTCCCCTACTCGGTCGACGCCGTGCTCGAGCGCGCGCCGTCGTTCTACACGACCCCTCCCGCGCTCGGCGCGATGCGCCTGTCGCCCATGCTGCGCCGATACAACGGCGAGCTGCGCGCGGGGGAGAGCTTCTCGTGGTGGACCGAAGGCGGCGTGACCACGCGGCTGCCCGTTCAGTCCGACGCCGAGGTCGTCTTCAACCAGGTCTTCGGGAGCAGCGAGCCCGTGGAGGGCCCGGACCCGCGCGAGCGCCAGCAGCTGGTGATCGACCGCGTCAAGGAAGACTTCGATCGTCTACGCGCGAACCCGCGCCTCGGGGGCGAGGACCGGGAGCGGCTCTCGAACTACGCCGACCACCTGCGCGACCTGCAGACCCGGCTCGCGGCCGCGGGCCGCATCTCGTGCACGGGGCCGGATGTCGCGTACGTGGAGGACGCGGAGGCGATGTACGAGGATCACATCGATCTCCTCGTCGCGGCGCTCGCGTGTGGCCTGACCCGCATCGGCACCCTCTTCATCAAGCACGTCCGGGCGGACGGAGAGGAGGCCGGCTTCCACTCGAACTCGCACCTGAGCGGCCCGGAGGCCGAGCGCACCTCGGCTGGCCACAACGGCTGGATCGCCGAGCGCGTGGCGCAGCTGCTGACGAAGATGGACGCCATCGTCGAGCCCGACGGCAACACCCTGCTCGACAACTCCCTCGTCCTCTGGGGCAACGAGCTGGGCAACGGCTCCTCGCACGCTCAGCTCGACATGCCGATGCTCCTCGCCGGGAGCGCGTGCGGTCGGATCCGCACCGGCGTCGCCATCGACTACCGCTCCGAGGAGGGCGTCACCTGGACCACGGGCGGCCGCCGGCTCGGCCGGCCCTACAACATGCTGCTCACCACCGCGATGGCGGCGATGGGCCTCTCGCCCGGAGAGTGGGAGCTGGGCGACGGGCCCGGCTTCGGCGACTACCAGAAGCTCGGACACCGCTACGCGAAGGGCGGCGGCTGGGACCGCTACGCCAGCGCGCACCGCGACATGCTCCCGCACCTCTGGATGGGCTGAGCCGATGCAGGAGAAGTACCGCGCCGTCGTCGTGCTCCTCGCCGCGCTGCTGACCGCGTGCGCGCCCGACGAGGTCGGCGAGTGCGACCCGGAGGCGGCGCTCGAGCTGGTCTACACCGCGGACGGCGTGCCCGCGTTCGCGGGGCAGGCCCTCGTCAACCAGAGCTGCGGGGGTGGCAGCTTCTGCCACGCGGGCGATCTGCCTCCCGAGCGACGCTTCGGGGCGCCGCTCGGGCTCGACTTCGATCTCTCGCTCGCCTCGACGTCGGCGGAGCTCGCCCCGGAGGAGGCCGCGCGCCTCGACCGCGAGCAGCTCCGGGTCCACCGCCATCGGGGCATGATCCTCGAGCAGGTCGCCAGCGGCGCCATGCCGCCCCGAGGCGACGTGGGCCAGAGCGTGCTCTCGTCGGTGACGACCTACGATCGCGTGGGCCCGGACGGCCGGACCTTCACCCCGCTTCCGTCGGCGGGCAGCCCGGAGGGGCAGGAGCTGCTCCGCAACTGGCTCGCGTGCGGCAGCCCCGTGGTCGAGCGGACCGTCGAGCCGAGCGAGGGAGAGAACGCGGCCGGCTTCACCGTGGCCGCCTGCGAGCGCGGCTGCGTCGACACGACCTGGCCCGCCATCGCGCAGGACATCCTCGCCCCGAGCTGCGCGTTCTCCCGCTGCCACGACGCGGAGGACCCCGAGGCGGACCTCGACCTGTCGCTCGGCGGCGCCGACGCGCTCCCCGCGCTGCACGCGCGTCTGCTCGAGGGCACGGCGCGAGGCCCCCTCTGCGTGGACGACGCGCGCGGCGCGGCCATGATCGCCCCGGGCGCGCCCGAGGACTCGCTGCTCCTCCAGAAGGTGGACCCCGAGGCGCTCCCCTGCGGCAGCCTGATGCCGCTCGGCGGCGCGGCCCTCAGCGAGCAGCGCCTCTGCGCCCTGCGGGCGTGGATCGCGTGCGGCGCCTGCGCGGACCCGGACGACGCGCGCTGCGCCGAGTGCCAGCGCGAGGCCCGCGCCGAGTGCGGGGTCGTGCTGGACGAGGCCGGTCAGCCCGGCTGCGTCGAAGAGACCGCGTGCCCCGGCTTCGCCCGGCCCGGCTAGGACTACTTGGTCACATGTCGGCGGATGATCGCGACGGACAGTGGTTTCGGGCGCGCCGCGACGATGAAGGAGGGGCTATCAGCCCCTTCGAGGAGGAGCGACGTGCCCGGAACCGCTGAA
>SHBB01000311.1 GCA_004213565.1 Sandaracinaceae bacterium
CGGCGGCGGACGCGGCGGCGGACGCGGCGGCGGACGCGGCGGCGGATGCGGCGGCGGATGCGGAGTCGGATGCGGCGCGTGACCCGGTCGCGCCAATTGAAAGAGCCGGCGACCTACTAGAGGTCACCGGCTCGTTCGAGCGATGAGACGCTCGCTGGGACTACCAGCGACCGCCGCCGCCGCCGCCGCCACCGCGACGACCGCCGCCACCACCACCGCCACCGCGCTCCTGCGCGATGTCGACGTTGATCGAACGGCCGTCGAGCTCGACGCCGTTCATCTCCTGCACCGCGTTCTGCGCGGCGCTCGAGTCGGCAAACGTGACGAAGCCGAAGCCACGGCTGCGACCGGAGTCGCGGTCCGTGATGACCTTGGCGTCCGTGATCTCACCGAAACGCTCGAACGCGGCCGCGAGGCCGTGGTCGTCCGTGTTCCAGCTCAGGCTACCGACGAAAAGCTTGTTGGACATGATCTTCTCTGTTCTCTCTCTTGCATGGTGACGGCACGTCGCCGTCCCCGGTTGATGCTGGCTGGACTCTCCAGACTCAGCGCTCGACCGGGCTTGGAACCGCGCGCCAGGATTGGCTGAAGCGCTCGAGCTGCTCTCGACCCCGTTCGGAATCGAGGGCTTCGCTCGGACACCCGCGCGACGAGAAGGAGGTACCACGTCGCAGGGGGGGAGGCTCGCTTTCTTTTTCGCGAGTGTGACGGAACGCGCGAAAGAGGCGAGGAGGTGACCGCCGGGAGACCGCACCCCGGAGGCCAATTCGACCATTCCCCAACGATTCCGTGCGCCTCACGTTCCGTGACCACCTGGTCGCCCAAAAAGAACTGACACGTCAGTCTACCTCTGCTATCCCGGCTCCCTTTCCGGCCCCGGGGGGCATGGGGACGCATGACCGACGCGATCACGATCGACCCGAGCCGCTCGACGCGCCCCGCCGCGTTGTTCCGCCTCGAGGGGCCGCTGAGCCCCCGGCCCACCCTCACCGCCGCCGCCTGGATGGCGATGAACGCGCGCCGCGTGCGGGCTCGCGTGCTGGGGCTCTCGAGCCTCGCCCTCGCCGCGCCGCTCGCGCTGCGTGATCCCGGCCGGGCGACGAAGATGGCCTGGTCGATGCTCGAGGGCATGACCGAGGACCGCTTGATCGTGCTCGGGGAGATCTACGCCGACGAGCACATTCGCCCCGCCCTCTCTTCCGTCGGAGTGGAGCTGGTCGAGCGCTGTCGGGATCAGGGCCAGCGCCTCGTGTTGCTCAGCGACAACCTCGACGTGATCGCGAAGCCCGTCGCGGCGCACCTGGGCTTCGACGCGGTCATCGCCAACACGATGGAGCTCGACAGCCACGGCCGGGCCACGGGGGAGCTCCGCCCGCCCGTGCTCGGCCCCGCGCTCGGCGGCCGACCGCTCCACGCGCGCCTGGCCGAGCTGGGCGTCGACCTCCGCGCCGCGTGCGCGTACGGGAGCGGGCACCACGACTCGGTGCTCCTGGGCGCCGTCGCCCTCCCCTGCGCCGTCACCCCCGATCGTGAGCTGCGCCGCATGGCGCGCGACCTGGACTGGCCGGTCGTCGAAGGGAGTCACTGAAGTGCGAATCTCCGAGACGCTGAAGGGCCGCCACCTGCTGGTCACCGGGTTCACCGGTTTCCTCGGCAAGGTGTGGGTCACGTTCCTGCTCGACCACCTTCCCGAGATCGGCAAGCTCACGCTGCTGGTCCGGGGCCGACGCACCGAGGACGCGGCCGCGCGCGTCCGCCGCATCTTCGAGCGATCGCCCGCGCTGCGGCCGCTGCGCGAGAAGCACGGCCGGGCGCTGCTCGCCCTCGTGCGCGAGAAGATCGAGGTCATCGAAGGGGACGCCTCCGATCCCCTGATGGGCATCCCGCCGCACGTGCTCGCGCAGCTCGCGCCGCGCCTCGACGCGGTGGTGCACTGCGCGGGGCTGACGGACTTCGCGCCCGACCCGCGCATGGCCGTCGACGTGAACGTGCGCGGCGCCATGCACGCGGCCGACGTCGCGGCGCGCATCCCGAGCAAGCGCCTCCTGCACATCAGCACGTGCTTCGTGGCCGGCGAGGTCGACGGGCCGATCCCCGAGTCGGTCACCCCGGGCCTGTCGCCGAACGGCACCCGCTTCGACGTGGACGCGGAGCTGCTCGCGATCGACAGCGCGTGCGACGCGGTCGACGAGCGTGAAGGCGGCCGCAAGCGCCCCGCCGCGCGCAAGGGCCGGGTCGAGGTGGGCACCCGCCGCGCCAAGTCGCTCGGCTGGCCCAACCTCTACACCTACTCGAAGGGCCTCGCCGAGCACGCCCTGGCGCGGCGCGACGACGTGGCGCTGACGCTGGTGCGCCCGAGCATCGTCGAGTGCGCGCGCAGCTACCCCTTCGAGGGCTGGAACGAGGGGCTCAACACGAGCGGCCCCATCGTCTGGATGTGCAGCGGCTTCGCGTGGAAGGTGCCGATGCGCGCCGAGAGCTGCTTCGACGTGGTGCCGGTCGACACGGTCGCGCGCGGCATGACCATCGCGCTGGCGGACGCGCTCGAGGACGAGGCGGAGGCCGTCTATCAGCTCGCGAGCGGCGACGCGAACCGCTTCACCTTCGACCGCGCGCTGGATCTGACGGCGCTCAAGGTCCGCAAGGGCTACGTGCCGAGCGGGGTCTCGCCGCTCGAGCGCGCGCTCTTGACCCACATGGACTCCACCACGCTCGAGCACGGCGCCGACCGGAGCGTGCTGGTGCCCGCGGCGCAGAAGGCGACGCGGTGGCTGCGCGACACCTTCCGCAAGTTCGACGCGAAGAAGCTGCCCGCGTCGATCGACGACGAGCTGCGGGAGACCTGGCAAGCCCGCGTGCACGACGCGAGCCTCAAGCTCAACAAGACCTCGATGCTGCTCCGGAGCATCGAGCAGATGTGGCACGTCTACCAGCCGTTCATCCACGACTTCGACTACCGCTTCGACACGAGCCACGTGCGCGCCCGGACGGCGAGGCTCGACGAGGACGAGCGGCGCGCCTTCGGCTGGGACCTCGAGACGCTCGACTGGCGGCACTACTGGATGGACGTCGAGATCCCCGGCCTCGACAAGTGGTCTCTCCCGCTGTTGCGCGGCAAGGACGTGCCGGACGACGAGGGCTTCGATCTCGGCGGCGACCCGCCTTCGGCGGCGGCGGCCCTGCCGGTGTCGGCCCCTTCCATCCCGGCCGAGCTAGGAGGCGCGGAGTGAGCGGCATCTTCATCACGGGCGGCACCGGCTACCTCGGCTCCTACGTGCTCGACGAGCTGCGCCGCCACCCCGACGCGGGCCGGCTCTTCCTGCTCACTCGCGCGAAGGACGCGGAGGAGGGCACGGCCAAGCTCTGGAAGGCGCTGCAGCTGCACCTGACGGCCGAGCAGTTCTACGCCTTCCTCGATCGCGTCGTCTTCGTGCCGGGCGATCTCTCGGAGCCCGGGCTCGGCATCTCGGGCGAGGCGCGCGCCAGGCTGGCCGAGGAGTGCGACAGCGTCCTCCACATCGCGGCGAGCCTGAACCGCAAGAGCGCCAAGGCGTGCGTCAACGCGAACCTGCGCGGCAGCCTCAGCGTCGTGCAGCTCACGCGCGAGCTGGCCGAGAAGCGCGGTGGGCTGCGCCGGTTCTCCTTCGTCTCCACCACCGCCGTCGCCGGCAAGCGCGAGCATCAGGTGGTGAAGGAGGACGAGGCGATCGACTGGGCGCTGAGCGACTACGACCCCTACGCGCGCACGAAGAAGTTCGCCGAGCACATGATGCGGGAGCTGCTCCCCGATGTGCCCAAGACGATCCTCCGGCCGCCCACCGTGATGGGCGACAGCCGCTTCCCGCAGACGAGCCAGTTCGAGATGGTGCGCATCCTGAACTGGATGCTCGACGCCCCCGTCGTGCCCTGCCACCCGGACACGCGCCTCGACTTCGTGCCCGCGGACTTCGTCGGCCCGTCGATCGCCAAGCTCCACCTGAAGGACGACGTCGCGCACGACTGCTACCAGCTGAGCGCGGGCACGGGCGCGCCCACGGTGCGCGAGGTCAAGCGCGCCTTCGACGAGGCCGGCATCCGCACGCCGAAGCTGGCCCCGAAGCTCTACGGCGCCTTCGACTCGCTGAGCAACGGGCTCGCGAACGGGCCGCGCGGCGCGGTCAGCCTCTACGCCTCGCTCATCAAGGTCTTCTTGCCCTACTTCACCAACGACGTCGTCTTCGACAACACCCGCGTGGTGACGGAGCTCGGCGAGGCGCCCCCGCGCTTCACCGACTACTGCGTCGACCTCTACCGCTGGTCGAAGTCGGTCGGCTACGAGTACCCCTACGCGCCGCTGCCCGCGCGGCCGTCCAAGCTCCCGGAGGCCGCGGAATGAGCTTCGCGATGCGACTGATCGGGAGGGCCGCCAAGGGCGCCCTCGACCTCGCCAAGGACAGCCTCGACCCGGACCGCATGGTCCAGCTCGGGATGAGCGGCCTCATCGAGGCGGCCCGGACGCGCCACGAGGCGGATCCGATGCTCTCGTGGCGGCCGGGCGAGCCCTTGAAGCTCCTGCTCGCGGGCTACGTCGGCACGCGCAACACGGGCGCCGACGTGCGGGTCGAGGAGATGGTGCGCCAGTTCCGGCACCTCTTCGGCGACGAGCACCTCGAGCTGTCGATCTGCACCATCGATCCGGCGCTGACCAAGGGCTACTTCCGCACGGTCCGTCAGCTGCACATCCCGCAGATCTTCCACAAGTTCCTCTACGACACGGTGCGCGAGCAGCACGGCGTGATCGCGTGCGAGGGCTCGATGTTCAAGAGCAAGTTCGCCAACGCGCTCTCGACCATGATGGTCGGCGCGCTGGGGCTCGCCGAGGCCGAGGAGAAGATCGCGGTCGGCTACGGCGGCGAGGCGGGCGCGATGGACGAGTCGCTCAAGCGCCTCGTGGAGAAGCACTGCCAGGGCTCGCTCGTCATCACGCGGAACGAGGAGTCGACGCAGGTGCTCGACCGGCTCGGCGTGCCGACGCGGCTCGGCACCGACACCGCCTGGACGTTCGAGGCCGCCCCCGCCGAGCGCGCGGAGCGGCTCCTGAAGCGCGCGGGCTGGGACGGCGAGGCGCCGGTCGTCGCGCTCTGCCCGATCAACCCGTTCTGGTGGCCGGTGAAGCCGGAGCCGCTGAAGGCGGCCTGGAACGAGCTGAGCGGCACCTACGAGGACGCGCACTACAAGAGCGTCTACTTCCACAAGCACGGCGCCGACGTGGACCGCGCGTTCGACCAGTACCTCCGCGGCCTCGCCGGCGCGCTGCAAGACTACCGCCGCGAGAACGACTGCTTCCCGATCCTGGTCGGCATGGAGCAGCTCGATCGGCGCGCGGCCGAGCGCATGAACGACATGCTGCCCGCGCCGCTGCCGCTCTTCGTCAGCGACGAGCACGAGATGTACGAGATGGTCGCCATCCTGCGTCGCTGCTCGATGGTCGTCTCGTCGCGCTACCACGCCCTGGTCTGCTCGATGCCCGGGCTCGTGCCGAGCGTGGGCGTGACGATGGACGAGCGCATCCGCAACCTGATGGCCGACCGCGGCCAGCCGGAGCTCGCGCTCGAGGTCGACGACCCCGAGCTCGATCAGAAGCTCTTCGCCGCGATGCAGAAGGTCGACGCCGAGCGCGACGCGGTGAAGGACGGCATCGGCCGCTGCGTCGTGGACAACCTCGAGCGCATGGGCCGCATGGGCGCGATCCTGGTCGACCACGTCCGACGCTTCCATCCCGAGTTCCCCTTCGCCGAGGGCCTCGGCGAGGCCGGCGACCCGTGGGCGCACCTGCCCCCGCTCGGGCCGACCGCCGCCGCCCTCGTCGAGCGCTACCGCGCCTGAACCTCACCCGGAAACGAGAGCCGACCATGAGCTTCGTCGACACGTTCTTCGCGAACCTGAAGAAGAACCCCAGCCGCCCCTTCGTCACCGAGGTGCACGGCGCGCGCCTCGAGCGCACGCACGGCGGCCGCCTCGCCGAGCTGATCGCGCACGCCCGCGGCGCGCTCCGCGCGCACGAGATCGCGCCGGGCGACCGCGTGGTGCTCCTCGCGCCCAACTCCGCGAAGTGGGTCGCGGCCGACATCGCGATGCTCGCCGAGGGCGCCAACGTGGTGCCGATGTACGCGCGCCAGGCGAAGGACGAGCTCGTCCTGATGATGAAGGACGCCGGCGCGTCGCTGGTCGTGTGCGCGGACGAGGCGCTCGAGCAGGGCGTGAAGGCGGAGTGGGCCGAGGCGCCCACGATCACGTTCGACAAGCTCTTCTCGGGCGACGCGGTGAGCGAGCCGCCGAAGCCGCGCGCCGACGAGGACGTGGTCACGATCATCTACACCTCGGGCACCAGCGGCGAGCCCAAGGGCGTGATGACCACCGCGGGCAACGTCCGCTTCATGCTCGACACGATCGACCGGCGCCTGACCGAGCTGATGGGCCGCCCCGGCGGGCGCGACCGGGTCTTTCACTACCTGCCGTTCTGCTTCGCGGGCAGCCGCTTCGTGCTCTGGAGCAACCTCTACCGCGAGAACGGCGTGATGGTCTCGACCGACCTGAGTAACCTCCCGGAGGAGCTGAAGACGGCCCAGCCCGAGTGGTTCCTCAACGTGCCGGCCCTGCTCGAGCGCGTGAAGGAGGGGGTCGAGAAGAAGATCGCCGGCCAGGGGCTGCCGGTGCGCAAGCTCTACGACGCGGCCATCGAGGCGTGGCGTGACGCGCGCAAGGACCGCGCGACGCTCCCGCAGCGACTCTTGCTCGCCGCGGCGCGGCGCACCATCTTCGCCAAGATCAAGGCGCAGATCGGCGAGGAGCTCAGCTGCCTGATCTGCGGCTCGGCCCCGCTGGCCGAGGAGACGCAGGCCTGGTTCGAGCTGCTCGGCCTCCCCGTCTACCAGGTCTACGGCCTGACGGAGACGACGGCGATCGTGAGCATGGACCGCCCGCGCGCGGCCGCGCCCGGCAAGGTGGGCTACGCGATCGACGGCGTGGAGATGAAGCTCGGCGACGGCAGCGAGCTGCTCGTGCGCGGGCCGAACATCTTCAGCGGCTACTGGGGCAAGGACGAGGCCACCGAGGACGCGTTCCAGGGCGGCTGGTTCCGCACCGGCGACCAGGGGCGCATCGACACCGACGGCCGGCTCGTCATCGTCGGGCGGGTCAAGAACATCCTCGTCCCGGAGAGCGGCCACAACGTCGCGCCCGAGCCGATCGAGCAGCGCCTCCTCGAGGGCGTGCCCGGCGTGACCCAGGCGGTGGTGATCGGTCACGGCCGCCCCTACCTCACGGCGATCCTCACCGGCGACACGCCGCGCGAGGAGGCGGCGAAGGCCATCGACGCGATCAACGAGGGGCTGCCGCACTACCGCCGCATCCGCTCGTTCCACCTCAGCCCGGAGCCGTTCAGCATCGAGAACGGTCTGTTGACGGCGAACTCGAAGCTGCGCCGCAAGGCCATCGAGGCGCACTACGCGGACGCGATCGAGAGGCTGTACGCGTGAACTGGACGGGCGCCCGCCTGAGCACGCAGCACGTCGACGGCGTGCTGGAGGTCGCGCTGCACGCGGACCCGCTCAACGAGATCGGGCTCGACATGCTGGCCGAGCTGGAGCGCGTGGCGGCGATGATCCGCGACGGCGCCGACGGCGCGCGCGCGGTGCTCTTCCACAGCGAGAACGCCAAGGGCTTCAGCGCGGGCGCCAACCTGTGGGAGCTCCACCAGGGGCTCTCCTCGGCCGACGAGGGCATGGGCGCGCTGCGTGACCACGCGTCGCGCCTCTTCGACTCGCCCCGCCGTGCCACCCGCGCGGGCGCCTCCGCGCTGAAGGGCGCGCTGCGCGGCGACTACGGCCTCGACCCGCTCCGCGCGGCGAAGGTCTGGGGCGTGCGCGCCTCCTCGATCGCATCCACGCCGTCTTCGACACCTTCGACACCGCGCCCATCCCGGTCATCGCGGCGGTGCACGGCGTGTGCTTCGGCGGCGGCTTCGAGCTCGCGCTCACCGCGGACGTGATCGTGGCCGACAAGACGGCGCGCTTCGCGTTCCCGGAGCTGCGGCTCGGCCTCGTGCCGGGCTTCGGCGGCGTCCCGCGCCTCGAGCGCGACCTCGGAAACGCGCTCGTCCGGGAGCTGCTGCTGAGCGGCCGCAGCCTCGGCGCCCCCCGCGCGCACGAGGTCGGGCTGGTCGCGCAGCTCGTCGCGCCCGGCAAGGCGCTCGACGTGGCGCGCAAGCTCGCCAAGCAGACCCAGAAGTTCGACGCCGCGACCGTCGCGGCGGCCAAGCCGTTCCTCAAGCCCTTCCCCGCGCGGCGCCTCGCCGAGGAGAAGGCCCTGTTCTGCCGGCTTCTGACGTCCCCGGCCGTGATGGAGGCGCTCGACGCCTTCGTGCACTCGAAGGACGCGATGCCCTACCTGCCGCGCGCGCGCGCCCCCCGAACCCAAGCGAGCCCCGCATCATGAGCGCCCAGAGCCAAGTGCTGAACGAGCTGCTGACCCTCGCCGCGGAGCGCTTCCGCAAGGAGCGCAGCGAGCTGGACGAGGCGGCCGACATGTTCGACGCCCTCGACATCGACTCCATGCAGGCGCTCAGCCTCCTGAGCGCGCTCGAGGAGAAGTTCGGCGTCGAGATCCCCGACTACGAGGTGCAGGACGTGCGCACCTTCGCCGAGCTCGCCGACGTCGTCGCGAGCCGCATCTGAGAGACCGAGCATGGCCACGCCGCACCCCGAGATGATCGACCCCACGCGCTACGACTCGCTCGGCGAGCTGCTGGCGGACGCGCTCGTCACCTTCAAGACGGAGACCGCGCTCATCGAGGTGGACCGCAAGAAGGAGTCGCACCGGCTCACCTACCTCGACACCAAGCGCGAGGTGGACCGGGTCACGCGCTTCCTCGCGGCGAGCGGCGTCGGGGCCGGCGACCGCGTGGCCATCGTGATGAGCAACCAGAGTCGCTGGCTCATCGCCGCCTGCGCCGTCTTCGCGCGCGGCGGCGTGCTCGTCCCGCTCGACTACAAGCTGTCGGCCGCCGAGCAAGAGGCGCTCATGGCGCACTGCCGGCCCGCGGCGCTGATCACCGAGCACGGCATGGCGCGGCGCTTCGGCGCGCTCGAGGTGCGGGCCGCGCTCGTGACCGAGGCGAAGGGCGAGTACGCGTTCGGGCACACCGACTGGGACACGCTGGCGGCCGAGGGCGAGACGCCCGCGCAGGTGCCGCGCAAGCGCACCGACACGGCGACCATCGTCTACTCGTCCGGCACGGGCGGCCGCCCCAAGGGCTGCATGCTCAGCCACGACGCCTACCTCGAGCAGCTGAAGGCGCTGATGGCGCTCTTCCCCATGCGGGTCGGTCACCGGACGTTCTCGATCCTCCCGACCAACCACGCGATCGACTTCATGGTCGGCTTCGTCGGGCCCTTCAGCTGCGGCGCCGCGGTCGTGCACCAGCGCTCGCTCCGCCCCGAGTTCCTGCAGTCGACCATGCAGAGCTACGGCATCACGCACATGGCGCTCGTCCCGCTCGTGCTCGCCGCGTTCGAGACCAGCATCGAGGAGAAGCTGCTCGGCCAGCCCTCGTGGGCGCGCCGCATGGTCAGCGTGGTGGGCGGGCTCAACGAGATGCTCACCACCAAGAAGCCGAACCCGGCGCTGAGCCGCGCGCTCCTGTCGCCCATTCACGAGGCCTTCGGCGGCGAGCTCGAGGTGCTCTTCTGTGGCGGCGCGTTCGTCGACCGCGCCCGCGCCGAGCTCTTCTATCGCCTCGGCCTGCCCGTGGTCATCGGCTACGGCCTGACCGAGTGCTGCACCGTCGCGACGGTCAACGATCTGTCGCCCTTCCGCGCCGACTCGGTGGGCCGGCCCGTCGAGGGGGTGCAGGTCCGCGTGCATCGACCCGGCGCCGACGGCGTGGGGGAGGTCTGGATCCGCGGCCGCACGCTCATGCAGGGCTACCTCGACGACGACGCGCTCACGGCGGAGACGATCACCGAGGACGGCTGGCTGCGGACGGGCGACCTAGGCTGGATGGACGCCGCGCACCACCTGCACCTCGTGGGGCGGAGCAAGAACATGATCGTCACCGAGGGCGGCAAGAACGTCTACCCCGAGGACGTCGAGGGCGCGTTCGAGGCGCTGCCGGTCGAGGAGCTGGCCGTCTTCGCGTCGGGCTTCCTCTGGCCGGAGCAGGCGCGGCTGGGCGACGAGCGGCTCATCGCCGTCATCCGCCGCAAGAAGGGCAACGGCGTCGAGGCCGTGAGCGCGGACGAGGTCCGGGCGCAGCTGGCGGCCAAGAACCGCCGCCTGCCCGAGCACAAGCGCGTCCGCGGTGTGCTCTTCGTCGACGAGGCGTTCCCGCGCACCGCCTCGATGAAGATCAAGCGTCAGCGCCTGGCCGAGGCGCTCCGTGATCACGCCGCGACCGAGGAGCGGCTCGCGTGAGCTGGCTCGCGCTCATCAACCCGGCCGCCGGCGGCGGGCGCTGCGGCAAGCGCGCCCCGGCCGCGATCGCGCGTCTGCGCGCGGCAGGGATGGAGATCGAGGTCCAGCACACCTCGCGCGCGGGCGAGGCCACGGAGCTGTCCCGCGCGGCCTGGGCGCGCGGGCAACGGAGGTTCCTCGCCGTGGGCGGCGACGGGACGAGCTTCGAGATCGTCAACGGCGTCTTCCCGCACGCCCTCTCCGGCGACGAGCGCCCCACGATCGGCATGCTGCCGCTCGGCACGGGCAACTCGTTCCTGCGCGACTTCGGCATCACGAAGGCGGAGCACGCGCTCCGCGCGCTCGAGCGGGGCGACACGCAGCGCTGCGACGTCGTCAAGGCCACCCACGCGGACGGGGAGCTCTACTTCATCAACCTGCTCAGCGTCGGCTTCAGCGCCGAGGCGGGCGGGCTGACGAACCGGCGCTTCAAGCCGCTCGGCGCCGCGGGCTACATCGCGGCCGTCTTGATCACCGCCGCCCGCCTGAAGCACCCGCGCTTCTCGCTGCGGGTCGACGGCGGCGCCGAGGACACGCGCCCCTGCGTGCTCCTCTCGTTCTCGAACAGCCGCTTCACCGGCGGCACCATGATGATGGCCCCCGAGGCCGACGCGACCGATGGCGCCTTCGACGTCATCCGCATCGGCGAGATGGGGCGCCTGTCCTTCGTGAGGAGCTTCCCGAGCATCTTCCGCGGCGCGCACGTGCAGCGCCCGGAGGTGGAGCAGGGCCGCGCGAAGGTGGTCGAGCTGTCGCTCGACGAGGCCGTGGACGCGATGGTCGACGGCGAGGTGATGAAGCTGAAGCTCGAGCGCCTGGAGATCCTGCCCGGCGCTCTGGAGGTGGTCGCATGATGCAGCGTTCGATCGAGCCCGCCCGCGCCGCGGAACACGAGGGAGCCAAGGCGAAGAAGCGGAGGCGACCTCCCGAGGTGCCGCTCGAGGAGCGCGCGCCCGCCATCTCCTTCCGGGAGCCGACCCTCAAGGACAAGCTCGTCTCGACCGCACTCTGGGGCGCGGGCCT
>SHBB01000312.1 GCA_004213565.1 Sandaracinaceae bacterium
CGAGCGACTGCACGATGCCGGTGAACGCGGCGCCGAGGATGATGCCCACCGCCATGTCGACGACGTTGCCCTTGATCGCGAACTCGCGAAACTCTTTCAGCACAGGGCCAAGATAGCCCCCTTCTCAGGGCGCAAAGCCGAAGATCGCCCGCAGCGCCTCCGCGGCCGCCCGGGCCCGCCGGGTCATCGGCTCGAGGCGCACGATCGCCTCCCTCGGCACGCGGCGCGCGAGGATGACCCCGTTCGGCGCGGTGAAGAGCCCGACGCCCGCCGCGCGCACCCGCGACGGGTCGACGCCGAGCATGACGTCCACCGCCGCGCGCTTGCCAATCACGCTCTCGAGCGCCTCGGCGAGGTGCACGTGCGTGCGCTGCGCGGGCACGAGGCCGGCGGCGGCGATGCTCTCCAGCGCGCCCCGCGAGGTGCCGTGCCACACGAGCGCGTCGCCCGTGAGCCTGACCCAGCTCGCCTCGAGCGCCTCGAGCGTCACGGGCGTGCCGTCGGCGCTGTGCCCCTGGCACGCTCGCACGCGCTCTCCGTCGAGCTGGAGGCGCCGCTTGCGGTTGGTCGCCACGGCGTGCTCGAGCTGCGCGCGCGTGATGGACAGGGCCCGCAGGACCTCGGGCACGGAGACCCACCCCGCGGCGTCCATGGGCAGGCCCACTTCGCGGGCCCCGTGGCGCAGGAGCCACGAGAGCTTCTTGCTGCGCCGGATGTCGTTCTTCGTATTCATGAGTGGAGCTGTATTCATGCGAGCTGTGTTCATGAGAGGAACGTGCGCCTCGTCGTCTATCGCGAGAAGTAGTAGTTTGTGAGCAGCCTTCACGAAACGTGAGTCATGACCCCCAACCTCGAGTGGCTCCGCGCCTTCGTCGTCTTCGCCGAGCATCTCAACTTCACCCGCGCGGCGGAAGCGCTCCACCTCTCGCAGCCCGCGCTCCACGTGCAGGTGAAGAAGCTGGGCGAGCAGCTGGAGGTCACCCTCTACGAGCGGCGCGGACGCGCCCTGGTCCTGACCGAGGAGGGCCGCGAGGTGCTCGCGTTCGGGCGGGAGCTGCTCGCGCGCTGTGAGCGCTTCGGCCAGCGCCTCCGTCGCGCGCCGGCCGAGACCCCGCCCCACCTGGTCGCGGGGGAGGGCGCGCTGCTCTACCTGCTCCCGCTCGCCGCGCTGGTCCGCGGCGGCGAGCGGCTCCGCACCACCGTGCTCGACGGAGCCTCGACCGTGCGCGCCATCCGCGAAGGCCGGGCCGACGTCGGCGTCGCCGCGCTCTCGCGTCCCCCGGAGGATCTCGAGAGCGCGCCCATGGCCGAGAGCGCGAGCGTGCTGCTGGTGCCCGCCGGGCACCGCCTCGCGAAGCGTCGGCGCGTGCGCGCGCGGGATCTCGACGGAGAGCGCCTCGTCTTGCCGCCCCGAGGTCGGCCGCAGCGCGAGGCGATCGAGCTCTGGCTGGCGGGCGCCGACGCGCGGGTGGAGGTGGACGTCGAGGCGCGCGGCTGGCCGCTCACGCTGCGCTTCGCCGCGCTCGGCCTCGGGCTCGCGATCGTCAACGACTTCTGCCCGACCCCGCGGCGCATGCGCGCGATCGTCGTCGACGGCCTCCCGCGCCAGCGCTACTTCGCCCTCCGCCGCCCAGGCGCGCTTCGCACCGAGGCCCAGGCGCGCGTGTGGGAGGTCCTCTGCCCGTGAGCGCGCTGCGCAGCTCGCCTTCGCGTTGCCTCTCCCGACGAAGCGTGGCGAGGTAGGTGCGTGGGTTTCTGGTTCCTGGTGATCGCCGCGGTGGCGGTGGGCGCGCTCTTCGCGCGGGAGCTCTGGAGGCTGATCGCGCCCGCGCTGCAAGCGAAGCGCGCCCGCTCGAAGCTCTCCCGCGAAGCGGAGGCGCGCACCGAGGAGGCGCTCGAGGCGCCGGGCGCGACGCCGGACCAGGCGGTCTCCGTGCCGAGCGCGTCGGTGGTCGAGGTGCGCGCCGCGTCGGAGCCCTGCTCGGTCTGCGGCGAGCGCGTGTACGTGGAGCGGCACGTGGTGGAGAGCTTCGGGGAGCGGCGGCTGCGCGTGGTGTGGCTGAAGTGCAAGCGCTGCGGGCACCGCCGCCCGTTCTACGCGCACGTCGACGCGCCTGTTCTTCACTGACCCGTCCTCCACTGACCTGTCCTCCATCGACTGGCGCTGCGTGACTGGCGCGCGGGTCCGCGGCGCGTAAGGCTCGCCGCATGCGTGACGTCCTGAGCGAGCTGATCGACATCCTCTCCCTGGAGCGGATCGAGGAGAACATCTTCCGCGGGCAGAGCCAGGACCTCGGCTGGGGGCGTGTCTTCGGCGGTCAGGTGCTCGGGCAGGCGCTGTCCGCGGCCGAGCAGACCGTGCCGAGCGATCGCTCCATCCACTCGCTCCACGGCTACTTCCTCCGCCCCGGCGACGCGAAGAAGCCCATCGTCTTCACCGTCGATCCCATCCGGGACGGCCGGAGCTTCACCACGCGTCGCGTCGTCGCGGTGCAGGAGGGGCGCGCCATCTTCAGCCTCTCGGCGAGCTTCCAGATCGAGGAGCCGGGGCTCGAGCATCAGGCCGACGTCATGCCGTCCGACGTGCCCGGCCCGGACGGCCTCCGCTCGGAGCAGGAGCTGGGCAAGCGCTACCTCGAGAAGCTGCCCGAGGCGGTGCGCGAGTCGTTCCCGCAGGGCATGCGTGAGCGGGTGCTCGCCGATCGGCCGATCGAGATCCGGCCGGTGAAGCCGCTCGACCCGATGAACCCCGGCGTGCACCCGCCGCGCCGTCACGCGTGGTTCAAGGCGAGCGGGGCGCTCCCCGACACGCGCGCGATCCACCAGTACATGCTCGCCTACGCGTCGGACTTCCACCTGCTCGGCTCGACGATGCAGCCGCACGGCGTCACCTGGCTCACGCGCGGGATGCAGGTGGCGAGCCTCGACCACGCGATGTGGTTCCACCGGCCGTTCCGCTTCGACGACTGGCTCCTCTACGACATCGACGCGCCGAGCGCGCAGGGGGCGCGGGGGCTGGCCCGCGGCCGCTGGTTCACCCGGGACGGAGTGCTGGTGGCGTCGACGACCCAGGAGGGGCTCATCCGCGACCACCGCAAGTCGCCCACCTCCGAGGATTGAAGCGTCGCGGAACGCCACGTCGGGCGCGCGCGCACGGCGATCCAAGCGTGGAGCGAAGACATCGGGCCTGGCACGGCGCCTGCGGCAGTGGGCGGCATGTCGACGGAAGAACGATGGATCGATGTGGTGGGCTCCCTCCAGCAGCACGGGATGCTGACCGGGATCGAAGAGGGGCTGGTGCCCTGGGACCAGGAGGTCACGCCGAGCCTCCTCATGCGCTTGATCCGCCGCCACTACCGGATCGCCCCCGATCTCCTCGAGCTCGCCTGGCGCCGACAGCGCGACCACTACCTCGAGACCGTGGACGGGCAGCCCGTGGACTCGGTGGTCGCCGCGCTGCGGCACGCGTGGCCCGATCGGCTCGACGGGCTGGAGGCGCGCCTCGAGCGCGCGCAGCTGATCGTGTCGGTGGGTGAAGAGGAGGTCGCGCTCTACCGCATGCTGCGCCACGCGCGCCTCGACCGCCGCATGATCGCCCCCGCCGACGAGCCGCGGCACGTGGTGGGCGGCGCCAACGTGCTCCTCGGCCGCTTCGGCGTCGGCGAGCGCTTCATCGAGCTGAACCTCGGGCGCGGGCGCCGCGGCTTCATCGGCACGTCGCGCGACGGCGCCGAGGTGCTCTTCCGCTTCGGCCTGAGCCCCCGCCGCACGATGCAGGAGGCGCTCGCCTTCGGCCGCTGGGAGGAGGCGCCCACCGCCGCGCCCCCGCGCGCGCAGGCGATCTGAGCCCCGCTACTCCGTGAAGTCGCAGCGCGTCGGGCAGCTCGGCGGCGGCGCGATGACCGCGGCGCCCGCGCGCACGCTCCGCACGAAGGCGAGCATCTGCTCGCGCGCCGCGACGCCGGCCGGGGTGTCACGGGCCGCGAAGCCATGCACGGCGAACCGGTCGCCCGCCGGGACGCGGAACTGGGTCAGGCCGCTCCCGCCGACGACCTCGTCCGCCGGGCTCACGCCGACGATCGGCTCGAGCACGCCGCCGACGTGCCGCGCGCCCACCGCCACCGCGGCGATCTCGGTGCCCGGGTTCGGCAGGATGGGGTCGCCCATGCTCTCCTGCAGGAGGAACGCGGTCGGGTGCTCGGCGAGCGCCTCGGTCCAGGACGCGCCGTCCGCGAGGTCGAGGTTGGTCTGCGCGATGCTCAGCGCGAGCGCGAGATCCACGTCGTCCTCGTACCGGAGCGACAGCAGGTCGTAGATGATGTCGAACGTCTCCGAGTGCCAGACCCACTGGGACCACGCCGCGCCAGGGACGTTGACCACCGCGTGCTCCACCTCGGGGTCCGCGGCGCCGTAGACGATCCCCGTGGTGCCTCCGAGCGAGCCGCCCACCCACATCCGGAGCGTGCGGTCGGGGCGGCGGCCGGCGGCCGGGTTGGGGGCGCCGACCAGGGTCTCCGCGGCGAGCGCGTCCGCGATCGGGCCCGCCATGGCCGCGTCGATCGCCGCCGCGTGGGCGAGCGCCTCCACCAGGTACGAGGCCGCGCCCAGGCTGCCCGCGAAGGCGCGCTGCAAGCTGGTGAAGGTGAGGATCACCTCGTCGTCGGTCCAGCCGTAGAGGCGCACGCCGACCTTCGCCAGGCCCTCGGCGCCGAGCTCCGTGTCGAAGGCCCCGTCCCGCTCGTTGCCGCCCGTGCCGTGGCCGTACATCACGTAGGGGTAGTCGCCGTCGCCGGCCGGGATGAGCACGCGGAAGGGCGCCGCGGTCCGGCCGAGCTCCACGGGCGTGCCCGACGCGTCGCGCACGATCGCGTGCGCCTCGTCGAGGAACGTGGGCAGGCCCACGAGGTCTCCGTACGCGACGAGCGCGATGGCCGGGTCGTCGGGGATCTCCACGCGATCGATCTCGACCGTGGCCCGCCCGTCGTCGACGGCCTCGATCGCAGCGCGCCGCATGTGCTCGAGCGGCGCCCGGGGGTCGCCCGCGCTCCGGGTGGTGAAGTCCCAGGCGCGGAGCACGCCGGCCGCGTCCACGTCGAGCGTCTCGAGCAGGCGGCGGGTCGGCGCGTGGTAGCCCGCGGCCGCGGCCTCCTCGGCGGAGCGGGGCGGGGTCAGGCCGAGCGCGGCGCGCGTCCCCGCGGGGGCCTCGAGCGGCTCGCCGTCCGCGGCGCGCAGCGCGTCGGTGATCACCACCACGTAGTCGGCGTTCGCCTCCAGCACCTGGCGCGGATCGGCCAGCACGAGCGTCTCGCCGGACGCGATCGTGAGCACCTCGATCCGGAGCGGCACCTCCGCGCCTCGGTCCGGGTGGTCGTGCTGCGCGAGGTGGAGGTGGACGCCGGCCTCGAGGGTCGCCTCGTCGAGCGGGCGCTCGAAGAGCGCGAGCAGCGGGCTGACCCGCGAGAAGCCGTCGGCGTGGGCGAGCGAGCTCGCGTCGTCGCGGGGGTTGAGCGACTCCGCGCCGACCGCGAGGCGCAGCCCGGTGGCCGTCCCCTCGTCGCGCACCGTGAAGGTGTTGGAGGGCCACGGCAGCAGGCAGCGCCCGGGATCCACCACGTCGCAGGCCGCGCTGGCCGGGCTCCGATCGCCGTCCGCGCGAGGCGTCACCTCGAAGTGCGCGTCGGGCGAGGCGCCCGCGTCGGTGGCGGCGGGGGCGTCGCAGGCGACGAGGAGACAGAGGGCGGTGAAGGTCAGCTGCGTTCGCACGCGCCGATCGTAGTACGCCTGGCCGCGTCGATCAGGCGCCGCGGTCGCGGCGGAGCTGAGCCTCCCTCAGCAGGCGGGTCAGCTCCTTCTTCGACATCGGCTTGACCAGGTGCCGGTCGAAGCCCGCGGCCTCCGCCTTGTCCTTGTCCTCCGCCCGCCCGTAGCCGGTGAGCGCGACGAGGAAGTGCGCGGAGCCGTTCTCTCGCCCTCGGACCCGTCGCGCCACCTCGTAGCCATCGATGCCCGGCAGGCCGATGTCGACCAGGGCGAGGTCGGGGTTCGCGTCCACGATCGCGTCGATCGCGCTCTCCCCGTCCGCCACCGCGACCGTCTGGTGGCCTCGCATCTGGACGAGCATCTCGAGCATCTCGCGGTTGTCGTCCTGATCCTCCACCACGACCACCTTCAGCGAGGCGGCGTCACGGATCCCGCTCGGCTCGTCGTCCTCGTCCGCGTCGGGCGTGTTCGCAGGCAACGGCAGCTCGATCTCCACCTCGGTGCCCTTGTCGCGGCCCTCGCTCGACGCGCGGATGCTGCCGTCGTGCGCCTCCGCGATCTTCCGCGCGAGGCTGAGGCCCACGCCGAGCCCGCCCATCGAGCGATCGATGTCCTGCTCGCGCTGGTAGAACAGCTCGAAGATCCGGGCCGCCTCCTCGGGCGCCATGCCGACGCCTTCGTCCCGGATGCGCACGCGGGCGCGCCCGCCCTCGACCTCCACGCTCAGCCTCACCGCGCGGCCGCGGTCGGTGAACTTCACGCCGTTCATCAGGACGTTGGTCAGCATCTGCTGGAGGCGCGAGGGGTCGGCCAAGAGCCGCAGCTCGGGCACCCGCTCGGGGCCCTCGAGCTTCACGCCGCGTGAGCGCGCGGCGCCCATCACCGCCTCGAGGCTGCGCTCGACCACGGTCTGCAGTGACACCGGCTTCTTGCGCATCTCCAGCCGGTCCATCGTCAGGCGGCTGACGTCGAGGAGATCCTCGAGCAGATCGCGCACGTGCTGCGTCTGGCGCTTCATGACCCCGATGGCGCGTCCGAAGTCGGCCTCGTCGGAGCGCTCGACCACGTGCGCCGCGTTGGCGATCGCCGCGAGCGGGTTGCGCAGCTCGTGCGAGAGCATGGCCAGGAAGCGGTCGCGCTGCTCGACCGCGCGGCGCTGCTGCTCCTCGACGAACTTGCGGTCGGTGATGTCGAGGCTGATGCTCGCGACGCCCACGTTCGCGCCCTCGGGGCCCGGGAGCGCGAACTTGGAGGTGAGGAACGTGCGCGAGGCGCCGTCCACGTCGCATGCCTCTTCGATCACGGCTGGCTCGCCGCTCTCGAGCACCCGGCGATCGGTCCGCTCGAGCCGGGTCGGGACGTCGCTCTCCTCGATCCCGAACAGCCGACGCGCCTCGCGACTCGCCATGCGCAAGCGCCCCGACGGGTCGCGCGCGGTGATCGCGAACGGGCTGTGCTCGAGGATGGCCTCGAGCTCCATCTCGCGCAGCTCGAGCCGCGCCTCGGTGCGGCGCACGGCGGAGATGTCGATCAGCGTGAGCACCACGCCCTCGACCTTCTCGCGCGGCTGATAGGGCAGGACCCGCATCAGGTAGCAGTGCCCGTCCCCGTCCTCGACCTCGCGCTCGATGCGACGACCCTCGTCGCGCGCCGCGTACAGATCGCGGCCCAGGTCGGGGTGGTCGAGGCGGTGGGAGAAGGACTCGATCGGCCGGCCGAGGTCGCGGTCGATCAGGTGGAAGGTCTCGGCCATCTTCGGCGTGAACTTCCGGATGCGGAGCTCGCTGTCGAGGAAGACCGTGTGGACCTCCGTCGCCTCCAGCAAGTGCTCGACGTCGTTGGTCAGCTGCTGCAGCTCCGAGATCTTCTGCTGGTGCTCCGCGTTGACCGTGTAGAGCTCCTCGTTGACCGACTGCAGCTCCTCGTTCGCGCTGTGGAGCTCCTCGTTCGAGGCGATCAGCTCTTCGTTGGTGGCCTGGAGCTCCTCGTTCGACGCCTCCATCTCCTCCACGGTCGCCTGGAGGTTCTCCTTCGCGTAGCGGAGCTCGAGCTCCAGCGACTCCACTCGCTCTCGCGCGAGGCCATCGCGCGGCTGCTCGTCCGCGTCCATCACGACCGGCTCCGCCGGCGCGCGCTCCTCGAAGGTGACCAGGAACGCCTCGACCTCGCCGTCGAGCAGCTCCGCGGTGATCGCGAGCATCTGCTCCTGATCGGCGCTGCGGTGCGGCACGGCCTCGAAGCGGACCGGCTTGCCGGGGCCGTGCTCACGCGCCCGCTTCAGGGAGCTGGCCAGCGCGTACTTCAGCTCGCCGTCGACCATGTCGAGGATCTGGAGCGACGCGGCGCCCTCTCGATGGGTCAGGTAGCGGCTCGCTCCGCCCTCGCTCCGCAGCAGGGTGTGGTCGCCCGAGACGATCAGGCTGGCCGGCGCGTAGCGCTCTAGAAGCACCCGCCGCGAGCGCTCGAGCAGGTCGTCCGGGCTGCTGCGCAGGGGCTCGGGCTTGCGGCGCGCCCGGGTGAGCGAGCGCAGCTCCGGCGGGAGGCGGACCTCGCGGCGCTTGCGATAGAGCTTCCAGCGGCGGTGCACCGGGGTCAGCTCCTCGGCGAGGCTGCCGGGGCTCTCGCTCGGACCGAGCATCAGGATGCCCTGGCTCTTGAGCCCGAAGTGGAAGAGCGCGAGGGCTTTCCGCTGGGCCTGCGGCCGGAAGTAGATGAGCAGGTTGCGGCAGATGACGAGGTCGAGCCGTGTGAACGGCGCGTCGCGCAGGACGTTGTGGTACGCGAAGACGATCTGGTTGCGCACCTCGTCCCGCACCCGGAAGCGCTCACCCTCGCGCGCGAAGTAGCGGTCGCGGCGCTCCTTGCTCATGTCCGCGAGGGCCTCCTCGCCGTAGACGCCGCTCGACGCGACCTCGAGCGAGCCTCTATGCACGTCGGTCGCGAAGAGGCGCAGCCGCGGCTTGCGGTTCGCCTGGCGGAAGGCCTCGTGCACCGCGACCGCGATGGAGTAGGCCTCCTCGCCCGTCGCGCAGGCCGCGGACCACACGCGCAGCGGCTGGCCCTCGTCGAGGTTCTCGATGAGCTCCGGCAGGACGTTCTTCTCGAGCTTGGCGAACGCGTCCGCGTCCCGGAAGAAGCTCGTGACGCCGATGAGCAGGTCGCGGTAGAGGGCCTCTCGCTCGACGGGGCTCTCGCGGAGCTTGTCGAGGTACTCGTCGAGGTCGCGCGCACCCGTCATCAGGAGGCGGCGATCGAGGCGCCGGCCGATCGTGCTGGACTTGTACGCGCCGAAGTCGACCCCGGTGTCCTTGGCCAGGATCTCGAAGATCCCCTCGAGCCCCTCGTGCTGCTCTTCCACGAGGAAGGGGCGCTCGTCGCGGGAGACGCGCTCGCTGTAGCGGGCGATCGCCTCGCCGATCTGGGCCGGGCCGAGCACGAGGTCGACGTGCCCGGTGTCGATGGCGCTCATCGGCATGCCGTCGAACCGCGCGGACGCCGGGTCCTGCGAGACCACGAGCCCGCCCGCCTGGTGGACCGCCGTGCAGCCGCGGCTGCCGTCGCTCCCCGTCCCGGAGAGGATCACCGCGCAGGCGCGCGGGCCCACGTCTTCGGCGAGCGAGCGCAGGAAGGTGTCGATGGGAAGCCAGACGCCGGGGTCGGGCTCGCGATCCTTGAGCAGGAGGCGCCCCGCGGAGACGATCATCTCCACCTTGGGGGGCATCAGGTAGATCACGCCCCGCTCGAGCGGCTGCTCGTGCTCGGCCACCTGGATGCGCCAGTCGGTGTGCGCCGCCAGCAGCTCGTCCATCTTGGACTCGAAGTCCGGCGAGAGGTGCTGCACGACCACCAGCGCGGCCGGCAGGCGGTTGGGGAGGCCGGCGAGCAGCTCCTGCAGGGCCTGCAGCCCGCCCGCGGACGCGCCCACTCCTGCCACCGTCAGCGGAGGCTCGTGTTCGTCACCCCGCGATTCGTCCTTCTGATCCGACACCGCTCGGTGAGGCTCTTATGTCCAGGCGTGCTCTCCACAACCGACATGTCGCACAGCGGGGCTCTCGCTGGCCCCCCACGACGGACGTGCGAAGGGCGCGCGGCCTCTCGGCTCACGCGCCCTCTCGCGGCTCGGCGGCCCGACGGATCCGTCAGGCCGCCACGTGGCTTTTGGAGATGCCCTTCTTCTTCAGCTTCTCGACCAGAGTGGTCCGGTTCATCTGGAGGATCGACGCCGCCTGGTTCTTGTTCCAGCCGGTCCGCTCCAGCGCCTGGACGATGAGCGCGTTCTCGAACTGCTCGACCGCGTCGCGCAGATCGAGCCCCGCCTCGGGCAGGATGGGGGAGCCGCCCCCGCCGCCCGCCGTCGCCCCGCTCGCCTCGCGGATCCGGGCCGGCACGTCGTCGAGGGTCAGGGTCTCGCCCTGCGCGAGCACGACCATGCGCTCCACGGTGTGGCGAAGTTGCCGCACGTTGCCCGGCCAGTCGAAGCCCTGCAGGGCCGCGAGCGCCGCGTCCTCGATGCGGGTGATGTTCCGGTTCCGGCGTCGGGCGGCCTCGCTGATGAAGTGGCCGACGAGGTGGGGGATGTCGCCGGGCCGCTGGCGCAGCGACGGGAGCTCGATCCGGATGACGTCGAGCCGGTAGAGCAGGTCCTCGCGGAAGCGACCCGTCTCGGCCATCTCCTCGACGTCGCGGTGAGTCGCGGCGACCACGCGCACGTCGACCTTGTGGCTCTTCGACTCACCGACCGGTCGGATCTCCCCCTCCTGCAGCACCCGGAGGAGCTTCGCCTGGAGGGACAGGTCCATCTCGCCGATCTCGTCGAGCAGCAGCGTGCCCCCGTCCGCGACCTGGAAGCGGCCCTTGTGCGCGTTGGTGGCGCCCGTGAAGGCTCCCTTGGCGTGGCCGAAGAGCTCGCTCTCCATGAGGTTCTCGGGGATCGCCGCGCAGTTCATCGGCACGAACGCGCCCTTGCGGCGCCCGCTCGCGCGGTGGATGGCCTGGGCGATCAGCTCCTTGCCCGTGCCGGTCTCGCCGGTGATGAGCACGGAGCAGTCGGTGTCGGCCACGCGCCGGACGATGTCGAAGACCCGCATGAGGGTCGCGTCCTCGCCGATGATCTCCGGGCAGTGCTCGGTGCGCCAGGCGGCCAGATCGGTCTCGCTGGCCGGCGGCGCCATCCCGAGCGAGCGGGCGCTCTGGACGCGCTCGAGCGAGTGGTCGAGGGCCTCGAGCGAGAAGGGCTTGGTCAGGAAGTCGTCGGCGCCGTGCCGGAGCGCCGTGATCGCGTGGTCCAGCACCGCCTGGCCGGTCATGACGATCACCGCGGCGCGGCTCGCGTGGACGTGGTCGACCACGGTGAAGCCCTGCCCGTCGGGGAGCATGACGTCGGTCAGCACGACGTCGACGTCGGGCTCTCGCTCGAGCACCTCGCGCGCCTCCTGGCACGTACCAGCCTCGAGGATCTCTTCCCCGCGCCGGCGAAGGTGCCGCGCGAGGCTGCGCCTCAGCGTCTCTTCGTCTTCGACGATCAGGATTTTCGACATCGGATGGGGCCTCCCGCCTCCGTGGATTCTACGGACACTCCGAACGGTAGAGGTGCCATATTTTTGACCCTAGCCCCAAATCCAGCGCCTGGTTCCACGATGTGCCTGTATTTGGGGCTAGAAGCGCCGCAGGCGCGTCGTTTTCGGGTGAAGCGAAGGCGGCTTTGCCGCCGCAGCGAGGGGCTTTTGCG
>SHBB01000313.1 GCA_004213565.1 Sandaracinaceae bacterium
GTCCCCGCGTCGCGCGGCGAGCTCCCAGCCCGGATCGACCTCGATGACGTAGAGCCGCGAGCTCGTGCGCTCGCGCGCCGCTTCGCATGCGCCGTGCACGGCCGCGAGGTTCTCGAGCGCGTTCGCGTCGGCGAGCGCAGAGCCCGGCAAGGCCACCAGCAGGATGAGGAGCGACAGGCCGCGACGCATGCCCGGAAGCTGACGCTCCGCGCCGCGGGCGTCAACAAAGCGAAGAACGGCTCACGGCGAGAGCGCGCGCCACGCGGCGCCGACGCTGGCCTGGATCACCTGCGTCGCGAAGACGGGGTCGAGCCCCTCGATGTCATCGGGGCCCCCGCGGCAGTGGTACTCGTCGTACCGGAACTCGGAGGTGTCGGTGAGCATCATGCCGGGCGCGTCCTGCAGCCAGAACGGCGAGTGATCCGAGCGGCGCAGATCGCCCGTCGCGGGCGAGGTGAGGAGGCCGTCGTTCAGGAGGAGCGAGATGACGGGCAGGCCAACCCGCGCCCCCAGCTCGACGAGATCCGCGGCCACCGTCTCGCTGTATCGCTCGTCGCCGATGGCGGCGAGGAAGTCGCCCCGGCTCTCCCGCGCTTCGATCTGGCGGACCTCGCGCGGGAAGAGCAGGTCGAAGCCCTCGGGCAGCTCCTGGCTCCCCGGCGTGTCGTCGCGGTAGCCGATCATCTCGAACACGAGGTTCGCGCGGAGGTCGTCGCCGTCCGCGCCGGCCCGCTCGGCGTAGGCGCGCGAGCCGATCAGCCCGCGCTCCTCTTCGTCCCAGCACGCGACGACCAGGGTGCGGGCGTGCTCGGTGGAGGCCAGGACGCGAGCCGCCTCGAGCACGCCGGCCACCCCCGTCGCGTTGTCGTCGGCGCCCGCGCAGTCCGGCACCGAGTCGTAGTGGGCCGAGAGCAGCACCCGCTCGCTCGCCGCGGTGGTCCCCGCGAGCGTGCCCACGATGTTCACGCCGGTGCCGTAGTCGTGGCGCTCGACGTCCATGCCGAGCGCGGCGAAGCGCGTCGCGCACAGCTCGCGCACCGCCTCGTGGTGCGGGGTCCCCGGTGAGCGGGGCTGCGCGATCTCGGTCAGGTCGGCCTCGTAGCGGCTCTGCTCGACGCAGGCCATCGCGGCCTCTTCGGAGTCCGTACCGCAGGGCGGCAGCGGCGGAGGGCCCGCGTCGGGCTCGGTGGCGTCCGCGTCGGCGCTCGCGTCGAGACCGTCGACGGAGCCGTCGACCGGGTCGGCCTCGCCGTCACAGCCGAACGAGAGCGTGAGCAGAGAGAGGCCGAGCACCCATGAGAGCGGACGTCGCATGAGGGACACATTGCCCGTTTCGGGGCGCCGTTCAAACCGGTTTCGGGCGACGATCTCTCAGGAGACGATGGCGTCGAGCGCGGCGAGGTGGCGCGCCGCGAGGTCGGCCACGGAGACCCGCAGCGCGTCCTCGATGTCGACGTGATCGCCAGCGACCTCGCCGATCGGGGCGAGCGGCACGCCGTGCTCGGCGCACACCGCGGCCACCGCGTCGCGGTCCGCCTCGGCGAAGCTGACGACGACGCGCGTGGGCTCCTCGGAGAACAGGCGCGCGGCCGGGGGGACGTCGCCGGCGCCGGGGAGCGACACGCGGCAGCCGAGCCCGTTCGCGATGCACGCCTCCGCCACGCAGACGCCGAAGCCTCCGTCGCTGACGTCGTGCGCGCTGGAGAGGAGGCGCGCCTTCGCGAGGGCGAGGAGCGCGCGCTGGAGCCGCACCTCGGCGTCGAGGTCGATGCCCACCGGGGCGCCGCCGACGCGCCCGGTCCGGGACACCCAGTACTCCGAGCCGCCGAGCGCGCCGCGCGAGGGGACGCCGAGGTGCGCGATGACGTCGCCGGGCACCCGGAAGCCGCTCGGTACGCGATGCGACGGGTCTTCGAGCTGACCGACCACCGCGACGGTGGGCGTGGGCAGGATGGGCTTGCCGTCGGTCTCGTTGTAGAGGCTGACGTTGCCGCTGACGATCGGCACGTCGAGCGCCGTGCAGGCCTCCGCCAGTCCGTCGATGGCGCGGGCGAAGCGCCACATCGTGGTGGGCGTCTCCGGGCTCCCGAAGTTGAGGCAGTCGGTCGTGCCCAGCGGCTTGCCGCCGCTGCACGCGATGTTGCGCGCGCACTCCGCGACGGCCATCGCCGCGCCCTGGCGCGGGTCGAGCAAGACGTGCCGACCGTTGCAGTCGACGCTGACGGCGAGGAACTTCTCGATCGTCTCGCCCTCCTTCTCACAGAACACGCGGACCACGGCCGCGTCCGCCTCGCCGGGCCGGAACACGGTGCCGTCGCGCACGACGTGGTCGTACTGACGCCAGATCCACTGGCGGCTCCCCAGGTTGGGTGAGCCCACCATCTCGCGCAGCGCGTCGGCGCAGTCGACGTCGGTGGGCGGCGCCGGCTCGAGCGGCTCGGGCGCGGGCTCGGCCTGGGGCCGGTCGTACTTGGGCGCCTCGTCCGCGAGGGCGCCGATCGGGATGTCGACGACGAGCTGCGCGGCGCGCTCGGACGGGTCCGAGACGAGCGGGTCGTACCCGGGCGTGGCCTTGCAGACGAAGCGGCCGCTGCCCGTGACGCGGCCGATCACCGCCGCCTCGAGGTCCCACTTCTCGCAGAGCTCGAGGACCTCGTGCTCACGGCCCGCCTTGGCGACCATCAGCATGCGCTCCTGCGACTCGCTCAGGAGCATCTCGTAGGGAGAGAGGCCCCGGGCCCGGCGCGGGATCATGTCGAGGTCGAGCTCGATGCCGCTGCCGGAGCGGGCCGCCATCTCGACCGACGAGCTGGTCAGCCCGGCCGCCCCCATGTCCTGCACGCCGACGAGGCAGTCGGCCGCGAAGATCTCGAGGCACGCCTCGAGGAGCAGCTTCTCCATGAAGGGATCGCCGACCTGTACGGTGGGCAACTTCTTGTCGGAGTCGTCGTCGAACTCGGCCGAGGCCATCGTCGCACCGTGAATGCCGTCGCGGCCCGTGCGCGCGCCGACGTAGAGGACCGGGTTGCCCTCCCCCTCCGCCGTGCCGAAGAAGAGGCCGTCGGTCGCGGCGATGCCGACGGTGAAGGCGTTGACGAGGATGTTGCCGTCGTAGCTGGCGTCGAACTGCACCTCGCCGCCCACGGTGGGCACGCCGATGCAATTTCCGTAGCCGCCGATCCCCGCCACGACCCCCGCGAGCAGCCGCGGCGTCTTGGGGTGATCGGGCCGGCCGAAGCGCAGGCTGTTGAGCGACGCGACCGGCCGCGCGCCCATGGTGAACACGTCGCGCAGGATGCCGCCGACGCCCGTCGCCGCGCCCTGGTAGGGCTCGATGTAGGACGGGTGGTTGTGGCTCTCCATCTTGAACACGGCGCAGAAGCCGTCGCCGATGTCGACCGCGCCCGCGTTCTCGCCCGGGCCCTGCACGACCTGCGCGCCCTCGGTGGGGAGGCGCGCGAGGTGCAGGCGCGAGCTCTTGTAGGAGCAGTGCTCGGACCACATCACGCTGAACACGCCCAGCTCGGCGTAGGTCGGGTCGCGCCCGAGGAAGAAGACCACGCGCTCCCACTCGGCGTCGGTGAGGCCGAACTCGCGCGCGATCTCGCGGGACACGCTCGGCTCACCGGGGAACGGGACGGGCGCGCCGGGGAGAGTGTCGTGGGTCATCAGGCGGCCTCCAGGTGGGCGCGCAGGCCTTCGAGGAGCCTCAGCCCGTCGTCGTTGCCGAGGATGCTCTCCGCCGCGCGCTCCGGGTGGGGCATCAAGCCCAGCACGTTTCCTTGCTCGTTGTAGATGCCCGCGATGTGCTCGAGCGAGCCGTTGGGGTTCGCGGCGTCGTCGAGCTCGCCGCTCGGCGTGCAGTAGCGGAGCGCGACGCGCCCCTCGCCGTTGAGCCGCGCGAGCGTCTCGGCGTCGCACTGGTAGCGCCCCTCGGCGTGCGCGATGGGCAGGCGCAGCACCTGCCCCGGCTCGAGCCCGCGCGTGAACACGCCCTCGGACTCGACGCGGACCCACGCGTCCCGGCACTCGAAGCGGAGGTGCGCGTTGCGGGTCAGCGCGCCCGGCAGGAGGCCCATCTCCGTGAGGATCTGGAAGCCGTTGCAGATCCCGAGCACGGGCGCGCCACTCTCGGCGAGCTGCACGATGGCCGGAGTGATGGGCGAGAAGCGCGGGATGGCTCCGGCGCGCAGGTAGTCGCCGTAGGCGAAGCCGCCGGGGATCACCACGGCGTCCGGGCTCGGCAGCTCCGTCTCCTTGTGGAACACGTACTCGGCGTCCAGGCCGAGCACGTCGCGCACCGCGTGGAGCGCGTCCCAATCGGCGTTGGATCCGGGATAGACGACGACGGCGACTTTCACCTGCACCTCCGGGCTGCGGACGCGCGGACCCTACCTTTCGCCGCCGAGCCACGCCAGGCGCAGGAGGCTCAGGCGTCCTGGTCTTCGAAGACGACCGTCCCGTCGACCCGCAGGCCCCGCACCTTGCCGTCGTTCGTGATGGCCACGAAGTGCTGGTCGTCCCACCACATCGTGTCCTCGACGTAGTCGACCACGGCCCGATCGAAGCTCCGGTGCGGGCGACCCGACGGGGTGTCGACGAGCCAGAGCAGGCCCGTCCCGTCGTTGATGAGCGTGTTCGTCCGCCCCGGCGCGATGCGCGGGTGGCTCTTCCAGTGGGTGTAGCTGTGCGGCTCCTGACCGACGTAGCGCACGCCCTCCTTGCCGGGGATCTTCCACTGCGCCTTGGGCTGGAGCTGCCCGTCGAGCACGTGCACCGCGCTCGAGGTGTCCACCGCGATGAGGCTGCGATCGTGGTTGGGGTGCAGCGCGCCCGGGCTCCGGATCTCGGCGCTGCCCACCACCCCGCGGTCGAGGTCGACGGCCACGACCTTGTTCGCGTTCGCGTCCGAGACGAAGACAACGCGGCCCGGCCCCGCGATCATGCTCGAGAAGAAGCGCGCGCCGTAGCCGAGGTCCTCGAGGGTGTTCTGGAGCTGCCCCTGGGCGTCGAGCACGAAGAGTGCCTCGCTGCCGGCCGCGACGATCGTCCCGTCCTCGAGGAAGGCGATGTCGTCGACCCAGCTCGGCATGTCGATCGGCTGGCCCGGCTCACCGGTCGCGGCGTCGACGAAGCAGAGGCGCTTGTTGCGATCGCTGGTGGCGACGCGCGACCCGTCCGGGCTCGCGCTCGCGGTGCGGCCCCAGCCGTCGAGCGTCCAGCGGAGGCCGCCGTCGGCGTTGCGGCAGGTGAGACGCGTCTTCCAGATGCCGAGGAAGCCGTCGGGCATGAGCGAGAGCCGAAAGTCTCCCCGCACCGAGCTGTGCCGGAAGCTCCGCTGCTCCGGGAGCACGTGGTAGCGGGTGGTGTCCTCACGGCTCATCGGGTCGACCTCGTCGGTCACCGTGAGCGGCGCGCTCCCCTTCGGGTCCATGCCCGGCACATCGGCGGAGACGACGACCTCGTAGCTGGTCAGGCCCCCCGTGGGCGCGCTGCCGAGCGGGAGCTGCAGCTCGAACGGCGCGGTCACGCTCTGCCCCGGCTGGACCTGGACGCCGCCCATCGACACGCGCCCCTTCGCCACCGCGTTCTTGCCGACGTTCTGCGTGACCTGCACGACCTGGATGTCGAACGCCGTCAGCGGCACCGCGCGCTCCGTGCCGACGACCTCGGCGGTCCCCTTCACGAGGCCGCCGCGCGGCAGCTCGAGCGTCTCCAGGTGCACGCGCACCGTCGGCTGTCCCTGGCCCATCGCGCCCCGGATCGAATCGAAGAGTCCCATGTCGCTGCCTCCTTCTCGGCCCGGACAACTCACGTCCCGTGCCAGAGCGAACGAGGCTACGCGTGGCCGCCCTGTCCCTTCCCTCGGCGCGGATGTCTCGCGCGGGAGCGCCGCTCGTCTCAGCCGCCGAGCAGCACCGGGCCGCCCTTGTCGACGGCGCGGGCGTAGGCGGGGCGCGCGCGGAGGCGCTCGACGTAGGCGCGCAGATGGCCGACGTCGCCGTGGTCGCCCCGCGAGAGCGCGGCCTCGATCGGGTAGCTCATCTGGATGTCGGCCGCGCTGAAGTCGTCGCCCGTGATCCACGCGCGATCGGCGAGCTCCGCGTCGAGGAAGGCGAGCTGGCGCGCGGTCTCCGGGCCGGAGTAGCCGCCGTGGATCTTGGCGGCGATGCCCTTCACCACGGGCTTCAGAAAGAACGGCACCGGCGCCGAGCGCACGCGGCTCGCGACGAGCTGCACCATGAGCGGCGCCATCATGGAGCCCTCGGCGAAGTGCATGAAGAACCGGAAGCGCTGGAACGCCTCGGTCCCGCGCGCGGGCACGAGCGCGCCGTCGCCGAGCTCCTCGCTCAGCGTCTCCAGGATCGCCCCCGACTCGGCGAGCACCCGCCCGTCGAGCTCCACGAGCGGCGCCCGGCCGAGCGGGTGGATGGCGCGCAGGCTGTCCGGCGCGCGGCTCGTCTTCGGGTGACGGCGATAGGTGACGATCTCGTAGTCCACCCCCAGCTCCTCGAGGAGCCAGAGCGCGCGGTGCGACCGCGAGCGCTCGAGGTGGTGGACGACGAGAGAGGGCACGTCAGGCGACCGCGACCGTCTGGCCGCCGTCGACCGTCTTGGCCTGGTTGCCGCGGATCTCGACCGCGACGAGCTTGGAGATGCCGGGCGTCTCCATCGTCACGCCGTAGAGCACGTCGGCCATCTGCATGGTCGTCTTGCTGTGCGTGATGACGATGAACTGCGAGTGCTTCGTCATCGAGCGGATGGCCTCCGCGAAGCGACCGATGTTGGCCTCGTCGAGCGGCGCGTCGACCTCGTCGAGGAGACAGAAGGGGCTCGGCTTGTACTGGAAGATCGAGAAGATGAGGCTGACCGCGGTCAGCGCCTTCTCCCCGCCGCTCATCAGCTCGATGGAGCCGAGGCGCTTGCCGGGCGGCTGCGCGAGGATCTCCACGCCCGTCTCGAGCATGTCGGTCGGGTCGGTGAGCTTGAGCGAGGCCTTGCCGCCACCGAAGAGCTTCGGGAAGACGAGCTGGAAGCGCGAGTTCACCTCGTCGAAGGTCTCGCGGAACATGCGCTTGCTCTCCCGGTTCATCTGCCGGATGGCCTTGTCGAGCTGGCCGAGCGCGGTCTCGAGATCGAGGCGCTGGCTCGTCAGGTACTCGTAGCGCTTCGACTTCTCGTCGTACTCCTCGATCGCGGTGAGGTTGATCTCCCCCATGCGCTCGACGAGGCGGATGAGCTCGCCGATCCGCTCCTTGACCTGCGCGTCGGGCAGCTCCCGGAAGTGGTAGTCGCCGATGACCTTGGGCAGGTCGACGCGGTGACGCTCTTCGATCGACTCGAGGAGGTGCTCGAGCCCCATGGCCAGCTCGCGCTCCTGCAGCGTCAGCTGGGTGAGCTGCTTGGCCCCCACCTCGATGCGACGGCGGATCTCGACCAGCGCGGACTCGCGCTCGCCCAGCTCGTGCTTGGCCTCGTCGTAGCGCGCGCGCGCCTCGCCGAGGTGCTCGTGGGCCTTCATGGCCGTGTCGATCGAGACGTTCAGCTCCTCGCGCGCGAGGAAGGCCAGCGCCGCGGTCTCGCCCTGCTGGCGCGCCGACGACTCCATGTCGCCGCGCAGCCGCGTCTCCCGCTCGGACAGCTCCTCGATGGACCGCTCGAGCCGCTCGAGGGCGCCGCGATCGCTCTCGGCGCGCTGCTTGGCCTCGGCCGCGCGGACCTTCACGCCCGTGACGACCTGGCTCTGCTCGTCGACCGCCGCGCGCTTGCCCTCGTAGATCTCGAGGCCCGCCGACAAGGACTGATGCGCCTCTCGCTCCGAGCCGCGCGCCGCGTCGATCTCTTCCTTGGCCGCGCGCTCCTCGTCGCTCGCCGCCTCGAGCTGCGCGTGCAGCTCGTCCGCCTCACGCCCGAGCCGCTCGGCGCGCTCGTTGGCGCTCGCCAGCGACTCCTCGGCCCGGCGGAGATCCTTGTCCGCCTTCACGATCGCGATCTCCGCGTCGTGGGCCTGGGTGCGCGCGCTGTCGAGCTGGGCGCGACGCTCGGCGATGCCGTTGCGAAGCACGCCGTGCTCCGCCACCGCCGTGTGCAGGCGGCCGTCGAGCTCCGAGACCACCCCGTGCAGCTCACGGATCTCGCGCTTGACCGCGATCATGTGGCTGCCGACGCCCTCGCCGCGGCCCCCGGTGAGGCTTCCGTCCATGGCGACGACCTGGCCGCCCGCCGAGACGATCGCCGCCGCTACACCGCGATCGTGCAGGCGACGCGCGCCCTCGGCGTCCCGCACCACCAGCACGTCGCCGAGGAGGTGGCGCACCAGCGGCCGGTCGGCGGCGTCGCAGCCGACGAGGTCACCGAGCCAGCCGATCACGCTCGCGTCGTCGGGCAACGCGGCCGCGGAGCGCACCACCCGGCGCGGGTTCTGCGTGACGAGCGTGGCGCGGCCCCGCTCGCCTGCCTCCAGGAACGCGAGCGCCTGCTCGGCCGAGGCGCGGTCCTTCACGACCACGTGCTGAAGCCGCTCGCCGAGCGCGGCGGCCAGCGCCTCGGTCAGCTCCGCCGGGCACTCGATGCGGTCGGCGACCAGACCGAGCACGCCCTTGTCGGCCCGAGACTGGAAGTCCGGCGCGTACTCGCGCATCAGCGCGCGCACGCCCTTGCCGACGCCCTCGAAGCGCTGCTGGATCTCCTCGAGCGAGCGCAGGCGCGAGCGCTTCTCGGCGAGCTGACCGCGCAGGGTCTCGAGCAGCTGGTCGCTGACGCGGATCTGCTCCCGGAGCGCGTCGAGCTCTTGCTGGAGCTCCTCGCGCCGCTCCGCCGTCTGCTCCTTGCCGGTGCGAAGGCCGTGCAGGCGCGCCGCGAGGGCCTCGCCCTCCTGCTTCAGCTCGACCGCCTTCGCCTCGTGCTCCTCGCGCTCCGCGCGCATGCGCTCGAGCCGAATGCGGCCCTCGCCCTGTCGGCGCTCGTAGCTCTGGAGCACCGCCTCGGCGCGCGCGATGCGCTGCTGCGCCTCGGCCACGCGGGCGCGCGCCTGCTCGACCGCCTTGCTCGCCTCCTCCGCCGCTCCGCGGCGACGATCGAGCTCGGCGTTCTCCTTCTGGAGCACCTCGGACTCGCGCTGCTCGGCCTCCTCGAGGTCCACGAGCGCGGCCGCGAGCATCTCGTGCTCCGCCGCGAGCGACGTCCGCTGACCGACGAGCGCGCCGAGCTCCCGCTCCGCCATGCGCTCCGACTCGCGCAGCCCCTCGAGGCGCGAGAGGTGCTGCTCGATCTTGCCCTCGAGCACGCGGACCGAGTTGTCCTGCTCGTAGGCGTGGCGCTGGGCGCGCTCGACGATGTCCTCGTGCTGCTGCACGCCGAGACGATCGGCGCCGAGCTCCGCCTCGCGCAGGCGCAGGGCGAAGCGGCTGCCCTCGACCTGGGCGTCCACGCGGTCCATCTCGTTCTCGAGCACGCGGCGCGTGACGGTCAGCTCCATCCACCGGTGCGACGCCACGAGGAGCTCGAGGTCGCGGATCTCGGTGCGGTAGCGCTTGTAGCGCTCGGCCTTCTGCGCCTGCCGCTTCAGGGTGCTGAGGTTCTTCTCGATCTCGCCGATGATGTCGCTGACGCGCAGGAGGTTCTGCCGCGTCTGGTCCATCTTGCGCTCGGCGGCCTTCTTCTTGGCCTTGAACTTCGTGATGCCCGCCGCCTCCTCGATGAGGTGGCGCCGATCGGTCGGCTTGGCCGAGACGATCCAGCCGATGCGTCCCTGCTCGATGATCGAGTAGGCCTTGGTGCCGACGCCCGTGCCCAGGAAGAGCTGGGTGACGTCCTTGAGGCGCACCACGGTCTTGTTGATCAGGTACTCGCTGTGCCCGGAGCGATCGAGGCGGCGGGTGACCGCGATCTCGGCGTAGTCGCGGTACTCGGGCGGACCGAGGCCGGCCGTGTTGTCGAACACGAGGGTGACCTCGGCGAACGAGTGGGGACCGCGCGTCTCCGACCCGTTGAAGATCACGTCCTCCATCGCCTTGCCGCGGAGGTGGCGCGCCGACTGCTCGCCCATCGCCCAGCGGATGGCGTCGACGATGTTCGACTTGCCGCAGCCGTTCGGCCCGACGATCGCGCTGACATCGTGGTCGATGTGGACGACCGTGCGGTCCACGAACGACTTGAAGCCGCAGACCTCGACCTTCTTGATCTTCATCGAAAGGGCTCCGTGGAGCTGGCCGGCCCAACGCCGGCGCACAGAGGACGGAGCTATCACCGGGGATCCGCGGCTGCAACGCTCATCACGAGCCTTTGTGGGTGCCACGGAGTGACCACCACCACATATAGTGGGTAGCCCCGAATCGATCCACCTCCGGTGGGCCGACGGACGGATCTCGGAGGCGATCGCCTCGTGCAGAAGCAGATCGCCCTCTGGCGTTGGCTAACGCGCGTGACCGGGGAGGTCGTCGCGGATGGAGAGGTCGCAGGGCGCGATCTCCAGATCGCTGTGCTCCCACCGGGGCCGCTCCACCCGCTCGAGGTCGAGCGCCCAGAAGCCGACGTCGGTGTAGAGCCAGACGCCCTCGATCCAGGCCGCGATCCGGCGCCCCGTGGGCCGGCGGCCGATCACGAGCAGGCGATCGAAGACCCACCCGGGCGATCGCAGCCCGAGCGCGCCCCCCGTCTCGACCTCGCGCGCCCCCTGGAGGCAAACCCCCGCGTATTCGGCGCCTTCCAGGAGGCGCGCGAAGTCCGCGGTGTCGCCCAGACGGCTGGCGAGCCCGAGTCGCTGGGCGCTGATCCGGGTCGCGACGCTCGCGTCGAGCAGGGTGCGCAGATCGAGGTCGTCGTAGAGGAGTCGGGCCGGATCGCCCACCTGCAGCGCCTCGAACGCGCGCCGGCCGAGGGCGTCTATCGCCGCGTGCTGGGCGTCGACGCCCGCCGGCGAGGGGCTGGGGGTGGTCGCCCGCGGCGGCCCCGCCTGCGCCCCGCCGCTGCACCCCGCGAGGAGCGCGGCGATGCATGTGGCGAGGATCGCGGAGGGGACGACGGGAGCGCGGCGCACGCCCCGAAGGCTATCAGGCCGTCGACGCGGAGCGCGATTTCGGAGCGACACTCCCGGCCCTCGCCTCACGCCGACGGCGCGCCTCGCGAGGCTACCGAATGTTGAACGGGTAGCTCACGCGGAAGGTGGTCTGGCTGAACGGCGGGAAGCGCGCGCCGCCGAGGACACCCTCCATGCACGCGCCCTGCGGCGAGCCGCCGAAGGGGCTGCCGCCGACGTTGACGCTCGCCACCGAGCCGTCCGAGCGGACGAGGATCGTCGCGACCGCCATGCCGACCTGGTCGCCCGCGCACTGGCGGATCCGCGACATCAGCGGCCCGAGGGTGCGGGCCACGTCGGTGCGGCTCGGCGAGGCCGGGAGGTTGGCGCTGCTGCCGGCCGACGGAGAGGCGGCGACCGCGCGCTCCTGGCGGCTCGGCTGCGCCGTGGCGGTGCCTTCGCGGTT
>SHBB01000314.1 GCA_004213565.1 Sandaracinaceae bacterium
CGGCAGCGGGAGCGGGAGCGGGAGCGGGAGCGGGAGCGGGAGCGGGAGCGGGAGCGGGAGCGGGAGCGGGAGCGGGAGCGGGAGCGAACTCGGCAGCGGATTCGGCAGCGGACGCGGGAGCGGACTCGGGAGCGGATCCGGGGAGCGGGGACGCGAGCAGATGCGGCGGCGCGAGCAGATGCGGAAGCGGAGCAAGAACCAGGAGCAAGAGTGGCTGGTCGCTCCAGCCCTTTCCCCGCCTGGTCCCGGCACAACCCAGGCGAGCTTCAGCTGGCCTGATGCTTCTCGAGCGAGTCCCGCCACACGGGATGCCACGGCGCGACGTGCCCCCGCCTCGCGTAGCGCGCGTCCTGCCGCTCCCACCAGCGTTTCAGAATCGCGTCCTGCACATGCCCCGCGCCCGGCGGTGACGGGAGGGCGAGCGCGCCGAACGGGTTGGGCCGGACGTAGGCCCAGAGCTCGAGCCGGGACGCGGGGCCGCTGGCGTGCCCGCGCGCGTGGAAGCCATGCGTGTCGGCCACGACGAGGGTGTTGGCGGGGACCGCGAAGTCGATCGGCGCTTGGAGACCGAGGCGCTCGCGGTCCGCTTCCGTCAAGCGAAGCGAGCCGCGCGCCGAGTAGCTGTCGCGGTCGGACACCGCGTCCAGGCTGCGCTCGCGCTCCCAGCGGAGGCGCTCCAGGGTCAGCCGGTGGGAGCCGGGCACGAAACGCAGCGGGCCCGCATCGGGGGCGACGTCCTCGAGGAACAGCCACGCCTTGGCCGTCGCGTGAAAGGTGTCGGAGTGGAGGTGCTTCTGCGGATCGGGCGCGGCGCGGCGGACGCGGTTGAGGATCTGCTGCACGTAGAAGAGCGGAGGCCAGGTCGAGCCCGCCGCGTAGGCGACGACGCGGCGGAGGCGTGGATCGCGCACCGCGCGGTCGATGGCCGGCATGCGACGGCGCGTCGCGCCATCCAGCAGCACGCGGTGCGTCAACGTGTCTCCCTGCACGCACTCCCGCACCTGGCCCCGGTACGCGCGCGCCTCCCGCAGCGCGGCCTCGAACGTGGCGGGCGGGAGGAAGCGCTCGATCTTCACGAAGCCGTCTCGCGCGAAGTCGCGCCGCACCGACGCGTCGACCATGGGCGCCAGCTGCGCGCGGCGCGCCGACACGCAGGCGTGCGCGAGCGCGACGCGGGCCGCGTGCAGGCCGAGGCGGTTCAGGTGTGGATCCCCGAGGATGGGGTTGTCGCGGAAGGACTTCCCCTGCCCGAAGACCTGGGCGAGCGCGAGCAGACGGTTCACGAGACGATCAGCACGCTGCACGGGAAGCGCGTGGCCACGCTGCGCTCGCCGAGCCGATCGGAGAGCGCGCTGCCGCGCGGCACGAGCAGGAGTCCCCCCGGGCTCTCGGCCACCGCGCGCCGCACGGTCGCGGCCCGGACGTCGATCATGCGGCGCGAGGCCTGCGCGCGCTCGGCGCCCGGGACGAGCCACACCTCGAGCTTCGCGCCCCGCTCCGCCAGCGCCTCGCCGACCCCCAGCGCGCGCTCCGCCGCCGGGCTCCCGTCGAAGAGCACCCGCACCGGCGCGCGACGGGCCGCCCGCGGGGACGAGCCGCCCCAGCCGATCAGCGCGACGTCCCCCTCGACGAAACGAGAGAACAGCCCCGAGGCCGGCCCGCGCTCGACACGGAAGGCCCGCAGCTCGCGCTCGACCACCTCGCGCGCGCGGGCCGCGATGGCGCGCCACTCCCGCTCGATCTCCTCGGGCTCGAAGCCGCGCTCCGGGCCGACGCCGAAGCGCCGCGCGAAGGGCTGGCCGGCGAGGCGGAGGAGCGCCTCGTCCTCCAGGAGCACGCCCTCGAGGTCGACGTCGAAGTGCCCGGCCACACGGGACGCCTCGCGGACGGCGCGCGCCGCGCGCTCGGAGGAGTCCACCACCACGATGACGCGGCGGATCATCCACCGTCTCCCGGCCGCGAGAGGAACGCGCGCGCGCGCTCCGCGAACTGCTCGAGTCGGGCGCGCACCCGGTAGTGGACCGTCCCGCGTGAGTAGAGCCCGTGCTCGTCGCGCTCGCCCGGGTCCTCCCCCGTCAGGAGCGCGAGCGCCTCGTCGACGTGCGCGACCGCGTAGACCGAGAAGGTCCCCTCCTCGACCGCCGCGGCCACGTCCTCGCGGAGCATCAGGTGTTGCACGTTCGCGGCCGGCAGGATCACGCCCTGCGTCCCGTCGAGCCCGCGCTCGCGGCACACGTCGAAGAAGCCCTCGACCTTCTCGTTCGCGCCGCCGATCGCCTGGACCTGGCCCATCTGGTTGACCGATCCGGTCATCGCGAACCGCTGCGCGAGGGGCGCCTCCGCGAGCGCGCTGATCAACGCGCACAGCTCCGCGAGCGAGGCGCTGTCTCCGTCGACGCCGCCGTAGCTCTGCTCGAAGACCAGGCTCGCGCTCAGGCTGAGCGGCTGCGCCTCGCCGTAGTGCGCGCCGAGGAAGCTCGAAAGGATCATCACGCCCTTCGAGTGGATGGGCCCGCCGAGCTGCACCTCGCGCTCGATGTCGACGACCTCACCCTTGCCGACGCGCACGCGACAGGTGATGCGGTTCGGTCGGCCGAAGCGGCTGTGTCCGATGGCCATCACGCTCAGGCCGTTGATCTGTCCGACCACGTCGCCGCTCGTGTCGAGCAGGAGGGTCCCGTCCGAGAAGGCCTCGAGCCCGCGCTCGCGGATGCGCCCCTCGCGCTGGCGTCGCGCGTCGATCGCGGCCTGCACGTCCTCGGCCCGCACGCGCTCGAGCTCTCGTCGCCGCGCGTGCCAGTCCGCCTCGCGCATCACGTCGCAGATGCGCGTGAGGTTGGTCGTGATCTTCTCGTTGTGATCGGCCAGCCGCGCCGCGTGCTCGACGAGCCGCGCCACGGCGCCGCGGTCGAAGTCGAGCAGCTCTTCGCTCTTGACCACCCCCGCGGTGAGCCGCGCGAAGTCGGCGACGTGCGCGGCGTCCCAGGGCACGTCGTCCTCGAAGTCGGCCGCGACCTTGAAGAGCTGATCGAAGTCCGGATCGAGCGCGCTGAGCAGGTAGTAGAGCTGTCGATCGCCCACGAGCACGATCTTGGCGGTCAGCGGGATGGGGTCCGGCTCGAGCGAGCCCGTGCTCATGCCGAGCGCCTTGCCGAGGGACTCGATCTCGATCTCCCCGTGGCGCAGCGCGCGCTTGAGGCTGTCCCACGCCGACGGCTGCGCGAGCAGTCGCCGCGCGTCGAGGATGAGCGTGCCGCCGTTCGCGCGGTGCAGCGCGCCAGCCTTGATCAAGGTGAAGTCGCTGACGAGCGCGCCCAGCTGCGCGCGCTGCTCGATGCGCCCCACGAGTCGGTCGAGCGTCGGGTGATCCTCGAAGACGACCGGCGCCTCGACGGCCTCGCGTCGATCGACCAGCAGGTTCACCCGGTAGCGCCGCAGGGGACCGTTTCCACCCAGGAGCGCCTTCTTCACGGCCTCCTCGCCCGAGTCGTCGGCCAGCAGGCTCGGCGCGTGCTCGACCACGTCCTCCTCCACCGCGTCGAGCCAGGACGCGACCTCCGTCGCGTCCGCGAACGCCTCGCGCAGCTCCCGCAGCTGGTGGGCGACGGCGTAGCCCGCGAGCTCGCGCTCGAGCTCCCGCAGCGCCTCGCGCGCCTCACGCTGCCACCGCGGCGCCTGCCGCATGAGGTCGCGCAAGGCATCTTCCATCTCCGAGAGGGCCTGTTTCAGCTTCGCCTGCTCCTCCTCCGGGAGCGCCGCGAAGGCCTTCGGGTCCAGCACCTCGCCCTCCTTCAGCGGCGCGAAGGCGAGCCCTCCCGGGGTCCGCAGGAGGCGGAGCCCCTTCTCCTCGGCTTGATCGGCGAGCGCGCCGAACGCGTCCTCGTGCTGGCTCTCGATGCGCTGCTCGATCACGCGGCGGCGGTTCTGGAACTCCTCCGTCTCGAACGCGGCTCGGACCACGTCGACGAGGTCCTCCACGAACCGGGACATCGCCTCCTCGAGCGCGTGCCCCCGCCCGGGCGGCAGCGCCATCGCCTTCGGTCGATCCGCGTCGTCGAACCGGTGCACGTAGACCCAGTCCTGCGGGACCTCGCCGCGCCGCGCCTGCGCCTCGATGACCTCGCGGGCGAGGTGATGTTTGCCCATCCCCGGCGGCCCGAGCACGTAGAGGTTGAAGCCCTTGCGCTGGATGCTGGCGCCGAAGCGCATCGCCTCCTCAGCTCGGTCTTGCCCCAGCAGGCCGGCGAGCGGCTCGAGCTCGCCGGTCGACTCGAACGCGAGCGACTCGGGATCGAGGCGACGCCGTACGCGCGCGGCGGGCAGAGGCTCCGGCGTCTTCGTCATGAGGCGACGCTATGTTCGGCGCCCGTGACGATCAACCGTCCGAGTGGCCGAGATCGCGCGAGGGCTCGACGCGATCGCGGATCGCCTGCTTCAGCTCCTTCGGCTCCGGGAAGCGCCCCTCGACCGCGCGGTCGAAGAGGATCTGACCGTCGAGGAGCACGCGCATCTCGCCCGCCTCTCCCGGCCGGAGCGTCACGCTCAGTCCCCGCTCGAAGGTGAAGAGCAGCTCCTCGGCCAGCCACGCGGCGCGCGGGAGCCAGCGGCACTTCGGGCAGTAGGTGATCTCCACGCGCGCCACGCGGCGATGATACCGCCCCTGCCGACCTCGAGGTCCAGGGCTTGCCGCGGCTCCGATGGCGGCTCATTACCAGGCGCGATGAAGAAGCCGCACGTGGTGATCCTCGGGGGCGGGTTCGGTGGGCTCGCGACGGCGAAGAGCCTCCGCCGCGCGCCGGTGCGGGTGACGCTCGTCGACCAGAGCAACCATCACCTCTTCCAGCCCCTGCTCTACCAGGTCGCCACCAGCGCGCTGACCGCCCCCGACATCGCCGCGCCGCTGCGCAAGCTGCTCCGCAAGCAGGAGAACACGCAGGTGCTGATGGCGCGGGCGGTGTCGATCGATCCGGACGCGCGGGTCGTGCGCCTGGACCAAGGAGAGCTCGAATACGACTACCTCGTGCTCGCGACCGGCATGGTCAACAACTACTTCGGACACCCGGAGTGGGAGGCCCACGCCCCCGGCCTCAAGACCTTGCGGGAGGCGCTCGACGTGCGCTCACGGGTGCTGCGCGCCTACGAGGCGGCGGAGCGAGAGACCGACCCCGAGCGGCGCAAGGAGCTGCTGACGTTCGTGCTCATCGGGGCCGGTCCGACCGGCGTCGAGATGGCCGGCGCGCTGCGCGAGATCGCCGCGGAGACGCTCGCGGCCGATTTCCGCACCTTCGACGCGGACAAGGACGTGCGCGTGGTGCTTCTCGAGGGCACCGACCGCGTCTTGCCCGCCATGCACCCGGAGTCGTCGCGGGACGCGCTAACCTCGCTGAAGGAGCTCGGCGTGGAGGTGCACCTCGAGACGTTCGCGGAGTCGGTCGACGCGCACGGCGTATACACCGCCGACGGGATGCGCATCCAGGCGGCCACCGTGGTCTGGGCGGCGGGCCTGAAGGCGAGCCCGCTGACCGAGGGCCTCGGCGCCGAGCGGGATCGCGCGGGCCGGGTCAAGGTCGAGCCGGACCTGACCGTGCCGGGCCGCCCGGAGGTCTACGTGCTCGGCGATCTCATCTCGCTCGAGCAGGACGGCGAGCCGCTGCCGGGGGTGGCGCAGACCGCGATCCAGAGCGGGAAGTTCGCGGCCGAGCAGATCGACGCCGAGGTCCAGGACCTCCCGAAGCGCGCACGCTTCGTGTACAAGGACAAGGGCTCCATGGCGACCATCGGGCGCGCGCGCGCCGTCGCCGAGGTGTCGAGCAGCCGCTTCAGCGGCTTCTTCGCGTGGATGCTCTGGCTGGTCATCCACATCCTCTTCCTCGTGGACTTCCGCAACCGCATCGCGGTGCTGATGGAGTGGGCGTACGCGTACGTCACCTGGCGCCGGAGCGCGCGCGTGATCCTCGACGCGCCGAGCCGCCACCGGCCGGCGCTGGAGCGCGACGCGATCTTGCGCTCCGAGCTGACGCGCAGCAGCGAGCGCCCGGCCGCGACGGACTGATCACTCCAGGAAGAGCTTCGGCGGCAGCAGCGCCCGGAGCTGCATGCGGCCGGGCCGCGGCGTGCCTCGCAGCTGCGCGACGCCGCCCTTCTTCATGCGAAAGCGCGCGTCTCCGTCCGCCGGCTCGCCCACGACGAGCCACGCGATCAGCTCGCTGAGCCAGGGCTCGTGTCCCACCACCGCGACCGTCTCGCCGGCCTCCCCGAGCACCTCGAGCAGCCCGCGTGAGGGCGGCGCGGCGAGGGCCTCGTGCGGCTCGATCGCGCGCCCGAGCGAGGTCATCAGCTCGGCCGTCTGGGCCGCCCTCCGCCAGGGGCTGTGCAGGACCCGGTCGAAGCGGAGCTCGAGCCGCTCCAGGCCCGCCACGCAGCGCGCGAAGCGCTTTCGCCCCGACTTGGTGAGCGCGCGGCTCGCGTCGACGAGATCGGGCCGCCGCTCCTCCGCGATGGCGTGCCGGACGACGTAGAGATCCATCGGCGCCGAGCCTCGCGCGGCCCCTGGGGTCGGGTCAACAGCTGGCGCGCCCCGGCTCGAGCTCCGCGCGCACGCACTCCGGCACCCGGAGGATCCAGTCCCGAAGGAGCGGCGCGAACACGCCCGTGAGCAGCCCCGCGCCGACGTCGGCCCGGATGCCCCAGGTGACGATCGACTCGCGGCCGCCCGCCCAGCGCGTGACCATCAGGAAGCCCCGGCCGGCGCGCACGTCGTGGGGCCGCGTGCGGTCGAGCTCGAAGTCGATCGTGTAGCGCTCCGGATCGGGCCGCACGACGGCGTAGTAGGACGCCTGCACGAACGCGTAGCGGTGTCGCAGGTAGACGAGCCGACGGCCCGGTCGTCGCTCGATCTCGCGGGCCTCGACCACGCCCGGGAGCAGCCGCGGGTAACGGGTGACGTCGTCGATCACGCGCCACACCTCACGGCGAGGCGCGCGGACCCGCAGCCAGCTGGTGCCGCCGATGTAGCGAAAGCGCCCGGCGCGGGTGGTCCGGGGACGCCGGACGAGCTCGCCCTCGTCCAGCCGATGGCGCTCGCGCGGCGTCAGCGCGTCCTGGGCCGAGGCCACCAGGGAGACCGCAGACAGGCACACGAGCGCCACCGAAAATCGCCTCATCGCCCCCTCACATACCCCCACGAGCATTTTTTTCGCGGGCGCGACCCCGAGATTTCCACGTGATTTCGCGAGCGTTTCCAGGGTTGACTCACTCCTGAGTGACGGAGCCCTTCAAGTCGGCGACATTTCCGCTACGCTCGGTTCGCCGTGCGCGCCGCCCTCGCCCTCCTCTGCCTCTCGTCGCCGCTTTTGCTGACGCCCCTCGTCGCCTCCGCGCAGGAGGAAGACGAGGCGCAACGGCCCTGGTATCAGCAGGGCGCGGAGCCGGATGCGGAACCCCCCGAGGAGGGAGACGGCGACGCCGACGAGGACACTGCCCCCGCGCCCCGGGAGCCGGGCGTGCCGCCGCAGGCCACCATCTACGAGCCCCCCGCCGGCGCCGACCCGCAGACCCCTGGAGGAGGCGGAGACGCCCCCGCACAGCGCCTCGAGGAGGGCCGGGCGCCCGAGGACGGCGAGGCGGACGAGGCAGAAGAAGAGGAGGCGGACGAGGACCCCGACGCCCACCGCGGCGACTTCTACTTCGGCTCCTATGGCCGCATCATCGCGGCGTCCGATCTGGACGGCCGCCTCGGGCGGCAGTCGCGTCTGACCGCGTGGGCCCCCCGCGTGGACGAAGACGACACCTACGCCGAGATCGAGCTGCGGCGCGAGGATCACTTCGCGGGCATGGACACCCAGATCGTCGCCACCGTCGCCTTCGGTGGGCCGCTCTTCCACTTCGACGGGGAGTTCGACGAGGTCATCGCCATCCGCAACTTGTTCGCCGAGGTGCGGCACCTGCTCACCCCGGGGCTCGCGGTGTGGGCGGGCTCGCGCATGTGGCGCGGCGACGACGTCTACCTCTACAACTTCTGGCCGCTCGACAACCTCAACATGGTCGGCGGCGGCCTCCGCTACGCGCTCGACGACATCGGTGAGCTGTCCGTCGCGGTCGGCCTCTCGCAGCCCAACGACCCCTTCCAGCGCCAAGAGGTGCTGGTCCCCGCGCGCTCGGGCTTCACCCCCGAGACGGTGCTCTTCCTCGACCGCCCTCGCCTCGTGACCGCGGGCAAGCTCACCTGGTGGCCCTTCGGTCGCTTCGCGGGCGACGGCATGAAGGCCATCCTCTACGGCGAGGGCCACTACCTCCCGTCGGGTCGGCGCGAGGACGAGGAGGGCTTCATCGAGCAGCTCCCCGACGACGCGGGCTGGGTCGTCGGCGCGCAGCTCGGCGGCTACCTGACCTCGAGCCGCACCTTCGCCAACCTCTTCGTGCGCTACGCGCGCGGCCTCGGCGCCTACGACCCGCTCGGCGTCCCGTTCCAGGAGGGCTCGGTCATCCAGACCGGCCGCGCCGAGGAGTTTCGCGTCGCGCTCAGCGCCAACTGGGAGCACGACTTCCTCGGGCTGCAGGTGGGCGCCTACTACCGCTGGTTCCGCGACGCCGATCCCAACATCTTCGATCGCGCCGCGCTCAGCGAAGGGTCCATCAACGCGCGGCCGATGATCTGGTTCGGTCGCTTCGTCGGCGTGGCCGTCGATCTCAGCTACTCGGGCATCGCGCGGAGCGCGATCAACGAGGCGACCGGCGGCCCGGAGGGCGGCAACGTCTTCAAGCTCGGCGTCGTGCCCTTCGTCTCGCCCTTCGGCCGCGGCACCTACACGCGACCGCACCTGCGCGTGATCTACTCGCTGACCGTGCGCGACGACGACGCGCGCGCGCTCTACCCCGCCCTCGACCCCCGCTCCGCCAACAACGTCGAGCACTTCCTCGGCATCGGCGTCGAGTGGTGGTTTGCCTCCAGCAGCTACGGGAGCTGAGCCATGACCCGTCGATTCGCGATCCTGCTACTGGCCACCCTCTCGCTCTCCTGCGCGCACGACGCGCTGGGCGACCAGGCCCACGTCGAGGTCCAGACCCACGTCGACGACTGGCGCGACCAGATCATCTATCAGCTGCTCGTCGACCGCTTCGCGAACGGCGACGCGCACAACGACTGGCGCGTCGACCCCACCGCGCTCGCCCGCTACCAGGGCGGCGACTGGCAGGGCGTCATCGACCAGCTCGACTACCTCGAGGCGCTCGGCGTGACCGCGCTCTGGATCAGCCCGGTCGTGCTCAACGTCGACACCGACGCGGGCATCGACGGCTACCACGGGTACTGGGCGGTCGACTTCACGCGGGTCAACCCGCACTTCGGAGACCTCGCCACGCTGCGGCGCCTCGTCGACGAGTGCCACGCGCGCGGGATGCTGATCATCCTCGACATCGTCACCAACCACCTGGGCCAGGTCTTCTACTACGACGTGAACCAGAACGGGCAGCCCGACGAGTCGACCCAGGGCTCCGGATCGATCGCGCCCGGCGGCAGCCCGACCCAGGGCACGAGCCCGGTGGCTCGCATCAACGAGTTCGACCCGGACTTCGACATCCGCGGCATCCAGTCGTTCACCTCGCTCGGGCCGGCCGGGCCGGCGCCGGTGCGCTTCTTCGACATGCCCGAGATCTTCCGGGTCCCGCCGCAGCCCGCCATCTTCCAGGACCCGAACGCCTACAACCGCCGTGGCCGCACGCTGAACTTCGACATCGAGGAGCAGCTCCTGCTCGGCGACTTCCCGGGTGGCCTCAAGGACGTCAACACCCGCAACGCCGAGGTGCGCGAGGCGATGGTGCAGGTCTACGTCGACTGGGTCCTCCAGACCGATCTCGACGGCTTCCGCATCGACACCATCAAGCACGTCGAATACGAGTTCTGGGAGTTCTTCGCCCCCGAGGTGCGCCGCCGCGTCGCCGCTGCCGGCAAGACGAACTTCTTCATGTTCGGCGAGGCGTTCGACGGCCGCGACGACCTGATCGGGAGCTTCACCCAGCCCGGCCGGCTCGACTCGGTCTTCTACTTCTCGCAGAAGTTCCGCGTCTTCGACGACGTCTTCCGCAACGGTGGGCCGACGAGCAACATCCAGCGCCTGCTCGAAGAGCGCGCCGTGAACTACGGCCAGACCCCGCAGGAGGGCGGCATCGGCGTCTCCCCCGACGAGGTGCTCGTCAACTTCCTCGACAACCACGACGTCCCCCGCTTCCTCTTCGAGAACGACGGCGAGGAGGGCGTGCGAGAGCTGCACGCGGCCTTGACCTACCTCTTCACCGAGGACGGCATCCCGTGCCTCTACTACGGGACGGAGCAGCGCTTCAACGGCGGGAACGACCCCTCCAACCGCGAGCCGCTCTGGCGCAGCGGATACGCCACCGACGGCGAGACCTTCCAGCACATCGCGCGCCTCAGCCGCATCCGTCGCCACTACCGCGCGCTGACGCACGGGAGCTTCGAGCTGGTCTGGGTCAGTGATCGCAGCGGTGACGAGAGCGACGCGGGCGTCCTGGCGTTCGAGCGCCGCACCCCCGAGGGCGAGTACGCGCTGGTGGTGATCAACGCCCGGAGCGACAAGGCGTCGCGCACGAGCTTCGAGGGCGCGGTCATGGAGGTCACGGCGCGGGGCACGCTGCGCGACGTGCTGGGGGACGCGAGCTTCGGGGTCGGCGCCGATGGGCTGCTCGACGTGGAGCTCGGACCGAACGAGGCCGTCATCCTCGTCCCGGAGGCGGAGCACCAGGCGTTCTGAGGTCCGAGGCGATACCCTCGGCGCATGGAGGCCCTCTTCGTCCTCTGCTTCTTCGGAGGCTTCGCGGTCCTCTTCGGCGGCCTGCTCGCGGCGGCCATCTACTTCTCCGTCCACGCCGCGCGCCGCAGCGGCCGCCGCTGGGCGGAGGCGGCGCAGCGGCTCGGCCTGACGCTCGTCGGACAGCCTCGCCGCGGCCTGTTCATTGGATCGGGGCCGAGCATCCGTCAGACGATGGAGGGCGAGCGCGCCGGGCTGCGGGTGCAGGTGGGGATGCGCATCGTCTCTTCGGGAAGCGGCAAGAACCGCCAGACGCATTACTACTCCTACGCCAAGGCCTTCTTCCCGACGTCGCTCGAGCTCGGCCTGGCCGTCACCCCGACGAGCTTCCTCTCGCGCGCGTGGACCGCGCTGGTCGGGGCGAGCGATCTCCAGCTCGGCGACGCGCGCATCGACGAGCCCTACCGCATCGCCGCCGCGGATGAGGCCGCCGCGCGCGCGCTCCTGACGGTCCCCTACCTCGCCGAGGCGCTGATCCACGGGGCGCACGGCAGCTTCGAGCCCTACGTGTCCGACACCGAGCTGCGCTTCGAGATGAGCGGGCAGTGCCTGGACGC
>SHBB01000315.1 GCA_004213565.1 Sandaracinaceae bacterium
CGCTTGCCCGCGCTCTCTCCGCCGAACCAGCGCCGCGTGTCGCGGTGGTCGGCGAAGAGCCCCGTGTCGACGAAGTCGTCGAGGTTCACCCAGAAGCGCAGGTCCCGCTCGCGCACCTGCATGAGCCGGCCGCCGTCGCCGAGCCGGCGGTAGCGCGCGCCCTCGCTGGGGCGGGTCCGGCGCTGCTTGGCGTGCACGCGGTCGTCGGGCAGCGAGAGCGCCTCCGCCGCCGCGCGCCCGAGGCTGCCCGCGTAGTCGTCCACGCCCTCGGTCTGCGTGCGCTCGTACTCGGCCACCACGAGGTGCCCCTCGTACCAGTCGCAGACCGCGCGCACCTCCGGGATGTCCCAGTCGTAGAGGCGAAACGCGCCCACCCCCTCGCGCTCGAACGCCTTGGCGAGCTTGCGATGGTTCTTCTTCACGCGGTTCGCGAACATCTGCGCGTGACGTGCGACGGCCTCGGGATCCACCCGCCGGTGTTGCATCAGCCGGCCCCGAGACGCAAACCACGGTCCCCATGACGCGCCTGAGCATCCCGGACCCGTCGCTCGTCGTGCTGGTCGGCGCGACCGGCAGCGGCAAGTCCAGCTTCGCCGCGAAGCACTTCGCCCCGACGGAGGTGATCGCCTCCGATCGCATGCGCGCGCTCATCTGCGACGACGAGAACGACCAGTCGGTGAGCGCGGACGCGTTCGAGATGGTGCACCGCCTCGCCGAGATGCGCCTCGCGCACGCGCGCATGACGGTGATCGACGCGACGAGCCTCGAGGTCCGCGCCCGCCAGCCGCTCCGCGCGATCGCCAAGCGGCAGCACCTGCCGTGCGTGGTCATCGCGCTCGACGTGTCCCTCCCCAGCCTGATCGCGCGGCACGCGGCGCGCGGAGACCGCCCCTTCACCGAGGTGGTGGTCGAGGAGCACCACGGCCAGCTCCAGCGCACGCTCGCGTCGCTCTCGCAGGAGGGGTTCCGGGAGATCCACGTCCTGGCCGAGGACGAGATCGACTCCGTGGAGATCGTCCGGGAGAAGCTCGCCCCCGAGCGGCGCGAGGAGCGCGGGCCCTTCGACGTGATCGGCGACGTGCACGGCTGCGCGGAGGAGCTGCGCGAGCTGCTCGAGACGCTCGGGTACGCCCCCGACGTCGACGGCGCCTACCGTCACCCCGCCGGCCGCCGCGTGATCTTCGTCGGCGACCTCGTCGACCGCGGCCCCGACGTCGCGGGCTGCCTGCGCATCGCGATGGACATGGTCGACGCCGGCGCCGCGCTCTGCGTGCAGGGCAACCACGAGGCCAAGATCCTGCGCTGGCTCCAGGGCAAGAACATCAAGCCGAGCCACGGCGCCGACGCGTCGATCGCGTCGCTCGAGCAGCAGCCGGCCGCCTTCCGGGAGCGCGCGCGCGAGTTCATCGATGGGCTCCGCCCTCACTACGTGCTCGACGGCGGTGGCCTCGTGGTGGCCCACGCGGGGCTGAAGGAGTCGATGCACGGGCGCGTGGGCGGCAAGGTGCGCGCGTTCTGCCTCTACGGCGACACCAACGGCGAGACCGACGACGAGGGCCTGCCCGTCCGGCTCGACTGGGCGCAGGACTACGAGGGCCGCGCGGCCGTGATCTACGGCCACACCCCGGTCCGGGAGACGCGGTGGGTGAACGGGACGATCTGCCTCGACACCGGCTGCGTGTTCGGCGGAAAGCTCACCGCGCTGCGCTGGCCGGAGCGCGAGCTGGTCTCAGTCGCGGCGAAGCGCGTCCACTATCGGCCGCCGAGGCCGCTCGAAGAGCGCTGAGACGCGCTCCGCGTGCAGCCGGGCTGCCATTTTGTCCGGCCTCGGAGGCCTCCTCGCCGACCTGTCACCTGCGTGTCGCCGCGACACGGCGTGAGGTCGAAGAACGGGGGGACGAGAGGGGTGGCACGGGCGCTGCAAACTCCCAGACCGTGCCTGATCACGAGGAGCGAGCCTCCCCCTCCGATCCCACTCCAACACATCTCATCACACTCCACATCCAAGCTCGACACACACCTCGCTCCTCGTGGTCGGGCCGCTTTTCTGCGATGCGCTGATGCTCAGTCCAGGGCCACGAGGCCCTCTTTGATCAGCTTGCGGATGAGCACGATCTTTCCCTCGTCGTCGAGGTCGCCCGGCAGATCCCCCACGCGATAGCCCTCGTGGGTCAGCGCGTACTCGAGCGGATCGGCCGCGTGCACGGGCATCGAGAGCGTGCCGCCGTAGGCGGTCACCGTCACGTGCTCCGCGTCGCGGGTGAGGTGGTAGAGCAAGCTCGGTCGCGGGCTGGCCCGATCCTCGAGGCTCAGCGCGGCCAGGCGGTGGATCTGATCCATCTGTCCGTAGAGCAGCCCGTGGCGCGTGCTCACGAGGTCCTCGGCGAAGTGGTCGAGCGCTCCGTCGAAGTCCGCCTTCGCCACCGCGCGCTGGAGCATGTCCGCGAAGCGCGCGCGGGAGGCCGCGCGGTCGAACCCCTGGCTCGCGTATCCGACGGGGAGCGAGCGCCGCAGCTCCGCGTCCTCGAGCGCCGCGCGGGCCACCGCCTCGAGCAAGAGATCGGTCCACGTGTTCGGCAGGACGCCCAGCGTGATGTGGCAGCTGTCTTCGTCCGTGCTGGACGCGTCGTGCATCACCCCGCGGGGCACGTAGAGCATGTCGCCCGGCGCGAGATCGAGCTCGAGGCTCTTCTCACCCACCGGGTAGGCGCTCGGGTCGAAGTCCTGTCCACGCAGGGGCCGCTCCACGGGCGTGTCGTAGAGCGTCCAGTGCTTCGTGCCCGAGATCTGCAACACGAAGACGTCGTGCGAGTCGAAGTGGGTGGCCAGCCCGCGCGCGCCGCCCGCTGGGGTGACGTAGATGTTGCACTGGAAGCGGTGGGAGAAGCGCGCCTCCATCGATCGGCAGAGGTTCATCAACGAGGGCAGCGAACCCTCGAGGTTGTTCATCACGATGCTGCCGCCGTCGGCGTACTCCTGGTACAGCCGCGCCGCGTCGATGAGCCCGGATGGGTACGTGTAGTCGGCGGAGCTCAGCCCCGGCTTGTCGGCGTTGGCCATGTGCACCGTGGGGTGGTGCAGGTGGAGCGTCGTCAGCGCGCGATCGATGTCCTGCAGGCTGAGCAGCGAGCCGTAGTAGGCCGGGTCGCCCCGCTCGACGTGGAGCACCGCGTTCTCGAAGCGCTCGTCGACGAACGTCTCGGCGGAGAAGGGGTGGATGAGGCGCTCAAGGTCCCATCGGTCGGAATTCATGCGCCGGAACATAGCAGCGCCGAGGGCGTGAGCGGGGTCAAGAAGAGAGCGGGATCGAGAAGGCGCGGACCGGGCGCGTCGACGGTCGATAGAAGTGCTGGAACGTCACGTGATAGCCGCTGACCGGCTCCTGTACGTGCTTGCGCAGGACGTAGCCGGGCACGTCCACGCTCACCGGATCGTCGTCGGGCTCGAAGACGACCACGTCGAACGACTCGGGACGGAAGCGCTCCACCACCTCCTGGACGAGGCCGCTCGGATCGTGGTCGAGCTCCGGCGCGTTGGTCTCGAAGCTGACGTAGCTGCCGACCCGCTCGGGCGTGACGTGCAGCGTGACGTAGGCCTCGTCGCGCATCCCGTTCAGCGAGTAGCCGGCCGGATCGAAGACGAACTCGTCCACCTCGAACCCCTCGAGCGCGCGCCGCAGCCCGAGCTGCTGGGCCAGCGTGCCGCTGGGCGGCCGCCGCGAGGCGAGGAACGTCTCGGCGCAGCGCTCGTCGATCCCGTGCATGAGCACCTCGAGCGTGCGGTCCTCCTGCACCGGCTGGTAGCCGCGCGTGGTGTGGAAGAGCCGCACCGCGTGCTCGTGCTCGACGCCGAAGCGGAGCGCGCGTCCGTCGAGCCGCTCGGCCAGGTGGCGCGCGTCCTCGAAGAAGCTCGACGCCTGCTCGTGCGGGAAGTGCTCGTTCTTGCGCTCGTAGATGAGCACCGCGATCGCCTCGTCCGGGATCGCCTCGAGCATCACGTCCACGCCGCGGACGAGCTGCGTCCGCCCGCAGGTGATCATGGTCACGAACGACTCGTAGACGAAGAGGCTGCTCTCGCTGAGGAGGTAGGCGTCGAAGACGTCGTTGCTCCGCTTGCTGACGACCTCCGCCCCCGACGCGTTGACGACCCGGTGCCAGAACGCCTCCCCGAGGCGGCGCAGCGACGGGTGGTCGTCCACGACGGTCAGCTCCACCTTCTTCTCGGGCCCCTCGAAGAAGGCCGGCGGCTTGAGCTGGCTCATCGGGGCTCCGCGTGCGTCGGCTCGAGCGTCGGCGACTCGGCGATGTAGACCACCTCCGCGTCCTCCGGCACCGGCAGGTCGTCGCGCGGGTTGATGGTCTGGGCGCGGGTCACGGGATCTCGAAGGCCGATCACGAGCGCGTCGTGGCGCGCTTTGACCGCGCGCGCCAGCTCTCCGAACGTGAGCGGGATCGGGAGCCCATCCGGCTGCGCGCCGACGTAGAAGCTCGCCGCGCCCGACGCCACGATCTGGCTCGTGAGATCGCCGACGCCCGGGTAGGCGACGGTGTGGGTCAACATCGCGAAGCCGAGGCGCTGCGACTCGATCACCTCGTCCGCCCCCGCCGTGCGCGCGTGGCCGACGTTCTCGCTGTCGAGGATCTCCGCGACGATGTGGAGCGGCCGCTCCCGGGTGGCCGCCTCCTTCTGGAGCTCGAGGTGGGCCCGGATGGTGAACACGGTCAGGATGGTGGCCGCGTCCGCGAGCTGCGGCGTGACGGTGCGGGAGCCGACCACGATCGCGCTCCGGGCGTGCGTCATGCGCACCTTGCCCAGCTCGCTCTGCTTGGTCGGGTCACCGTGCACCCACATGAGCTCCGGCGGCACCTCGCGCGGGCGCGGCTGGCGGCTGAAGAGCACCACCTTGGTCTCCTCCAGATCGATCTCGGCCTGGAGGCTCTCGAGCAGGAGCTGCCGCCCCTCTTCGTACCCGCACACCACCACGTGATTGACGTAACTGCTCATTCGGAACTGCTCCTCACGGATGGACAAGACCGCGTTCAGGAGGCTGTGGCCCACGATGCCGGCGAAGAGCGCGAGGGTGAACATGCCGCCCACCATCAGCACCGCGCCCCACGCGCGGCCGATCTCGCCGACCGGCGCGTAGTCTCCGTAGCCCACCGTGGTCAGGGTGACGAGGGCCCACCAGATGCCCTCCCCCATCGAGCTGACCTGCGCGCCCGGCTCGTCGCGCTCCAGCAGGTAGAGGGTGATGCCGCCCAGCACGGTCTCGACGCCGAGCACCCCGAAGGCGAACGAGAAGAGCAGCCGGTCGGTCTCGAACGCGCTGATCAGGCCCGCGAACGGGTTGCCGTAGCGAAAGACGCGCGCGGTGCGCAGGAGCCGCAGCAAGCGCAGGACCCGCAGCCCGCGCAGGGCCGGCACCACCGCGACGATGGTGATCAGATCGATGATCTGCATCGGCTTGAGCAGGAACGAGAGCCGGGCCAGCACGTGCGTGCGGAGCGTGCCGAGCGGCGCGCGGGCGAAGACCTCGAGCGCGGGGGGCCGGAAGGTCAGCACCCGAAGCGTCAGCTCGATGCCGAAGAGCGCGAGGATGACGAAGTCGATCGCCCTCAGCGTGATGCGCTCCCCTCGACCCACCACGAACGGCTCGATCACGAGCAGCACCACCGAGAGCACGATGAGCAGCCAGACGGTGCGGTCGACCGCGCGATACTGGGGCGTGCTCGGCCGATGAAAGGCCGCGTGGAGACGATCCCAGAGACCTTCCGGAGCGCGGCGTGGCACGGCGGCGCAGCCTAGCAGGTCCTCGAGAGCCGGCGCGACTCGCCGGTCGAGAGCGCAGATTTCGCGCGGATCGCCCCGCGCTGGGGCGCGGCGCCCCGCAGGGACGCGCGTGTGGCCGGCGGTCGCGACGCGGCACGGACGCTGCACCACGGAGCGCGATGGGTCGGACCAGACGCGCGATGCGCCCGAAGCGGCGGGGATGGATGAGGCTGACGAGCTGGGTCGGCCTGCGGCAGCTCGTCGAGAACCTGCGCGGGAGCTACTGGTTCATCCCCAGCGTGATGGCGTTCGGCGCGGTCTGCCTCGCCATCGCGAGCATCGCGCTCGACCGCACGCTGCCGCCCGACTGGCTGGGGGATCTCCGCCTCATCGGGCCGAACGGCCCCGAGGGAGCGCGCGCGGTGCTGACGACGGTCGCGGGCTCGATGATCGGCGTGGCCGGCGTGACGTTCTCGATCACCATCGCCGCGGTGGCCTACAGCGCCTCGCAGTTCGCGCCTCGTCTGCTCACGAACTTCATGCGCGACCGCGGCAACCAGCTGACGCTCGGCACCTTCGTGGCCGCGTTCCTCTATTGCCTCGTCGTGCTGCGGGCGGTGAACGAGGCGTGGGGCCCGGGCAGCGGAGAGGCCGCCGAGCCCTTCGTGCCGCAGATCGCCACGCTCGTTGCCCTCGCGCTCGCCGTCGCGGGCTGCGTCGTCTTCATCTACTACATCCACCACATCCCGCAGAGCATCCACATCTCGCGGGTGATCGCGCGAATCGGGGAGACCCTGAACGACCGGCTGCGTGAGTTCTTCCCCGAGGCGCTCCTGGAGCCGACGACGGCGCCGCCGATCCCGGTCGACGCGATCGAGGTTCGCTCCGAGGTGGCCGGCTACATCCAGCGCATCGACCTCGATCACCTGACGGAGCTCGCGCGGCGGATCGACGCGTTGATCCATCTGCCCCACGCGGCGGGCGAGTTCGTGGCGGTGGGGCGCGTCATCGCGCGTGTGTCCGCGCGGGGTCTCGAGGAGGAGGTGGAGGCGCTGGCCGACTCCGTCCGCTCCGCCTTCGCGCTCGGCGCGCTCCGCACGCCCCGGGAGGACGTGCTCTTCCCGGCCACCGAGCTGCTCGAGATCGCGACCCGCGCGCTCTCGCCAGGCGTCAACGATCCGTTCACCGCCATCAGCTGCATCGACCGCCTCGGAGCGGCGCTGTCGGAGGTCGCGCGCCGAGGCGACGAGCACGGGCAGCGCTTCGACGAAGAGGGCACGCTCCGCGTCGTCGGCCGACCGCTGACCTTCGAGGTCTTCACCTCCGAGGTCCTCGACCGGCTCCGGCCCTACGTCGTCAGGGATCGCAACGCCGCCCTGCACCTGGCGAGCGCGCTGGTCGAGGTCGCCGAGGACGTGCGCACGCCGTCGCGTCGAGCCGCGCTGCGCACGCAGCTGCTGTCGCTGCGCGAGGAGGCGAGCCCGCACCTCTGCCGCGCGGACGCCGACCGCATGGCGAGCCGCACCCGCGCCGCGCTCGAGGCGCTCGGCCCGCGCCCGCTCGCGCTCAGCGCGTGACCGGTCACGAGGGGTGAGTTAGAGACCTCGCCATGACCGAGCGCGCAGCCCGCATCGTCGACACCCTCGTGGCCCTGGACCCGCTGGCCGACCTGCCCCGCACGGGCTGGCTGCTGCGCGGCGTGCGTCCCTGCGAGTCCATCGCCGACCACAGCTACGGCGTCGCGCTCACCGTGATGCTGCTCGTGGACGCGCTGCGAGACGAGGGCGCGACCGTCGACGGGGAGAAGGCGCTCCGCATGGCGCTGGTGCACGACGCGCCCGAGGCGAAGACGGGCGACGTGCCGATGCCGCAGAAGACGCCCGCGATGGACGCCGCGCTCGAGGTGCTCGAGGAGGGCATCGTGGCGCGCACCCTCCCCGCGCGGCAGCAGGAGACGTGGCGCGAGATGGAGGACGGCGAGAGCCTCGAGGCGCGCGTGGTGAAGGCGGCCGACAAGATCCAGATGATGACGAAGGCGCTCGTCTACGGCCGACAGCGGCGCGGCGACCTGCACGAGTTCTGGAAGAACGACAAGAACTTCCGGGACCGGGAGCTGGCGGTGGCCAAGGAGTGCTTCGCGTTGCTGCAGGCGCGCCACGCGAGCGGCGAGTGGGAGCTCGGCCGCTGGTAGCGCTCAGGCCAGGGCGAGCGCGCCGAACGCGACGGCCAGCGGCAGCGACAGGAGCGCCGGCCCACGCTGCCCACGTCGCGCGAGCAGGTGCGCCACGCCCAGCGTGATCAGCCCCAGGAGCAGCGCGCTCGCGCCGGGGCCCAGCCCGAGCCCAGAGAGCGGCGCGCGGAGCGCGAACGCGCCCATCAGGGCGCCGAGCGAGACCAGCGACAGGCCGAGGCCCTCGCGCCGCCACACCAGCCACCCGGCCGCGCCGACGAGCACGAAGAGGAGCGCCCAGGCGGGCACGGCCAGCGCGCCTGGCAACATCGGGAAGGCGACCTCCCCGACCGCGGCGTCCCCGGCCGCGAGCGCGATCCCGGTCGAGACGGCGAGCGCGCCCGCGTCGAGCATGGAGTCACCGGGGCTCTGCGCGGCTTGCTGCACGAAGGAGACGTAGGGCCGCTTTGGCCGGACGCCATCACCCCGTCTCTTCGAGCGTCTCGTCCCGCGACGCGGGCGCGGGCAGCGCGGCGAACTTTCGCTCCTGGCGCTCCACCAGCGCGACCAGCTCCTCCTGCGTCACGCCGAGCCGCGAGGCGACCATGTAAGCGAGCGAGGTGGGCGCGACGCCGGGGACGAACTGGTAAGTGGGCTCGTCCTCGCGCAGCTCCACCTGCAAGAACTCCAGACGCTCCACGCGCCCCGCCGCCTCCAGCTCGCGCGCGGCGTCCAGGAAGTGCGTCGTGACCCAGACCTGCGGGCGCAGTCGCGGCAGCAGCGAGATCACCATCTCGAAGATCGCGATGCCCTCGCTCGGGTTGGTGCCGCTGCAGAGCTCGTCGAGGATGACCATCGAGCCCGGCTCGAGCTGCTCGAAGAGGCGCCGCACGCGCATCAGCTCCGTGCCGAGGCGGCCCTCCTTCTGATCGGCCGGCGCGCCCTCGATCAGGGAGACGAAGAGGGTCGGGGCGCGCGTGAGCTCCGCCGACGCGGCCGGCACGAAGAGCCCGCTCTGCCCGAGGAGCTGGGTGAGCGCGAGCGCCTGCATCATGCGCGTCTTGCCGCCCGAGTTCGGCCCCGTCACGAGCACCATCGAGTCGTGCCCGGACGTGTGCAGGTCGCAGGGCGTCGGCGTGATGTCCTGCAGCAGCAAGAGCGGGTTGAACATGCGCTCGATCGCGAGCGTCCCGCTCGGCGCGTCCGGCTCGGGGGTCGGGTGGATCGTCGGGAGGCAGACCGAGAGGCCCTCCTTCTCGCAGCGGTCCTTGAACCCGAGCGCGGCCAGGTAGAGCTCGACGTCGCCGATGAGGTCGAAGCAGGGGAGGATGACGTCCTCCAGCTCCTCGAAGACCTCGTCGATGACCTTCAGCAAGACCTCGTTCTCGGTGTACTCGTAGCCACGGAGCCACGAGAAGAGCCGGGACCAGACGCGGCGCCACGGAGACCAGAGCAGCGGGTTGTCGCTGTTCTCCTTGGCCTCGACGAGCTGGAAGTCGCGGATGCGACCGTCCGAGCCCAGGACCACGCGCACCTCGAGCAGCGCCATGTTGCGCTCGAAGTCGAGGATCTGCGCCAGCCGCGTGTAGACGTCGCGCGCGCGCACCTCGGCCGCGAACTCGTGCAGGCGAGACAGCGCGCTCGTCGCGTCCGCGAGCCCCTCGTCGGCCGCGTCGAGGAAGGTCTTGATCGCGTTGAGCACGTCGACCTTGCGTTTGATCGTCTCGCCGGGGGTCATCGCGCGCTCGTCCAGCAGGCTCCGCAGCTCCCGCAGGGCGACGTAGATCGTGCTGAGCGCCTCGCGCAACGCCGGCGTGGCCGCGAGCTCTCGCAACACCTCTTGCCTGAGCGCGACGTCCCGCTGGTCCTCGGGCGGGTGAGAGAGGAGCTTGACGAGGTGGGTCTGGCTCGGCACGAGCCGCTTCTTTCCGACCTCGATGAGGAAGCAGCTGGTCAACAGCTCCGGCAGGAAGAGCCCGCCCGCGAACGACTCCGGGTTCCAACGGCTGGGCGTGATCGGCGCGTCGTCGACCGCCTTGCCGAGCAGCCCGCCGGCGTCCCCCGACTCGAACGCGAAGCGGAGCGCGGAGCGGAGCAGCTCCTTGTCGATCGTGACGAGCGGATCGTGGTGGATCAGGTCCACCCACGCCTCGTCGACGTCGGGCGCGCGCAGCGCGAGCGCGGCGCCCCCGGCGGCGCTGCTGGGCGGATTCTCCTGGGAGTCCGCGACGAGCTGCATCATGGCGCGTCGCTCCACCAGGAGCCGCCGTCGTCGAGATCGTCGGCCCATCGAGCGGTCCATTGGTAGCACCGACGGTACGGCGTTGCGAGCGGGGTTCGGGGTCACGCGGGGGCTGACCACGCCCCGCGCGGAAGGTTCCGCGCCCTACCTGTCGAGCATGTCCTCGGCGTCGGGTCCCAGGGTGCGCACGAAGTCGCGCAGGGTCCGGCCGGGCTCGTCGACGAAGGGCTCGCCCAGCTCGAGGTCGTGCATGCGGTCGAGCCGGAAATTGCGGAAGTCCTCTCGCAGCTCGCACCACGCGGTCACCGTCCAGCTGACGCCCCAGAAGAAGGCGCCGAGCGGCCGCACCACGCGGAGGCGTCGATCGCCGTCCGCGCGCTCGTAGGACATGCTCAGCTTCTTGCGTTCGTTCATCGCCGTGCGGACGATCCAGAGCGCCTCGCTCGCGGCCCGCGCCGTCCGCGGCGCGAACAACGTCGCGTCTCGGAGCTTCGGCTCGAGGCGCTTGGGGAGCACCGCCATCACCTTGGAGAGCACGCGCTCGGCCGCCTTCGCGAGCCGCTCGTCGCCGAACGCGCCCGTCACGCGCGCGCCGAGCACCAGCGCCTCGACCTCCTCCTCGTCGAACATCAGCGGGGGCAGGTCGTAGCCGGCGCGCAGCGTGTAGCCCACGCCGGCCTCCCCCTCGATCGGCGTGCCGGTCGAGGCGAGGTCCCGGATGTCCCGGTAGATCGTGCGCTCGGACACCTCGAGCTGCTCCGCCAACCAGCGCGCGGTGACCGCTCGCCTGCGGCGGCGCAGGAGCTGTATGATCTGGAAGAGACGGTCGGCGCGTCGCACAGCGGACCGAGGATAGCCGACGCGCCTATGCGGCGCCTTTCTCGCTGGAGCTCCGGTGACTCGAACTCTCTCGATGGCAGCCTTCGCGCTCTTCTCCACCCTCTTCTGCGCCGTCGCGCCGACCCAGGCCCACGCGCAGCTGGTCCTCTGGATGGACGCCCGACCCGCTCACGTCGAGGCGCTCGAGGACGAGCTGACGGGCGCGGGCTTCGACGTCGCGCAGGTCCTGCCGCCCAAGGCGACGACGCCCGAGGCGCGGCGCGAGGAGGCGCGCCGGCTCGCTCGCGCCACCCGCGCCGAGATCGCGCTC
>SHBB01000316.1 GCA_004213565.1 Sandaracinaceae bacterium
CGCCTCCGCGCGCCAGCGCTGGTACTCGCCGCGCAGCGCGGGGCTCTCGCGCAGGGCCCTCTCCACGTAGCCCTCGAGGCTGCCGTCGAGGGGCGCGGGCGCGTCGTCCGGGTCGAGCGCGAGGCGCGCGCGGGCGTCCTGCAGATCACGCCGCAGCGCGTCTTCGTGGATCGCGCCGCAGCCCGCGAGGGTCAGCGCGATCGCCAGCAGCGCGCGGCGAGGGTGCGCGTCGAGCGCGAGGCGAGCGGGGCGCGGCGTCCCGCTGGCGAGGCGCGCGCCGCGCGGTGCAGGGATCGATCGAATGGACAACGTTCTTCTCCGAGACGAGGCAGATCACGTCGTGCGACGCATGTCGACATGCGGGCGCACGGGTGCATGGACGGGACGCCGTGCGCTCGGCACGGGACCCGCTGCGTCTCAGATCAAAAGGACGGTGGCGCGCAGGGCGCGATCAGGTGGCCGCTCGGGGATCGTGTGGATCGGCGTCGCCACGACGCGCACCGGCGCGGGCGGGACGCTGACCATCATCGCCAGCCGCACGAAGGGAGCCGGCGCCACGGACAGCGCGGTGCTGCCCGCGAGCGGGTCGCGCGTGTCGACCCAGCCGTAGTCGCAGCAGTCGCCGCCGGGCTGGGTGAAGCGTGTCTCGCTCGAGAGGTGACAGCAGGCCCGCTCGTGATATTCGAGCGTCCACACGTCCGCGCACGCCTCGGGGTGCCCGATGGCCACGAACACGACCGCCTGCACGCCGAGGAGCGTGAAGAACAGCAGTCGTCGGGCCCAGGCCGGAGGCATCGGGGGAAGCGTATGGACCCGGGAGGGAAACGGCAAGCGCTGGAGATCGGCCGGAGTGGGAGCGCGACGCACTTTCAGGGCGGACGGTAGCCCTCGGGTGTTGTGCCGCTTGCACCTTGCGAGGTGCGTCCTGCCACGTGCGAGCTGCCGATTACGACGTCGAGATCACTCTTCTCGAGATAGGCCGCTTGCTCGGTGCGAGGTGCGATGTGCGTTCTACGAACCGTCCTTTGACGCGTCGCGCGCCCACTCCGGACGAGCTCTGTGTCTCACGGGCTCAGTGCTCGATGAGCTCAGTGCTCGATGAGCTCAGAGCTCGACGAGCTCCGTCTTGTTGGCCTCGTTGATCGCCTGCTTCACGCGCTGGGCGAAGTCCTGGATCCGGTCGATGGTGTTCCACGCCGAGCGCACCGGGACGCCGTAGTCGGTGACCTCGAGCACGTCGTAGCCGAGCACCTCCATCTCCTCGATCTTGAGGTCGCCCTGGAAGGACTCCTTCTTGCGCTCGAGCTTCTTGATCTCGCGAAACATCACGCGCTCGTCGTCGCGCTCGATCACGTTGACCCCGTCGCGCCGCGTCGGGACGGCGCGCGCCGCCTGCTCGAGCTTGGGGATCAGGTCGTTCTTGTAGACGAGCAGCTCCGGCACGGTCAGCTCGAGCGCCTCGCCGTCGAGGTCCTCGACCGTCGCGCGCGCCTGCTGGTTCGTCAGCGAGATGCGGAGGGCGAGGGCCCGATCCTCGGCGAGGATCTCGTCGATGCGCGTCTTGCACTCGTCGATCGTGTAGTGCCGCTTCGTGGTCTTGTCGGTCCCGGGCTCGGGCTCGAACGCGTCGTCGCCCGCGATCGACTGCGTGCGAAAGCTGCGCTTCTCGGTGCCGGCCTGGGTCAGGCGCTGGATCCACGTCTGCAGATCCGCGCCGAGCTTCTTGCGCCGGTTGAAGGCGTCTCCGAGGGTGAGGCTCATGACGCCTTCTACTCCGGGAGGCCGGCTTCGATCCAGGCCACCAGGCGCGCGCGCGACGCGTCGTCGGGGTAGGGCCCCGGGCCCACCGGGAACTGACCGGCGGCGGGCGAGCCGCCGCAGCCGTCGGCGGTGGTGGCCGCGACGCCGCAGCGGATGCGCTCCATGTCGCGCTGCACATGGGGGAGGGTCGTGTAGTCGCGCGACGCCCCGTCGTGACACTCGTTGCAGTAGGTCGCGAACCACTCCGCGGCGAAGCTCTCCCAGGTATCCGGGGGCGGGCCGGCGTCCTCTTCGGTGACGCCGGTGTCGGCGGGGCCCGCGTCCGACATCACCCCCGCGTCGGGATCCGGCGGCGGATCTCCGTCACAGGCGAAACCGAGGAGCAGCGACGCGATCGCGAGAGAGCGCTTCATGGCCGCCGTCTTATCACGCCCTCCGCGACGGATCGCGCGCGACCTCCCAGCTCTCGTGGGTCGTCAGGCGGTGGGCCACCACATCTTGGGGTGCCCTCGACGCACTTGGAATCACGCGAGATCCAGTGCGTTTTCTGGATCGACGAAGGGGATCCGGTGTGATCTAAAGCGGGTCGTGCATCACCCCTCGGACAGCAGCACCGACCGGGACATGACGTGGGACGAGATCGACGCGCTCCTCGGCGACGACGATCCGCTCGCCGACACCGCGACGCATTCCGTCGAGCGCTTCGAGACCATCACGCCGACCGCGCGCGCCATCCTGCGCACCGAGCAGGTCACGGTGGATCGCAGCGGCGGCTTCGGCGCGATGATGGAGTCGTTCGACGCCCCGGTCGTCGAGCTCTTCTTCGACTACGCGGGCCAGCGCATCTCCGCCTCCGACCCGCGCGACCGCTTCTTCAAGGCCGCCGCGGGCGGCATGAGGATCGTCAAGCGCGACTTCGCGGCCGAGACCCGCGCGCGTTGCCTCCTCGAGAGCTTCGGCGCCATCGACCTCGAGTGCATGACGGAGTGGGCGGTCCCGCCCGGCAGCCGCGCGCACTACCTGCTCAAGTGCGACGGCGACGTGCACGACTACTGCGGCTTCACGGCCTGGGTCGTGCCGCAGCTCCGCAAGGTCGGCTGGACGGTCGAGCTCGAGAGCGGCTACCCGTACCAGGTCGTCGGCGCGGACGCGCCCGACTGGTACGCGCGCGTCGAGCCGGACGAGCAGCGCCCCGACTGGTTCGGTCTCGAGCTGGGCGTCGAGCTCGGCGGCCGCCGGGTCAACCTGCTCCCCGCGCTGGTCGATCTCCTCGGCACCAGCGCCGACGGCACCACGCTCGCGAGCCTCGCCTCGCGGAAGAAGGCCATCGCGGTGCCGCTCCCCGACGGGCGCTACCTGACCGTGCCGCCCGAGCAGATCCAGGCCCTGCTCCGCGTGATCAGCGAGCTCTACGAGGGAGACGACGTCGACCCCGAGGTGCTCCGCTTCAGCAAGCTCCAGGCGGCGGCGCTGCCGCGGCTGGACGAGATCTTCCTCGACCCCGACGAGGGGGCGACGGGCCTTCGCTGGGAGGGCGCGTCGTCACACACGATGCGCGAGGTCGGCGAGGTGCTCTCCACGCCGGTCGCCAAGATCGAGCAGCCGACCCAGCTCCGCGCGACGCTGCGCGGCTACCAGCAGACCGGCGTCGAGTGGCTCCAGCACCTGCGCACGTGCGAGGTGGGCGGCGTGCTCGCCGACGACATGGGGCTCGGCAAGACGCTCCAGACCATCGCGCACCTCGCGATCGAGAAGCAGGCCGGGCGGCTCGAGCGGCCCGCGCTGGTCGTCGCGCCGACGAGCCTCTGCCGGAACTGGGAGCGCGAGATCGCGAAGTTCGCGCCGCACCTGTCCACGCTCGTGCTCCAGGGCGCCAAGCGCCACCCGCTCTACGAGAAGATCGAGGGCACCGACGTCGTCATCACCAGCTACCCCATCCTGGTGCGCGACGAGGAGCGCTTCGGCGAGAAGGAGTGGCACCTGCTGATCCTCGACGAGGCGCACACCATCAAGAACACCCGCAGCCAGGCGCACCAGGCGGCGAAGCGACAGAACGCCACGCACCGGCTCTGCATCACGGGCACGCCGGTCGAGAACCACCTCGGCGAGCTCTGGGCGCTCTTCGACTTCCTGAACCCGGGCCTGCTCGGCGACGAGCTGAGCTTCCGGCGCTGGTACCGCATCCCCATCGAGCAGCTCGGGGACGAGGAGCGGCTCGCCACGCTGCGGCAGATGGTCAGCCCCTACATGATGCGCCGCCTCAAGCAGGAGGTCGCCAAGGAGCTGCCGCCGAAGACCGAGCTGCTCCGGCCGGTCACCCTCGGCGGCAAGCAGCGCGAGCTCTACGAGAGCATCCGCGTCGCGGCGCACGGCGACATCCGCAAGCTCATCCAGAAGAAGGGCCTCGCCGCCTCGACGGTCCCGATCCTGGACGCGCTCACCAAGCTCCGGCAGGTCTGCTGCGACCCGCGCCTCGTGCCCATGCGGGCGGCGCGCGACGTGAAGCGCTCCGCCAAGTACGAGCTGCTGATGGAGCTGGTCGAGAGCCAGCTCGCGCGCGGGCACCGCATCCTGATCTTCAGCCAGTTCACGCGCATGCTCGCGCTGATCGCGCGCGGCCTCGACGAGCGCAAGGTAGGCTACCTGTCGCTGACCGGGCAGAGCCGTGACCGGCAGGGGCTGGTCGACAGCTTCGAGGCGGGCGACGCGGACGTGTTCCTCATCAGCCTCAAGGCGGGCGGCGTCGGCCTGACGCTGACCAGCGCCGACACCGTCATCCACTACGATCCCTGGTGGAACCCGGCCGCGCAGGATCAGGCGACCGACCGCGCCTACCGCATCGGCCAGAAGCGCCCGGTCCACGCCTACAACCTCTTCGTCCAGGGCAGCGTGGAGGAGCGCATGCTCGCGCTCCAGGAGCGTAAGCGCCGCCTCGCCCAGGGGATCCTGAGCGGCGCGGCCGGCGGGCTGGCGCTGAGCGAGGACGACCTCGAGGAGCTCTTTGCGCCGCTGGGATGAGAGGCCGCGGGCCGAACCCGGCAACCGTCGGGTCCTCCCTACAGAGCTCGCCCCTCGCGCGCCTCTGACTCCCTCACCGCGCGTCGGTCCGCATCTTGCGGCGGGTCATGGCGGTGCGGACGGAGAACGATCCATGAGTCACGACATCTCGAGCATCCGTCTCTCGCGGGTGACTCGGAGGCGCTCGTTCCTCGCGAACAAGTACCAGCTCCACGACGTCGTCGCCGTCGGCACCCAGACCGAGCTCGCCGCGGGATACCAGCCCATCATCGACCGCGTGGTGGCGCTCGATCTCGCCACGGGGACCGGGCGTCGCGCGCCGTCCACGTCGGGCGTCCGCAGCTTCGTGCCCCTCGAGGTCGCCCGGCTCGAGCACCCGGCGCTCGCGAAGATCTACGAGCTCGGCTCCGATCCGAAGGTGGGCGCCTTCGTCGTCCAGGAGCACCTCGAGGGCGAGACGCTGCAGCAGCAGGTCCACGAGCAGGGCCCCCTGCGTCCCAGCGACGCCATCGCGCTCGCCCGCTCGCTCCTCGAGGTGATGGGCGTCTTTCACGAGGCCGGACTGACGCACTCGGATCTGACGCCGAGCCACATCGTGAGCGGTCGGCGCGGGACGCGCGTGCGTCACCACCCGCTCCGCGAGCTGGTGGCGAGCGGGCAGGGACCTCGGAGCTGCGCCTACAACGCGCCCGAGCAGATCATGCGGCTGCCCTCCAAGGCGCCGACGGATCTCTTCCGCGTGGCGGCGGTGCTCCATTTCGCGATCACCGGCGTGCCGCCCTTCGAGGGCGAGGACCTCGACGCGGCCGTGCTCCGAGGTCACCGGGCGGCTCCGTCGGCGCATCGCCCGGAGCTGGGCGCGGACGTCGACGCGTTCTTCGAGCGCGCGCTGGCCAGGGATCCCGCGGATCGGTTCGGGACCGTGTCGGAGATGCGCGAGGCGCTTCGCCTCCTCGCCTTGTTCTCCGGCTATGCTCGACACGGATGAGCAGCGGAGACTGGCAGGCGCCTGCGTTCGGGAGGTTTCGCCTCCTCGGCGTCGCGGGGCGGGGCGGCATGGCGGTCGTCTATCGCGCGCAGACCGTCGGCGCGTCGGGCTTCTCGCGGCCCGTGGCCCTGAAGCAGCTTCTCCCCAAGCTCGTCCAGCAGGACGACTTCGTGCGCCTCTTCGTGGAGGAGGCGCGGGTCTCGGCCCGCCTCGACCATCCTCACATCGTGCAGGTCCACGACTTCGGCACCGACGCGCACGGCCACTACTTCCTCGTGCTGGAGTGGGTGGATGGGCTCGACCTCGGGCGCTGGCTCGACGGCCACCCGAAGGGCGCCCTCCCGGACTGGACCCACGTCTCGCACCTCGCGCTGCAGGTCCTCGACGCGCTCGACTTCGCGCATCGCCACACCGACGACCAGGGCCGCTCGGCTCCGGTGATCCATCGGGACATCAGCCCGGGGAACATCCTCGTCGGCGCCCACGGTCACGCCAAGCTCGCGGACTTCGGGCTCGCCCGGGCGATGGACCGCACGCGCATGACCGACGAGGGCGTGATCAAGGGCAAGGTCTCCTACGTCGCGCCGGAGCTCGCCAAGGGAGACCAGCCGAGCCCGCGGACCGACCTCTTCTCGCTCGGCGCCACCCTCTGGGAGACCTTCGCGCGCCGTCGCCTGTTCCAGGGCCCGAACGACTTGACCGTGTTGATGAGCATCCTGCGGGAGCCGATCCCGCTCCTCGCGTCGGCGCGCCCCGATCTGCCGGCCGGCCTCTGCGCGGTCGTCGACAAGGCGCTCGCCAAGACGCCCGAGGAGCGCTGGCCGACCGCGCGGGCGATGCGTCGCGCCCTCGTCGAGGTGCTGCTCGACGCCCGGCGCATGGCCGAGCCGCTGGACATCGCGCGCAGCGTCGCGGTGGCGCAGGGGACGCGGCGCCCTCCGTCCCAGCCGAGCGAGATCGTGAAGACGGAGTCGCTCATCTCCGATCTCGAGCACCTCGCGCCCGGGGAGTCGGACGGCGAGATCCCCTTCGATCTGGTGCCCGCTCAGGCCAACTCCGAGCCCTTCGAGCTGATCCCCTTGGTCGAGGCCCCCGAGCCGGACTGAGTCAGCTCAGCGAATGGCCGACCACGCGAGGTCGAGCGACTCGCGGATGCAGCGGTAGCAGTCGTTCTGGCCGCCGCGGCCGCAGCCCTCGCGCGGAGCCTCGCGGTAGCGCGCCACGACGGGGGCGGCGCGCGGGTCTCGCGCGGCGGTGATGCGCTGGAGCGCGTCGCGGCGATCGCGGCAGTTGCGGGCCAGCTCGAGGTCCGCGGCCGCGCGCACGCCGGCGGGGATCGGGGTCGGGCGCTCCAGCAGCTGCATCGCGGCGCGGCGGCGCGCGTCACGATAGGGGCCGGTGGCCACGACGTCGAAGAGCGAGCGCTCCGGCTCCGCGAGCGGCTCGGCCCGCGGGGCGGCGGAGACGGTCGGCGTGGGCGGGGCCGGCGGCGCGGGGACGGCGGTCGCGACGCGTGGCTCGTCGCCGCCGAGCGCGAGCGTGAGCACGACGCCCGTCGCGAGCAGCGCGAGCGCGGCGCCCACCGCGGCCGGGATCATCCAGCGCGTCGCGCCGCGCGAGGATCCGGCGGGGCGCACGAACGAGCGGGGGAGGGCGCGCAGCGAGGTCAGCTCGTCCCGGACGTGCGCGGCGCTCTCGGGGCGCCTGGCCGCGGTCGGCTCGAGCAGGCCACGGATCATCGCGCCGAGCTGGCCCGGGATCTCGCCGGTGGGAGGCGTCGGCGGCGCGGGCGGATCGGTCAGCTGCGCGGCGACGACCTTCGTCAGCTCGCGCTCGCGGTAGAGCGGCCGACCGGCGCACATCTCCCACAGCAGCACGCCGAGCGCGTAGAGATCGGCGCGCGCGTCGGTGGCCTGCCCGAGCGCCTGCTCGGGGGCCATGTATCCGGTCGTGCCGACGATGTGGCCTTCGGCCGTGAGGCGCCGGTCGCCCGCCTCGTGGAGGACGCCGACGACCCCGAGGTCGAGCACGTGCACCCAGGGCGATCCGTCGTCTCGTTTACCGAGCAGCACGTTGTCGGGGGTCAGGTCACGGTGCACGAAGCCGCGGGTGTGGATGGCGGCGAGCGCGTCGGCGATCTGGGCCCCGATGGCGCACGCCTCGCGCCAGCTCATCGCGCCCCCCGAGAGGCGCTCGCGGAGGGAGATGCCGCGCACGAGCGTGGTCACGAGGAAGGCGCCGCCGTCCGGCAGCGTCCCGAAGTCCATCGCCGTGATCACGTGCGGGTGCTCGATCTTCGCGGTCGCCTTCGCCTCGCGGAGGAAGCGCGCGCGGATCTCGTCGTCCGCGACCAGCTCGGGGCGGATCACCTTGAGCGCGACCCGCTTCTCCAGCTCGACGTGCTCGGCCTCGTAGACGCTGCCCATGCCGCCGCCACCTAGCGCGCGCAGCACGCGGTAGCGACCCTCGACGACGCGGCCGAGCCAGGGGTCCACGCTCGGCGGATCCGGGCGCTCGTCGCTCATTCCTCGGACGCGGCGCGCCGCTTGGAGCGGCTCTCGAACGCCTCGCGATCGGCCCGATCCACGGCCCGAAGGCGCTGCCCGGAGCGTCGGCGGCGCGGGCCCTCGAGCGCGCGCTCCACCATCGCGAGCAGGTCGACGAAGCGGAACGGCTTGCGGAGCACCTGGTCGAACTGGGTCAGCTCGACGCGGCGCATGCGGGAGCCGCTCACGAGGAAGATGCGTGGCACCTTCGGGCCCAGCTTCTCCCGCAGGGTCTTCGCCAGCTCGACGCCGTCCAGGCCGGGCATCTGATAGTCGGTGATGAGCACCTTCGGCGGCCGGGCGAGCGCCTCTTTCAGCGCGCGGCGCGGGTCGCTGAAGCCGCGCGCGCGGTGGCCCCGATCCCGGATGAGGGTGAGCAGCCCTTGGAGGAGCGCGCGGTCGTCTTCGACGACCCAGACCTCGCGGCGTCCTTCTTCCCCGTCGCTCATCCCGCCTCCTCTTCCGCTCGCGCGGCCATGGCGGCCTGGAGTCGCGCCGGGTCGACCTTGCGCCGCGTACCGGAGCGGGGGACGCGCGTGAGGCGACGCAGCTCCGAGAGCAACGCGTGGTAGGCGTCCGGGCTCACGTCCTCGGGCAAGGGCGCGGCCTCGAGCCAGCTCGCCTCTTCTTCGGTGAGGTCGGCGGGCGCCTTCTCCTCGAGGTAGCGCTCGTAGGCGTTGTTCGGGGCCATGTCGCGGAGACCCAGGAGGGACTCGACCGGGACCTCGAGCACCTCGGCGATCTTGCGCACCGACTCGAGCGTGGGGCGCGTGCGCCCCTTCTCCCAGTGATCGACGTGCTGCCACGACGTGCCGAGCGCGCGCGCGAGCTGGTTCCGGTTGAGCCCGGCGCGCTCCCGCGCCTCGGCGATGCGTGTCCCGATGGCGTCGTCCACGGCTAGACGGTCGCACTATCTAAAGCTCTTTGCAATCAGGACTGATCAGCCCTTGCCACTGGTACCCCTACCCCCTATAGGTATGCGCGATGGACGAAGCCACGAAGAAGGACGTGCGCGCGCGGCTCAAGCGCGCCGTGGGACAGGTCGAGGGCGTGCTCCGCATGCTCGAGGACGAGCGCTACTGCGTCGACCTGTTGATGCAGATCGCCGCAGCGCGAGCCGCGCTCGGCAAGGCGGGCGGCGTGCTCCTGCGCGCGCACGTCGACACCTGCGTGACGGATGCCTTCGCGTCGCACGATCCCGCCGAGCGCGAAGCGAAGGCGGCCGAGCTGGCCAAGGTCTTCGAGCGGTACATGGCCTCGTGATGGACACCGAGCTCCGCGATCCCGTGTGCGGCATGTCGGTCACCGAGGCCTCCCCGCATCACCTCGAGCACCGCGGCAAGGACTTCTACTTCTGCCGGGCGGGCTGCCGCGAGAAGGCGGAGGCGGATCCCGAGACGCACCTGGAGGTGAAGGACCCCGTCTGCGGCATGACGATCACCAAGGCGTCGCCCCACCGCGCCGAGCACGAGGGGACGCGCCACTGGTTCTGCCGCGCGGGCTGTCGCGAGAAGTTCGAGGCCGAGCCGGAGCGCTACACGTCGCCGCAGACGCCCGACCCGGCCGCGGAGGGCGTGCCGCATGTCTGCCCCATGCACCCGGAGGAGACCAGCGTCGGACCCGCCGACTGCGGGCAGTGCGGCATGGCCCTCGAGCCGGTGAGCGCGGTCTCCACCGTGACGAAGTACACGTGCCCGATGCACCCCGAGGTGGTCGAGCCGGAGCCCGGGGACTGCCCGATCTGCGGGATGGCGCTCGAGCCGGTGAGCGTGCTGAGCGCCGAGGCGCCCGACAACCCCGAGCTGACCGACATGAGCCGGCGCTTCTGGATCAGCCTCGCGCTCGCCGCCCCGCTCCTCGTCGTCGCGATGGGGGACATGTTGCCCGGGGCGCCGATGTCCGCGCTCTTCGGCGCGCGCGGCCGCGTCTTCGTGGAGCTCGCGCTCGCGACCCCGATCGCGCTCTGGGCCGCGTGGCCGTTCTACGTGCGCGCCGCGCGATCGGTCGCGAACCGCAGCCTCAACATGTTCACGCTGATCGGGCTCGGGGTCAGCGTCGCCTACGGCTACAGCGTGGTCGCCGCGCTCGCGCCCGGCGTCTTCCCGGCTGCGTTCCGCCACCACGGCGCGGTCGCGGTCTACTTCGAGGCGGCCGGCGTCATCGTCACGCTCATCCTGCTCGGGCAGGTGCTGGAGCTGCGCGCTCGCGCCGCGACCAGCTCCGCCATCCGGCAGCTGCTCGGCATGGCGCCGAAGACCGCGCGGCGGGTCGAGGAGGACGGCGCGGAGCGCGACGTGCCGCTCGAGAGCGTGCGGGTCGGTGACCGACTGCGGGTGCGCCCCGGAGAGAAGGTGCCCGTGGACGGCGTCGTGCTCGAGGGGCGCTCCGCGGTCGACGAGTCGATGATCACCGGAGAGCCGCTCCCCGTCGACAAGGGCGAGGGCGACGAGGTGGTGGGCGCGACGGTCAACGGGACCGGCGCGCTGTTGATCCGCGCGGACAAGGTGGGGACCGAGACGCTCCTGTCGCGCATCGTGCAGATGGTCGCGGAGGCGCAGCGCAGCCAGGCGCCGATCCAGCGAATCGCGGATCGGGTCAGCGGCTGGTTCGTGCCGATCGTGATCGCCGCGTCGGTCGTGACGTTCGCGGTGTGGGCGCTCGTGGGGCCCGAGCCGCGGCTCGCCTACGCGCTCGTCAACGCCATCGCGGTCCTCATCATCGCGTGCCCGTGCGCGCTCGGCCTCGCGACGCCGATGAGCATCATGGTCGCGACGGGGAAGGGCGCCTCGCTCGGGGTGCTCTTCCGCAACGCCGAGGCCATCGAGCGGCTGCGCGACGTGGACACGCTCGTGGTGGACAAGACCGGCACGCTCACCGAAGGGCGCCCCGCGCTCGTGGACGTGACGGTGGACGACGAGACGCTGGCTCTGGTCGCGGCGGTGGAGGCGCAGAGCGAGCATCCCCTCGCGGCGGCGATCGTCGACGGAGTGCGCGAGCGCGGGCTGGACGTGCCC
>SHBB01000317.1 GCA_004213565.1 Sandaracinaceae bacterium
GCGACCGTGGTGCCGGAGGCGTCTCGCATGTCGTGCCCCGAGACGTTGAGCGCGACGTGGAGGGAGCGGGCCTGCCGCCGCGCGAAGCCGGCGAGGGCCCGGGTCGTGGCGTCGGCGCTCTCGGGCATCTCGAGCGGGTCCCACATCGCCGCGGGCTCGGCGTGGGACCAGGCGGCGCCGCGCAGCGCGGCGAGCGAGGTGAAGGGGACCTCCTCGCGCCAGCGATGGCGATAGCGCTGGTCGCGCGCGAGGGCGAAGAGGGTGTCGCGGACCCGGCCGTCCCGCATGCTCACCGGGAGCAGCGACGCGAGGTGCTCCTTCGCCTCGGGCGGGAGCATCGACTCGACCAGCGCCTCCTCGCCCTGGCCGAAGAGCCCGCTGGGATCGAGGCGGCCCTCCGCGTCCCGCTCGACCCGGACCGCGCGCAGCGACTCCAGCAGGTGCGAGCGCGCCCGCCGCGCGGCGCGGTCGACGAGGGTCAGCCGCTCCGCGTCCGCCGCGATCGCGCTCCGCACCGCCAGCAGCGCCTCGACCCGGGCCACCTCGCGCGCGAGCCGCAGGCGCGAGGCGAAGTACTCGAGCACCGAGTCGCGCAGGCCCGTGACCGTGTTCGTCAGCGCGTCGAACATGTCGTGGAAGGCGTCCCGCACCGCGAGGTGGGCCTTGCGGTGATGCAGGCCGAGGAACGCGCCGACGCCCGCGCCGCTGACGACGAGCGCGGTGAGCCAGCCGCGCTCCCGCAGCCACGGGGACTGCCACGCGCTCGGCTCGATCGACAGCGCCTCTGCGATCGCCCGCAAGACGATCGGCGCGAAGAGCACGCCGGCCGCGGTGAACAGGAGACCGTAGAAGACGACGCGCGCGAGGTCGGGCTTGCGGCGCGCGGCGTCCATGAACCCCGCGTGCGCGTCTCGGAAGGTCTCGAAGGACGGAGGCGGGACGGGCAGGGCCGCGTCGCGGTCGCGGATGGCGTCCTCGAGCCGCAGGGAGACCGCGCGCTCCATGCGCTGAAGCAACAGCCCCGCGCGTCGGAACGCGTCCGGGTCGGGATCGGACCAGAGCGCCTCGTCCACGCGGCGACGGATCCCCGCGAGCGTGGCGTCGCGGTCCTTGGCGATGCGCTCTCGCTCACCGCCGATCGCGTCGTCGAAGCGGCGCCGCTGGAGCATGCGCCAGGACTTCTCGATCTCCCGCATGCGGGTCAGGGCCCAGCCCACCGGGGGCTCCGGGGCGGGCTGCGCGTCGTCGCGACTCGGGTCACCGGGGTCGGGCCCGTAGCGGTCTCGCAGCGCCTCCGCGCGCTCCCACCACCGCGGCTCCGGGTCCCGGCGCACCTCCGGGTAGTAGCGATTGAGGAGCTCGAGCACGTCGCGGTCGGCGTCGCGCGGCTCGTCGAACGCGGCCAGCTCCACCTCCTCGAGCGCGTCGATCTCGGGGAGGCTCACGTCGTCCCCTTCGCGCTCGAGCACCGCGTCGCAGACCTCCAGACAGATGGCGTCCGTGGCGTAGGTGGTGAGCGCGCGTCGTGGCAGCTCGCTCACCGCGCAGACGAAGGTGGCGAGCGGCTCCTCGGGCGCGTCGCCGTAGAGGAGCTGCGCGACCGGGCCGACGCTGCTGAGCGAGTAGAGCAGCAAGGTCAGGAAGTTGCGCACGCACTGGCTCAGCTCCGCGTCGCCGAGCACGCTGAACTCGGCCACGTCCTCGATGAGGAAGAGCTGCGGTACGGCGCGGGCGCGGGCGGGGCGCGCGGCGAGCTGTCGGCTGAGGGCGCGCACGGTGGCGATCAACGCCTCGCCGTCGGGGTGCGCGGCGGGGTGGGGCATCGCGAGCAGCGGCAGCACGACGAGGTTGCGCTCTGCCCCGGTGCGGAACGACTCGAAGATGGGGGAGAGCTCCCGCAGCAGCCGCCGCTCGACGTGGGCCAGCACCTCCCCGAGCGACTCCCGCGCGTCGTCCGCGAGGTTGGCCACCACGAAGATGTGGAGCCGCGTCAGCCCCTCGGCGCTGCGGCGGTCCCGCGCGCGCACGAGCCGCGGGTGGGCGAGCAGGCTCCGCGCCTCCTCGATGACCTTGGCCGCCACCGCGTCCGGGCGCGGCGCGCGCTCGACCACGATGGAGGAGAGCAGCGCGTCGTCGTCGTCGGCGCCGCCTCGGCCGAGCGCCTCGGCGCGCTCGTCCAGCACGCGGCGGACCACCTTCGCGCCGAAGGTGCCCAACCCGACGAGGATCGAGGGGACCTCCGGGGTGGTGATCATGCGGTGCTCATACGGTGCTCATACGGTGCTCACGCGAGGAGCTTCGTCGCCTCTCGGAGCGCCTGGTACTCGCGCTCCTCGGCCGCGTCGCGGGTGTCCATCAGCTCGAGCGAGACGCAGCGCTTCTTCCACGACTCGGTCGCCGACTTCGCCTCCGCGGCGAGGGCCTTCTCCGCGCTCACCTTGCGCGCGTCGGCCACGAGCGGGGCCACGGCCAGGTCGTAGACGGCGGGCTTGTCGTCCTCGAGGTGCAGGAGGCGGGTCGCCGCGTCGGTCAGGCTGGCGGCCAGCATCACGCTCTGGCCGCTCTCGAGCTCGAGCGCGAAGATGCCGTCCTTCGAGACCACCGCGCCGCGCGCCGTCCCGAGCGCGATCGCGGTCAGGCCCACCTTCAGGCGCTCCGCCTCCGCCGCCTTGTGCCGCTTGGCGTCCTCCGGGTCGAGGTCGTTCAGGCCCTCGAACGCGAAGTCGATGTGCAGCGGCCAGCCCTTGTCGGACTTGGACTGATAGCGACGGTACGCCGCCTTCATCTCTTCGTTGACGTGGGGGAAGCAGTAGACGGGCACCCCGAGGATCGAGCGGTAGAGCACGATGCGGTCGGGGTCGTCCCAGTCCTCGATGACGTTGGCGCTCTTGCCGTAGGTGGCCTCGTCGAGCATGGCGGAGAAGTCGCCGCCCGACAGCTGCGCGTGCAACCCGATGAGCAGCATGTCCGCGTGGTTGATCATGCTCTTCGCCTCCGGGTGGAAGCGGGTCAGCGGCTGCGCCTTCGAGAGCGCCGTCTCGATCTTGCGGCGCACGTAGCGCTTGACGGGCTCGAGCTGCCAGAGCGTGCTGGGCGAGAGCGGCGACTGGCTGCCGAGCGCGTCTCGCGGCGCGGCGCCCACCTTCTCGGTCGTCAGCCCGTAGTACTTCGCCTCGAGGGCGAGCGCGTCATCGAGCCGCAGGCCCTGCCGCTCGAACGGGTCGTCCGAGTCGGGGTCGCCGAGGATGGGCTTGGTCAGGAAGCGCGCCGCCGCGCCGATGAGCGACTGCTCCACGTCGCTGATCATCTCGCGCGCGGTGCGCCGGAGCGCCCGGCCCTGCTCGTCGTACTTCGGGCGCAGCGCCTCGCGGACCGCCTCGAGCACCTCGCCCTGGTCGCTCGACTCGGGCCGCGTCGCGACCTGGTCCTCGTAGTACCAGCCCCAGAACCGGTCGCGCCCGTTCGGGTGCTGGAGCACCTCCACGTCGAGCACGAACTCGTTGGCCTGCGCGTCGGGGCCTCCGTCGTACTCGAAGCGGCGCGCCTTCTCCTCGAGCTCCGTCGCGAGCCGCCCCGCGCTGCTCTCGATGTTGCGGTAGCTGCCCCGGAGGTTGTCGGCCGCGCGACCGAGGGCGACGCCGATGTCGTAGAGGGCGCCGCGGATCAAGAGCGCGCGGCTCTTGTCGACGTACTCGTTGAAGGTGGCGACGGTGCGGTCGCGCGCGGCCTCGAAGTCTTTGTCCTTGCGGGTCAGGAGCTTGTCCCAGCCGCCGTAGGTGCGCTTGATCTCCGCCGCGTGGGCGTCCATCTCGCTCCGGAAGCGGCTGTCCCGACCGAGGTCGGCTTCCGCGCGGAGCCGGGCCACGTTCTGCGCCAGCTCGTCCATGGCGCCGCTCGAGAGCGGCCCACCCGGCCCGCGGAACTTGATGAGCACGTAGCGCTGCTCGTAGGGCGACAGCTCGGGCGCCGCGTCGGGGCCCGCCTTGCTCAGGAGGTCCGCCCAGAAGTCGCCGCTCTCGATCTGCGCCACCACGGCCGCGACCTTGGCGTCGATCTCGCTCTTCGCCTGGGCCACCTCGCGCGCGAGCGTGTTCATCGTCGCGGCGGGCGTCCACGCGTCGTCGAGGATGCGGTCGGCGCTGATCTCGCGGATCTGCGCGCAGCACGAGCGCAGCTCGCCTTCGGTCTGCTGGCTGACCTCGCCGAGCTTCGCGCTCGCGGTCTCGCCGACGCTCTTCAGGCGATGCCAGTGGCCCCCCTCCTGATCCTGCTCGGCCAGCATGTCGAGCTTCTGCACGAAGGCGGTGTCGAGCCGCTCGGCGCGCGCCTCGGGGCTGAGCCGCTCGAGCTCCGCGCGGTCGACGTTGAACTGCTTGAAGCGCTCCTGCTGCGCGTCGCTGACGAGGGCCGGGTCGTCGAGCAGGAGGTAGCGGCGTACCGCGGTCGCCGCGAATCGGCGCGCGCAGTACTTGAGGATGTCTTCGCGCGGCAGGACCAGGACCGACGCGCCGAGCGTCCCGTAGAACGCGGTGTAGCCGTCGTCGCCGAGCTCGGGCGGGAAGACCGTCCGGCTCTCCTTGGTGTAGTTGTCGTAGTCGCCCTGCTGGTCGCCGAGGATCGGGCTGAAGATCTGGACGTAGGTCGCGTCCGCGAGCGCGTCGCCCACGTCGTCGACGCTGAAGTCGTTGGGGCGGTCGACCACGTAGATGAGGTCGAACGGGCGCCGCGAGACGGTGGTTTTGTGCTTGTTGCGCGGGTCGTAGTGGAAGACGTTCGGCTCGCTCGCGTCGGGCACCTGGGTGTCGAGCCGGTTGAGGTGCTCGAGCTCCTTCAGCGCCGCGTAGCCGTTGGCGAGCGTGCCGTCGCGGTTCATGCCCACGACCTCCTCGAAGGCGTCGGGGAGGATCGCGAAGCCGAAGATGCGCGCCGCCTTGTCGCCGATGAGGTCGCGCAGCACGTACGCGAAGGGCAAGAACGCGCCCGAGCCGGTGCCGCCGGCGGTGCTGAAGTAGACGAAGACCTGGAGCGGGGCGCCCTGGCGGCGCATCCCGTGCTGATGGCTGCGGAGCTCCGCGAGGATGTCCTGCAGCTGACGCGTCAGCTCTCCGACCTCGATGGACCGGAAGAAGCCGAGCCGGCTCTCGATGCGGATCTGTCCTGCGCCCGCGCCCGACTCCTCGCGGAAGCGGTACCAGGGGTGCACCCACTGCGTGAAGAAGTCGTCGGCGTCGGCGAAGGTCTCGCCGCGGCGGAGCTTGGTGTACTCGACCTTGTCGAAGTCGCTGAGCGTGATGGTCGCGTCGACGTGCCCTACCGGGCCATAGCCCTGGCGCAGGCGCGCGAGGTCGGCGGCGTTCGTGTCCACGGCGACGAAGCGCACGAGCGACTGGTACTTCAGCGCGTAGTCCTGGCTCGCGCGCAGGCGCTTTGCGATGCGCCCGATGGCCTGTCCGCCCGATCCGCCGAGCCCCACGAAGAGGGTCGGCGTGACTTCACCCGGCATGATCTTGATCGGCATTCGTTGCCCCTCCGGAAACCGGCGGAGACTGTATCAGAAGGCGCAGGGCGCGACGGAGCTTCCGATCAGAGCGCGTCGGCGCGGCTCGGCCACGGGATCCCGCGGCCCCCCAGCACCATGCGCGCGTGCATCAGCGCGCTGGGCAGATCGGGCGCGTACTCGATCTCGCTCATGCTCGCGTCGAACCAGGCCATCGCGGTCAGGGCGCCGCGCACCAGCGGGTTGGTGACGATCACGACGCTCCCCATCGCCAGCGCCTCTCGCTGCTCGGCGAGCGCCGCGCTCCGCTCGCTGATGAGGCGTCGCACCGCGGCGTCCGGTCGGCCGGCGCGGGCCGCGTCGGTGATGATGAAGTACGGCTGCCGCGGCGGACCGAGCTTCGCGACCTCGTCGAAGTACTGCGCGACGATGCGGCTCGTCGGGCGCCCGCACCACGTGTGCAGCAGCAAGGGGAACGCGCGGTGATCCATGCAGATCTCCGAGTCCCCTTCCGCGAACCTCTGCTCTCCCCCCACGGGCGCGAGGATATCCGAGGCGGCGGCCGTCTAGAACGTCCCCGCCCGGTAGCGGGCCAGAGCGTCGCCCAGCGGGGTGGGGCGGGTGAGGATCTGCAGCTCGCCGATGGCGATGCCGACGCCGGCGGAGATCGCGCCGCTCTCCCAGTGTCCGTAGAAGAGCCCCATGTAGAGGCCGACGGCGAGGTTGAAGAGGACGCCGCCGACGTGCATCAGCCAGCTCGTGCCGAAGTCCTCGCTCGCCGCGCCGCGGAGGAGGACCCGCTCCGCCTCGGCCAGCGCCTCGCAGTCCCCCGCCGCCGCGGCCGGGGCCAGCGTCTCGACCGCGGGCTGCTCGCGCAGGATGGCCGCGGGGAGGATGAACAGGCTCGCGACGCCGATCATCGAGCTGGCCGCGCCGATCTGGTAGTCGATGAGCCGGTCCTCGTCGTTCAGAGCGACCCCGAGCGCGAGCTGCCCCGCCGCGAGCCCGAGGTAGCCGACGGCGTAGATCGTCGTCCAGGTCTCGGACTCGGCGAAGGCCTGGCGGCTCGCCGCGAGCACGAAGGCCGCGCGCTCCTCGACCGGACGCTCCGCCAGCGCGTAGTCGCCGCCCTCGATGGTCGGGCACCGCGGCTGCGCCGAGACGGGGGTGGGGGCGGCGAGGAGGCAGACCGCGACCCCCAGGATCTGCCAGTGCCGCATGGGGCCATGAGTAGTCCCCGGACGGCGCCGCGCCAGGGTGGTCCATCGCCCCGGAATCTCGTACTTTCCGGGGGTGAGCGACATGTCCAGCGAAGCGAGCTCCCCCGGGACCGTGGACGCGCCCGAGCGGCAGTCCATCCCCACCCCCCAGCCGATGCCGCTGGCCATCCCGGCCGAGATCGATCTCGACTCGCCGGAGCTGCTCCTGAATCGCGAGCTGACCTGGCTCGCCTTCAACCGGCGGGTGCTCCACGAGGCGGAGGACGAGCGCAACCCGCTGCTCGAGCGCGTGAAGTTCCTCGCCATCGCGAACGGGACGCTCGACGAGTTCGTGATGAAGCGGCTCGGCGGCCTGAAGCAGCAGGTCGCGGCCGGCGTGCAGACGGTGACCCCGGACGGGCGCACGCCGCGGCAGCAGATCGCGGAGTGCTACGCCGTGATGCGCGGGCTCAAGGAGCGCTCCCAGAAGCTGCTCGGGGAGCTGCGCGCGGCGCTGCTCGAGGCGGGCATCAAGCTCTGCACCTGGAGCGACCTGTCCACCGACCAGCAGGCCCACCTCCGCGACCACTACCTGCACAACGTCTTCCCGCTGGTCACGCCCCAGGCGATGGACCCGGCGCACCCGTTCCCGTTCGTCTCGAACCTCTCGCTCAACATCCTCGTCACGCTCCGGCGCTCGGACTCCGATCCGGACAGCCTGCGCGCGCGGGTGAAGGTGCCCGTCGGCGGGGGCATCCCGCGGCTCCTGCGCGTGGGGACCGAGCAGGTCTTCGTGCCGCTCGAGGACGTGATGGCGGCCAACCTGGATCTGCTCTTCCCGGGCATGATCATCGACAACGTCGAGCTGTTCCGGGTGACGCGGAACGCCAACACGGAGAAAGACGAGGAGCAGGCGGACGACCTGCTCGCGCTGATCGAGACGGAGCTGCGAGAGCGTCGCTTCGCCCCGATCGTGCGGCTGACCGTGGCCGAGGGCATGACGCCGCTCACCCGCGGCTTCCTCGCGGCGGAGCTCGGTCTGGACGAGGACGAGGACGTCTTCGAGATCGACGGCATGCTCGGGCTCGCCGACCTCATGGAGCTGTTCAAGATCGATCTGCCCGAGCTCAAGACGCCGATGCACCACCCGGTCGATCACCCGGACCTGAAGACCGATCGGAACCTCTTCCACGTCATCCGCGACCGGCGCTCGGTGCTCGTGCACCACCCCTATCAGTCGTTCGCGACCAGCGTGGAGAGCTTCCTCGAGGAGGCGGCCAACGACCCGAAGGTGCGCGCGATCAAGGCGACCATCTACCGCACGGCGGAGGAGTCGAAGATCGTCCGGCACCTCGAGCAGGCGGCCCGCAACGGCAAGCAGGTCGCGGTGGTGGTGGAGCTCAAGGCCCGCTTCGACGAGCAGGCCAACATCCGGTGGGCGAACCGGCTCGAGGCGGTCGGCATCCACGTCACCTACGGCGTGGTGGGACTCAAGACGCATTGCAAGGTGATCCTCGTCGTCCGGCAGGACTACGACGGCCTGCGCCGCTACGCGCACCTCGGGACGGGCAACTATCACTCGGGCACGGCGCGGCTCTACTCGGACGTCGGGCTGTTCACGTGCGATCCGCAGATCGGCCACGACCTGACGGAGCTCTTCAACTACCTGACGACCGGCTACACGCCGGGCCGCGACTATCACAAGCTCTTGCCGGCGCCGAAGGTGCTGAAGCGCGCGATGCTCTCGAAGATCGAGCGCGAGATCGGGCACGTCGAGGCGGGGCGGCGCGGGCTCATCCGCATGAAGATGAACGCCCTCGAGGACGTCGACGTGACGCGCGCGCTCTACCGCGCGTCGAAGGCTGGCGTCGAGCTCGAGCTGATCGTCCGGGACACCTGCCGGCTGCGGCCCGGGATCCCCGGGCTGACCGACAAGGCGAAGGTCATCAGCATCGTCGGTCGCTTCCTCGAGCACGCGCGCATCTACTACTTCCTCAACGGCGGCGACGAGGAGTACTACATCGGCTCCGCGGACCTGATGCAGCGCAACCTGGAGAGCCGCGTGGAGACCGTGGTCCCCGTGGAGGATCCGGCGGCGCAGGACGAGCTGGGCGCGATCCTCGACGTGCAGGCCGAGGACTATCGCTCCGCCTGGGAGATGCGCCCCGACGGCACGTATCATCGTCGTGTCGCCGAGGGTGAGGCGCAGAGCTGCCAGGAGATCTTCATCAAGCGGGCGGAGAACCAGCACCGCAGCGCGACGCGTCTTCGCAACCGCCGCACGAAGAGCCTCGAGACCCGCAACTACCGCCGCTGAGTCGCGAGCACGCGACATCTCGGTTTGTGATCATGGGGATGCGTGCTTCCTCGCCCGGGGGCGAGTGAGGTCGCGTCGCTTGAACGCGGATCAAGCGCAACCGCTTCGCGTTAGGGCTCTCTCCTGCCAGTGTGCAGGCTCGATGTGACGGCGCGAGGCGCGACCGCATGGCGGCGTGTCGCGTGAAGCGCTGCAAATGGAATTGAAGGAGACGCGATGAACGCGAATGGACTGGCTCGTCTACTGCCCGCCTTGCTCATGATCTCTGCGCTCGGCGCGTGCGCGAACGAAGGGGCGTCCGGAGGCACCCTGCCGCTGGTGCTGGACGGCACCGATCAGGTGGTCGGTGTCTACACGGTCGAGAGCGGCGCGGTGTGGCTCGCGCCCGAGCTGCTCGATGCGTGGGCGACCGAGGGCGAGCTCCGCCTCCGCTGGGACGGCGGGGAAGCGGTCGGCCTCTCCGACGGCCAGGTCGAGGCGTCGCTGCCGGTCGCGTCGCAGCTCGTCGTGGAGCGCGCCGGCGGTGAGCCGCTCGCGGTGCTTGTGATCGAGCCCGCGCTCGAGGTTCCCGAAGCGTCCACCGACTCCGACGTCGGCGCGAACACGCAGGCGCTCGGCATGGGCTGCTGCAACGGCGACGGGGGCTGCGCGCGCGACTATCAGGGGTGTCTGCGAAACTGTGGCGGCGCCGTGCCCTGCGGCAACACGGCCGCCTACCGATGCGCGAAGGCCGTCTGCGACGCGCAGCTCAGCCCCGCCGACGAGGGCGGCTCTGGCGGCGCGACCCCGGTCGAGGAGGTCATCTCGGAGAACTGAGCGGCGGCGCTTCGCCGAGGTGAACCGTCAAGAAGCCGCGCACGCGATCCCAGCGCTGCGCGGCGACCACGGCCGGGATCTCGTCGTGCCCGACGCCGGGGAGGAGCAGCAGCTCCACCTCGGCGTCGCGGGCGGCGAGGCGCTCGCTCAGCGCCGGGGGGATGGTCCCGTCCGCGGTGCCGTGGAGCACCAGAACGGGCAGCCCGGGCGGACGCGCGACGGGGTCCCACGCCGTCATCGGCGTCTGGCCCATCGCGCGGGCGACGACGGCGCTGCCGTTCAGCACGAAGGGCGCGAGCGGCCCCAGGAAGGCCACGCGCTGCGCGACGAGCTCGGGGAAGAAAGACGCCGGGGCGAGCAAGACCGCGCACCGCACCCCGCTCCGTGGATCCGCGGCGAGGTCGGGGAGGGCGGCCAGGGTGACCGCGCCGCCCATCGACGCGGCGGCGAGCCCGATCCGGGAGCCGTCGACGCCGGGCGCCTCGCGGAGCCACGCGATCGCGGCGCGCAGGTCCACGCGCTCTCGCTGGCCGTAGGTGACGACCGCGCCCTCGCTCGTGCCGTGCCCGCGCAGGTCGTAGCGGAGCACGTGGTAGCCGTCCTCGCGCAGACGGCGCGCCCAGGGCAAGAAGCGCGTGCGCCCGTCGGCCACCCCGTGCGTCAGCACGATCCCGGGGGCGCCGTCCTCGCCCGGCGTGTAGGTCGCGCCGAGCGCGTAGGCGTCGTCGGTATGAAGGGTGACCGCGCGCTCGCCCGGATCCGTCGCCGGCCGCTGGTGCGCGAGCTTCACCGGCGCGATCGCGAGCTGGGTGTTGAAGAGCACGACGCCGGCCGCGACCCAGAGGTAGAGGCCCGGCGCGGTGCCGACGGCGGAGAGCGCGAGGCGCGCCGGGAGCGGCCGGGCGAGTCTCCAGCTGGCCCGCGCCGCGTGCGCGAGCGCGTCCGCGCCGAGGAAGAGCACGCCGCCGCTGAGCCAGGTCAGGGCGAGGGTGGACCTCGGCGCCGCGATCGCGCCGAGCCAGGGGAGGGCCAGGAGCGCGACGATCCACCGGGAGCGCGCGGAGGCGCCGGGCCGCAGCGCGCGGGCGATCGCCAGCGGCCAGGCCATGCCCGAGGTCACGAGCGCGAAGCGGGCGTCTGCCCCTGCGACCGGCGCCAGGCTCGCGAGCGTGGCGCCGGCCGCTGCCCAGAGCGGCGCCGCCGAGGCCAAGCTCGCCCGCGTCCATCGATCCACGCGGCGGAGTATGGCTCAGGCGTGGCCGAAGATGGCGGGGCGCATCGGCGCCGTGCGCGGCGTCGGCGTGTCCTCGCGCACGCGGGGCGGAGGCAGCGCGCCGTGCTCCCCCCACCAGTCCTTCGCGTCCGACTCGGACCAGGGGCCGACCTTCACCGAGGCCAGCATCTCGCGAAGGCTCGCCGCGTCTGGGCGTCGGACGGGATCCTTCTCGAGGGTCGCCATGATCAGCGCCTCGAAGTCCGAGCCCAGATCCTC
>SHBB01000318.1 GCA_004213565.1 Sandaracinaceae bacterium
AACGATCTACGTCTGCGACCGCGAGCACCCGAACCTCTACGTCATCGAGCCCGGCGGCGCGCCCGCCCTGCTCGCCACCGACGACCTCCTCTCCGGCTCCCTCGCGGGCCAGAACGCGCTCGTGCTCCTGCCCGACGAGTCCGCGCTCCTGAGCGTCGTGTACCTCCGCTCGCGCCTCGCCCGCGTCTCCCTGCCCGACGGCGCGGTCACCGAGGTCGACATCGACGGAGACTTCTTCGACGGCACCCCCGCCCTCAGCGGCGCCGACGGCATGACGTGGTCGGGCGACGCCCTCCTAGTGCAGTTCACCAGCCAGCTCGTCCGGCTCACCCCGACCCTCGGTGACTGGAGCGCCGCGCGCTCCGTCTCGGTCGACGTGCCCGCGCAGATGACCGACGTCGTGCACACCCCCGAGGGCGACTACCTGCTCAACGGCCAGGCCGTTCAGTTCGCCCTCGGCCGCGACCCGTCCCCCTTCGCGCTGGTCCGCTTCGAGGGTCTGTGATCCGAGCTTCGGGGACGATCCTATTCGTTCGTCAAACTCCGGACGGGCAGGCCGCGGACCCTTCGCGCTTTGATCACATCGTGTAATCGTCCCGACTCTGCTCCGCAGGCAGCAGCGAAAGGAAGCGGGATGACGAGCACGGACGAGACGGACCCCGTCGTGCGCCGCCTGGGTGAGCGCGTCACCCGTGTAGACGGCGCGCGCGTGTGCGCGATCGTGGAGTCGGCGTTCCCCTTCGTCTTGGGGCGGATCGACTGGAGGAAGGTCCCTGGAGCGCAGATCCGTGTGGCGCCACCGGAGCGCGCTGCGGGGGCCAACTGCGGCCCCGGAACCCTCGACACGCGAAGCTACGTCGAAGAGGTGAAGAGGTTCTTCGAACGATGTGTCTCGGGCACCGAGACCCGCCCCGACGACTGGGTCGTGTACATCGGCGACAACAGCGACTGCGACTACGAGGTGAAGCTCGAGGCGGTGGCCGAGCTCCTCGACGAGGTGGCCGAGATCCCGGAGCACAAGTACGTCTTTCCGCGCGACGCCTCCTGGTGCTTCATGTGGTCGTTCGAGGACGACCTCCACTTCGGCCGCCGTCCATGAGGGCGGCAGACGACCAGGCCGTCGGCTACTTCGTGCCGAAGAGGCGGTCGCCCGCGTCGCCGAGGCCGGGCAGGATGTAGCCCTTCTCGTTGAGCTGGCGGTCGATGGCCGCGGTGTAGATGGCCACGTCGGGGTGGGCGTCGTGGAAGGCGGCGATGCCCTCGGGCGCGGTCAGGAGGCAGACGAACTTGAGGCTCTTCGGGTTGCCGGCCTTGATGCGCTCCACCGCGGCGATGGCGCTGTTGCCGGTGGCGAGCATGGGGTCGCAGACGATGACGTCGCGGTCGCCGAGCTCGCCCGGGACCTTGTAGTAGTACTCGACCGGCTTGAGCGTCTTCGGGTCGCGGTAGAGCCCGATGTGGCCGATGCGCGCCGAGGGCAGGAGCTTGAGGATGCCGTTGAGGATCCCGTCGCCCGCGCGCAGGATCGAGATGACGACGACCTTCTTCCCCTCGAGGGTGGGCGCGTCCATCTGCTCGAGCGGCGTGTCGATCGACTCGACCGAGAGCGGCATGTCCCGGGTGACCTCGTAGCCCATCAGCATGCTGATCTCTTCGAGGAGCTGCCGGAAGCTGCTCGTCGACGTCGAAGCGCGACGCATGAGGGTGAGCTTGTGCTGAACCAGCGGGTGACCGATGACGTGTACTTCGCCCATGGCGCCCCTTCTAGAGGATGGGCGAGTCCGGCGCCAGGCTTCTCCTCGTGCTCTATACTGGACACGTGTCCGACCAGAGCGAGCAGGAGGCGCGAGCGCGCCGCGCCGCCCGCCGCCGCGCGACCTGGGGTCCCGGCGAGTGGGTCCCCCTCGGCACGCCCAAGCCGCCGCTCCACGACGACGCCACCCCGGAGGAGCGCCTCGGCCGCCTCTGGCAGCTGACCTGCCAGGTCTGGGCCTTCGCGGGGAAGGAGATCCAGCGCCTCCCCCGCCACGAGTGGCCGATCGAGGTCTTCGAGATCGAGCATGCACGCACCGACGCTCCCGGATGACTTCCGCGACTTCCTCGTCGCGCTCGCCGACGCGGGTTCGTGACCCCGCGTTCTTGGGCGCTCACGCTCGCGACGCGGGGCGAGCCGGGGCGGCGGGCGCGTCGGCGGACGTCGTGACCGTGGACGCGGCGGGGAGGCGGAGGGTGAAGGTCGAGCCGGAGCCCAGGGTCGAGCGGACCTCGAGGGTTCCGCCCATCTCCTCGGCGAGCTGACGGGACAGATAGAGCCCGAGCCCGGTGCCACGCGACTCGCCCTTCGTGGTGAAGAAGGGCTGGAAGACGCGCTCCATCACCTCGGGGCTCATGCCCTGGCCGGTGTCCTCCACCTCGATCTGCACCTCGCCGCCTTGCGCCCTGCAGCGGACGAAGATCTCCCCGCGCTCCTCGCGCGCCTCGACCGCCTGCGCCGCGTTCTGAAGCAGGTTGAGCAAGATCTGGCCGAGCCGCGCCGGGCTCGCGGTGACGGGCGGCGTCTCCTCGAGCTGGACGTGCAGCTCGGCGACGCGCCGCAGGTCGCTGCGCGCGATCCGCAAGGTGCGCTTCACCTCGACCGAGGGAGGCACGGTCTGTCGCAGCCGATCGTTCGAGCGACCGAAGCGGTTGGCGTCGTCGATGAGAGAGGCGAGCCGCTCGATTCCCTCGAGGGTGTCGTCCGCGAGCTGACGGTGGCTCTCTTCGGTCAGCGCGTCCGAGAGCATCGCGGCGTTCCCGAGCGCGTACGTCAGGGAGTTGCGCAGCTCGTGCACGAGCCCCGCGGTCATGAGCCCCAGGGTGGAGAGCCGATCTCGGATCATCAGCGTGGCGCGGGTGGACTCGCGCTCGGTGACCTCGCTCGCCACGTGAAGCGTGCCGTGCTCCAGCGGGTGAGCGTGGACCTCGAACCATCGCGTCTCGGCGCCGGATCGGATCGCCTCGAGGTGGGGCTCCTCCCCGCGGCTCGCCGAGACGAGGCGCTCGCGCAGCGCGGGCTCGAGCGCCTCGAAGGCCGGGTTCGCGTACACGAGCTGGCCGTCGCGGTGCACCGCGATCGCGTCGCTCGTCGTCCGCGTCACTTCGTCGAGCAGCGCCGACTGGGACCGCACCGCCCGAAGATCCCACGCCCGCACCACCCCGAGCACGACCCCGATCAGGCCGAAGAAGAGCGCGAGCTCCACCACGCGCCAGACCTCGCCCGCGCTGGCCACGAGCTGCGATGGCCACAGCGCGGCCCCGAGCGCGACGCCGCCGAGCAAGGTCACGAGCACCTCACGGCTCGGGAGGAACAGGCCCGCGACGAGCACGGGGTAGGCGAGGAAGGCCGCGCTGAGTCCGAGCTGGAGATCGTCGCTCATCCGGCTCGCGACGACGAAGCTGAAATGCGCGGCCAGGGTCTGCATGACGACGACGAGGCGCCCGGCGATCCGATGGTGTCGGCTGCGCGCGAGCCGGTAGAGCCCGACGCCGGCCAGGAACGCGAGGCCGGGGATCACCCCTCGGAGCCACACGCCGCTGCCGTCTCCATCGGGCGCGGCGAGCGTGGCGCCCACGTAGACGACCGTCGCCGTCAGCGCGCACAACAGGTAGCCCGCCACGAAGCGCGCGCGACGTCTCTCGATGACGTCGGTCACCTCTGGCGACTCGCGCACCAGGCCGAGGGAGAGGGCCTTCAAGCGAGGCACGAGGGACGTCGAGGGGGATGGATACACGTGTGGCGCCAACTCCCGACCGAACCCCTACCTACGGTCGGTACGTCTATGCGTCGAGTCCCGTGCTGGGGATCTGACCGGAGCGGTCGCAGGTCTGCCGGCGCGACCCTCGATCTCAGGCGCCGCCGCCGAGCCAGCCGTCGAGGATCGCGTCCAGGTCTGCGCGCAGCGCGGGGACGTCGTAGTCGGCCTTGCGCTTCTTCAGGCGCCTCTCGAGGGTGTCGAGCAGCGCGCGCAGGTCGTCGGCGACCTCGCGCTTCTGGTCCGCCAGCGACCGCTCGGCGAGCGCCGGGGGCACGTACCGGGTCACCGTCATGCGCAGCTCGCCCTTGGCTTTGGCGAGGCGACCGAGCGCCAGGCGCTCGCGGACGAAGGTTCGCCCCTCGGGCTCCGCCGGCACGTCCTCCTCGTGGTGGTAGTACTGCTCGAGCGGGTAGCTGAACGCGTAGAGGATCCCGAGGTAGCCGAAGCCGGGCCCGTATCGCTCCGGGCGCGTCTCGCGATCGAGCCGGTGGCGCAGACCGAGGAGCGCGTCGACCAGGGGCTCGAACGCCGGGTAGAAGCGGCCGGAGCGCGTCAGCCGGAGTGGGTTGCGCGCGAGCGGGTTGCGCTGCGAGGCGAGCTTCGAGACGCCGTGATCGACGCGGTCGACGGTCGGTCGCGCGGCGGCGTAGGCGGCCGTGTCCAGCTGCGGTCGATCGGGCCGCTCCGGGCTCGCGTAGTAGAAGCGGTCGGTCTCGCCGAGCACGAAGGTGCTCCCCATCTTGCTCCAGCCGGCCGAGAGGAACCGCTTCTCGAACGCGCGGCTCATCAGGTCCGTGTACGGCCGGCCGTTGAGCCAGCGCGCGGCGCGCGCGTCGACCGCCTCCACCTCGCCCCAGCCCACGATGGCGAGCGCCTCGCACACGCGCACCAGTCGGTTCCACTCCGCGGCGTTCTCGTACTCGACGAGCGCGAAGAAGGCGTCGAGCAGCGCCTCGCGCGCGACGTCGGGATCCACGCCGGCCAGCCCGGCCTCGAGCGCGTCGAGCGTGTCGCGCTGCAGCAGCGCGTCGAGATCCATCAGCGGCGCTTGCGCCGGGTGCCGCGGCGCTGGTGGATGGAGAGCGAGCCCTTGCCGCGCGCCGGGGGGACGAGGGCCTTGGCGTGGCTGCCGATGAGGTCGTGGCGGCCGGCCTGCTTCAGCGCCTCGCGCGCGAGATCGTGGTGCGCCGGGTCCCAGTAGAGCAGCAACGCTTTTTGCATGCGCTTGTCGCGCAGGCTCTTGGCGGTGTAGACCGGCTCGCCCGTGAAGGGGTCCTTGCCGGAGTAGTACATGCTCGTCGCCATCGACATCGGCGTGGGGATGAAGTCCTGCACCTGGCGCGGGCGGATGCCCTGCTTCTTCAGGTAGAGGGCGAGGTCGATCATGCTCTCGATCGACGAGCCAGGGTGGCCCGAGATGTAGTAGGGCACGAGGTGCTGGTCCTTGCCCGCCTCCTCGCTGGCGCACGCGAACATGTCGGCGAAGCGCTCGTAGCTCTCGGCGCCCGGCTTCTTCATCTTGTCGAGCACGTCGTCGTCCACGTGCTCGGGCGCGACCGAGAGCTGCCCGCCGGTGTGGTGCTTCGCGAGCTCGTCGACGAACTCCGGGCTCCGCTCCGCGAGGTCGTAGCGCACGCCGCTCGCGATGAAGACCTTCTTGACGCCCTTCGCCTTGCGCACCTTCTTCAGGAGGCTCACCAGCGGCGCGTGATCGGTCACGAGGTTCTCGCACACGCCGGGGTGCACGCAGCTGAGCCGGCGGCAGGCCTTCTCGATCTGCTCCGACTTACACTTCATCTGGTACATGTTGGCGGTCGGCCCGCCGACGTCGGTGATCACCCCGCTGAAGCCGTCCATGCGGCGCAGCTCCCGCACCTCGCGGAGCACGCTCTGTTCCGAGCGGCTGCTGATCACGCGGCCCTCGTGCTCGGTGATCGAGCAGAAGGTGCAGCCGCCGAAGCACCCGCGCATCGTCACGATGCTGTGCTTGACCGTCTCGAACGCGGGGATGGGCGCGTCGTACGCCCAGTGCGCGCTCCGCACGAACGGCAGATCGTAGAGCGCGTCCATCTCATCGGTCTCGAGCGGCTCGGCCGGCGGGTTGAAGTACACCGCCTGGTGCCCGTGGCGCTGGACGAGCGGGCGCGCGTTGCCCGGGTTGGTCTCGTACTGGAAGGCGCGCGACATGCGGCTGAAGGCCTCGCGGTCCTCGGCCACCTCCTCGTAGCTCGGGAGGATCACCGGGCGGCGGTCGGCCACGCGCTCGGCCCCCTCGATCGCCTCGTGCTCGCCCTTGTTGAGCACGTACGCCGTGCCGCGCACGTCGCGGATCTGGGCGATGGACTCGCCCTCCCGCAGCCGCCGCGCGACCTCCCAGATCGGCCGCTCGCCCATGCCGAAGACGAGCATGTCGGCCTTGCTGTCGAGCAGCACCGAGCGACGCACCTTGTCGCTCCAGTAGTCGTAGTGGGCGATGCGCCGGAGCGACGCCTCGATGCCGCCGAGCACCACGGGCACGCCGGGCATCGCGCCGCGGATCAGGTTCGCGTAGACCACGCTCGCCCGGTTGGGCCGCATGTTGGTCTGGCCGCCGGGCGAGTACTGGTCGTCCGACCGCACCTTCTTCTGGGCGGTCAGCTTGTTCAGCATCGAGTCGAGGTTGCCCGCGCTGACCCCCACGAAGAGGCGCGGCGCGCCCATGCGGAGCACGTCGTCGGGCCGGTCCCAGCGCGGCTGCGCGATGAAACCGACCTTGAAGCCGCGCGCCTCGAGGAAGCGCGCGATGAGCACCGGGCCGAACGCGGGGTGATCGACGTAGGCGTCGCCGCTGACGATCAGGATGTCCAGCTCGTCCCAGCCGCGCGCGTCCATCTCCTCGCGCGTGGTGGGCAGGAACGCGCGCAGATCGCGGCGCGGCTTCCCGCGCGACGCGTCGTTTCGAGACCTACCCAGGCTGACCAGCTCACCCATCGAGGGGCCAAGGTAGCTCGCTCGGCGGGCGAGCGCTCCCTCAGAGGCCCGCGACCGCCTCCAGCTCCGCGAGCGACTCCTCGAGGTGGTCGATGATTCGCTGCACCCCCGGCACGGATCGGCGGCACGCGATGATGCCGAAGTCGAGCTGGTCGGCGTTGCTCAGGAGCGTGAAGTTGAGCGCGAAGCCGTGATAGATGGCGCTGACCGGGTACATGCCGTCGAGGCGGGCCCCGTTCCAGTAGCTGCGCTCGCGCGGCCCGGGCACGTTGGAGATCACGGTGCTGTAGGGCGGGAAGCGGTCGGCCAGGCCGAGCGCGCCGACCAGGAGCGCGGGCCCGGCGGTGAGCTGCGTGAACAGCTCGATCTCGCGCGGGCCGAGCCCCTCGAGCAGCGACTTGCCCTCGTCCATCGACGCGACGATGGCGCGGAAGCGCCGCTCGGGGTCGGCGATGTGGGTCGCGAGGTTCGCGGTGAGCGCGCCGACCGCGTTGCCGACCCTGCCGTCGGCCTCGGTGCGGACCGACACGGGGTTCATGGCCGTGAGCGGCGCGTCGGGCAGCTCGTTCCGCGACAGCAGGTAGCGCCGCAGGGCGCCGCCGCACATCGCGAGCACGACGTCGTTGATGGTGCCGTCGAGCGCCTTGCCGACCGCCTTGACCCTCGGCAGCGAGTAGGACTGCGCGACGAAGCGCCGCGCGCCGGTGATCTTGGTGCTGAAGCTTGTCTGCGGCGACGGCGTCCAGCTGGTGGCCAGCGCGCTCGCGTCGGGGCTCCACCACGCGCGCACGTAGGAGCCGAGGGCGCCCAGCACCCCGCGGCTCAGCCCGAGGCTCCGCCGCAGCGCCTCGCCCACCGACTTCAGCTCGCGCTCGCTCGGCGGCTCGCCGCGCGCCTCGCGCTTCGCCTTCCGCTCGGCCCGGGCCAGCTCGTACGCGTGCCGCGAGAAGGGCGAGTAGTCCTTGCGGTCGGCCGGGTCGCTCGAGAGCATCTCCATCGCGAGCCGCACCCCGCCGACCCCGTCCACCGCGGCGTGGTGGATCTTGGAGTAGAGCGCGAACTGCCGGTTCGAGAGCCCCTCGATGATGTGGGCCTCCCACAGCGGCCGATGTCGATCGAGCAGGGACTGGTGCAAGCGCGCCGCGAGCACGAACAGCTCCCGGTAGCGGCCCGGCTTCGGCAGGGCCGAGTGGCGCACGTGGTAGTCGACGTCGAGCTGCTCGTCGGGGGCCCAGTGCGTCGGCCCCGCGAGCCCGAGCGGCCCCATCTGCAGGTGATGCCCGAAGGGGGGCCGCCACTGCTCCGCCCCGCGCAGCACGTCGAGCAGCTCCGCCAGGAACGCCTGCTCGTCGGCGCCCTCGGGGAGCGTGAACAGGTAGAGCCCGCCCACGTGCATCGGGGTCTCGCGGCTCTCCGCGAGCAGGAACCCCGTGTCCATCGCGCTGAGTCGCTGCACGGACGGAGCGTAGCTCAGTCGTGTCGGCGTCGCGCGAACAGGAGCAGGCCGGCCAGCGCGAGCGCCCCGAAGCCCAGGCCCGCGCGCGCGCCGACGCCGACCCCTCGATCGACGCGGCACTGCAGCCCGTCGCCGCGGCCGCCGTCGCGCCAGCCGAGCCGCCCCGCGCTCCCGCTCCCGTACGCGTCGGCGCAGGTCTCGGTGCAGAGCGGCTCCTCCGGCCGGTCGATCTCGTTCTGCACGTCGAAGACCGCGGGCAGGTCGCCCCCGTCGCTCGCCTGGAGCACGAGGTCATCGGTGAGGAAGCGCGACGGCAGGTCCGCGGTGAGCCGCGTGAGGTACGCGCCGCCGCTCAGCCCGCGCGTCGCCACCTGCCAGTCCGGCTCCGCGTAGTGCGCGACGCCGTCGTCGTCGAAGCTGACGTAGCTCCCGATCCGGAACGTCTCGGTCGTCGCCACCTCGGTCACCCACGCGTTGCCCTCGTGCGGCGCGATGGCCGCCGCGTAGTGGGTCTCGTAGTCGAAGGACTCGGTGTTCCAGTCGTAGGTGATCGCGCCCCGATCGACCTCGACGTTCGGCATGTTGGCCGCCTCGTAGCGCCCCTCCGCGATCACGAAGAGCTCGAGCCCGATCACGTTCGCCGCGCCGGCCGCGATCATGCGGAGCGGGAAGGTCACGCTCAAGCCCGGCGTCGTCACCCGCACCGGCTGCATCTGGCTCGCGCCCGCGCTGCTGCTCAGCCGGAGCACGGCGAAGTCCATGCCCTGGTCGGTGTAGTGGCGGATGGTGGGCAGGGTGCTGTCGGGTACGGCGTAGCCGCGGTCCTGCAGCCAGCGGATGATCGCCTCCGGGTCCTCGGAGCCGACGGTCGCCGTCTCGTAGGGCCCGATGCTCGCCTCGTGGTGCACGGTCACCTCGCGCTCCTCCGAGAAGTCGGCGGAGGCGCCGCCGAGGAAGATCCCGCCGCACGGGTCGGGGCAGGTCGTGCGCGCCGGCTGCACCTGCATGCGGATGGTGGTGCTCTGCTGGAGCGCCTCGAAGAACGCGTTCTCGGCCAGCTCCACCGGCGCGCCGTCGCGGACGGGCAGCACCCAGACGAAGTCCTCCGGGTTGCCCGCGTACTCGATCTGATCCCAGAGCGTCGTCTGCTCGGGGCTCATGGAGACCGCCATCTGATGGCGCGTCACCACCGTGGGCGAGCCCTCGAGGGGGTGGAAGCAGCCCCCGCACGCCGAGGCCGGGCGCGGCGCGAGCCAGACGAGCGACACGAGGAGCGCGAGACGAATCGACCCTTGCATGGCTCCAAGCGTAGCGTCGACGCCGGGCCCCGAGAAGGCGCGCCAGCCCTGGACCTCGCGCCTCGCTGCTCCCATAAGAGGTCTATGAGGCACCTGTTATGAGGCTCACCCAGCGCGCGGACTACGCCCTCCGCGTCCTGATGCTGCTCGCGGTCGAGGAGGGACCCCGCACCGCGGCCGAGATGGCCGCGATGCTCGGTGTCTCCGAGCACCACCTCGCCAAGATCGCCAAGGACCTCCGGGCGCGCGGCCACCTCGAGACGCGTCGCGGCCGGGGCGGGGGCTTCCGGCTCGCCCGCTCGCCCGCGGACATCACGGTCGGGGGCGTCGTGCGGGAGCTCGAGGATCTGACGATCGTGGAGTGCTTCGACCCGGGCCAGAGCCGCTGCCCGCTGGCCGGGCCGTGCGCGCTGCAGGGCGCCCTCGCCGAGGCGCGTGACGCCTTCCTCGACGTCCTGGACGGCTACTCGCTCGCCGACCTGGTCGCGCCGCGTCGCGCGCTGTCCCGTCTCCTTCGACTCTCACGTGTGGAGGTGCGATGACCACGTTCCCCCCCGACGAGGCCGAGATCGCCGGCTTCGTGCGCGCCTTCTACGGCCGCGTTCAGCATCACCCCGAGCTCGGCCCCGTCTTCGCCCGGCGGATCGAGGACTGGGAGCCCCACCTCGCGCGCATGACCGCCTTCTGGACCGCGGTGCTCCACGGGGTCCCCGCCTACACCCCGAGCCCCCGCGGCGGGCCCCCCGTCTTGCACCGCGCGATCGAGGAGCTCAGCCGCGCCCACTTCGACGCGTGGCTGACGCTCTTCCGCGAGACCCTGGTCGAGCGCCTCGGCGAAGACCGCGCCGAGCCCGTCATGCAGCGGGCCCGTCGCATGGCGCGCGCCCTCTCCGCGCACCTTCCCGGCGAGGCTCCGCCGAGCCGGCCGGGGGGCGACGCGTCCGCGTGAGGCGTCGCGACCGGCGCGTGCCTCCAGCGACCCGAATTCACTGGTGAATCTCGAAAAAACGCCCGCGCGGCGCGTTTCCACAGCTTCTTCCGTCCGAAATTCGCGCCCGGCTGCGTTCGAGCGGCTTCAAAGCACCGAGAAACGCAGATCTGGTGCGATTTGGCGGGAAAAAAGCTCCGAAATCGCAGCGGGGGAGCGAAAATGTACCTTCAAAGGTACATCGATCGCAGCGACGGTGCGTTGCGTATCTTCAAAGGTACACAAATCGCAGCGCGGCTGCGTTTTCAAACCGATTTTCGTCTCCAGACGCAGCCGAGCGCATTCTGAAATGCGCGGGAGCTGTGGGATCGCGGTCCCACAGCGTTTCGGATGGGCCGACGCCAGCGGATCGCAGCGCGCGCCCGATTCTGACGTCGCAGCGCTCCGCGCTCGCAGCCGCGGGCCGTTCTGGAAGGACAGCCGCGCTCGGAGCGTCGGGGACGATCCTTTTCATTCGTCAAACCCCCCGATGGTGCTCGAGCTCGCGTTTTGCCGAGCGCGCTCGGAGCGTCGGGGACGATCCTATTCATTCGTCAAACCCCCCGGTGGAGCTCGAGCTCGCGTCTATGAACGAGATCGCGATCGCCACGCGAGATGGAGCGCTCCCGCCGTCAGCAGGCCGCCGATCGCTTCGAGGGCGAAGCCGATGAAGCGCAGCCTCGCCCACGGGGTCAGCGCGTATCCGACCGCGAGGAGGATCGCGCCGAGCACGGCCATCCGGATCGCCGTCCGCCGATCGCTGCGCGCGAGCA
>SHBB01000319.1 GCA_004213565.1 Sandaracinaceae bacterium
AGCGAGGTCTACGGCGACCCCCGTGTGCACCCGCAGCCCGAGAGCTACCGCGGCTTCGTCAACTGCGTCGGCCCGCGCGCCTGCTATGACGAGGGGAAGCGCGTTGCGGAGACCCTCTGCGCGGAGTACCGCCAGCGCCGCGGCGTCGACGCCCGCATCGCGCGCATCTTCAACACGTACGGCCCCCGCATGGACCCGGGCGACGGTCGCGTGGTCAGCAACTTCATCGTGCAAGCGCTGCAGGGCCTCCCCCTCACCGTCTACGGAGACGGCAAGCAGACGCGGAGCTTCTGCTACGTGAGCGACCTCGTAGGCGGCCTGGTCCGCCTCATGGGCCACGAGGATGAGCATGGTCCCGTGAACCTCGGCAACGACGGCGAGTACACGATGCTCGAGCTCGCTGAGCTCGTCACCCGAGAGACCGGCAGCGAAGCCGAGCTCGTGTTCAAGGAGCTCCCGGCCGACGACCCCACCCGCCGCAGGCCGGACCTGACTTTGGCGCGGAGCCGCCTGGAGTACGAGCCGACGGTCGCGCTGGCCGAGGGCTTGGCCCAGACAGTCGCGCACTTTCGAACGATCGTGGAGCCGGCGTGAAGGCTACCCGGTTGTCCGGCGACCGCTGCGCCTATAGGAAAGCGTCGACCCTGGAGGAGAACCGATGAAGGTAACGATGGTGGGAGGCGGCTACGTCGGCCTCGTGAGCGGCGCGGGCTTCGCCGAGACCGGCAACGACGTCATTTGCGCGGACATCGACGCGTCGAAGATCGAGCGCCTCGAGGCGGGTGAGATCCCGATCTACGAGCCGGGACTCGACGACCTCATCGAGCGCAACGTGCGCGAGGGCCGCATGACGTTCAGCGCGGACGTCCCGGCCGCGATCAAAGACGCTCACGTCATCTTCATCGCCGTGGGGACCCCGATGCGGAGCGACGGCGCCGCGGATCTGACCGCGGTCGACGCGGTCGCGCAGGCCGTGGCCGAGCACGCCGAGCGCGAGACCGTGCTCGTCTGCAAGAGCACCGTCCCCGTCGGCACCAACGCCCGCGTCAAGCGCCTGGTGAAGGACGCCAAGGCGAAGATCCACGTGGTCAGCAACCCCGAGTTCCTCAAGGAGGGCTCGGCGGTCAGCGACTTCCTCTACCCCGACCGCATCGTCGTGGGCGTCGACCCCGACGACGAGTTCGCGCGCGACGCCATGCGCCGCCTCTACCACCCGCTGAGCCTCGCCAAGGACCGCCTGGTCATCATGGACCCGCCGAGCGCGGAGCTGACCAAGTACGTCGCGAACACCATGCTCGCGATGCGAATCAGCTTCATGAACGAGATCGCGGGGCTCTGCGAGAAGGTCGGCGCGGACGTGCACCAGGTCCGCATGGGCGTCGGCAGCGACGACCGCATCGGCAGCAAGTTCCTCTACGCCGGCCCCGGCTACGGCGGCAGCTGCTTCCCGAAGGACGTCAAAGCGCTCGTGCACACCGCGCGCGACCACGGCCTCGAGCTCGACCTGGCGGCCGCGACCGACAAGGTCAACGTGCGCCAGAAGGGCATCCTCTTCCGGAAGCTCAAGCAGCACTTCGACGGCGACGTCCGGGGCAAGCGCGTCGCCATCTGGGGCATCGCGTTCAAGCCGCGCACGGACGATCTCCGCGAGAGCCCGGCCCTGACGCTCATCGACGCGCTCTTGGCGGACGGCGCGACCGTGGTGGCGCACGATCCCGAGGGCGCGGCCAACGCCAAGGACCTCTACGGCGACAAGATCGAGATCGCAGACGACGCCTACACCGCGACGGAGGGCGCCGACGCGCTGGTGCTGTGTACCGAGTGGCGTCAGTATCAGAACCCCGATTTCGAGCGACTGAAGGAGCTCCTCAACCGGCCGCTTCTCCTCGATGGTCGCAACATCTGGAGTGGGTACGGGACTCGGAAGATGGGCTTCACCTACGAGGGCGTGGGCGTCCAGGGGTCGTGAAGCCAGGTTCGCGCGCGACGCGCCGGAAGATCTCGGCGTAGGCGTCGGCGACGCGGGGGAGGCTCAGGTTGGCCTCCGCGTGGGCACGCGCCCGGGCCCCCGCGGTCTCCCGGGCGTCCGGGTCGGTGAGGAGCGCTCGTACGGGCTCACGGAAGCTCTCCCCGGGCGTCACGAGCGCACCAGCGCCGGAGCCCCGGAACAGCTCGACATTGGCTCCAACGCCACTCGCAACCACCGCCGCCCCCACGGCCATGTACTGAATCATCTTGAACCCACACTTGCCTCTCGTCAGCGGACTGTCGGGGAGAGGCATGAGCCCCACGTCGAAGCTCTGGAGGAGCGCGACTTCGTCCTGCCGGGACCAAGGGATCTGCTCCACCAAGGGGTGGTTCGTGTAGCCTTCGAGCCGGCCGTTCGAGACGATGCGCACCCGAGCGCCGGCCACGCTGCTCACCGCCTCCAGGACGTCTGGGAGCACGGCCTCGATGTATGGGAGGTTTGGTGAAGTCCCCATCCACCCCACAACGAGATCGGCTCTGCCCACGCCGTTCACACGAGGCGCCGGGCGGTATCGATTCGTGTCGATCACGGTCGGCAGCACGGTCGTCTTCTCGGGCACGGCCGCCTCTCGCGCGAGGAATTCGTTGCCGGCGACCACCCACTGACAACAGCCGACCGCCTGCTGGAAGGCCCGGCGCCTGAGCCGGCTGTCTCTCCCCCCCGGACCCAACCAGATCGCGTCGTCGAAATCGAACACCGTATGGGGATGCAGCCGAGCGAGCGCGCACTCTGGCCACGCGGTATGCGGAATGGCAGTGCGCTGGAAGAAGACGACGTCGTGACGCAACGCCTCCAGACCCAGTAGCGCCCGCTTCGACCGCGACAACAGCTTGTACGCGCTCCCCAAGGGTGTCCGCGAGATCTCTCCATATCTGGTCCCGTAGCCGTATCGCAGCGTGCAGTGGATCCCCCGATTCTCGAGCTCCGGGAAGAACTGTCGAGCACGGAAACGGGACGCCGGCACCTCTTTCCCTTCGACCAAGAACAGCACGCGCAGCTCCGGCATCATCTCTGGTCTTCCTCGCGTCGAACTTTCATTCGAGTTTCTGGCTTCATGGAGTGGCGCTCGACGAACCCTTGCCGCAGCATCGACCCCCACGATGTCCTCATCCGGAACCCGAGCCTCGAATGGGCTCCCCCGAGTCCTGTTCGCCGAGTATCCGTTGAACCGGTGGAACCTGGGCGGAAAAGAGCGCAGGACACGGGCTCTGGCCGCCGAGCTCGAGCGGCTGGGCGCCCGCGTCGGGTACTACGATGCCTGGAGTGAGCCCGACCGCGACTTCGATATCCTGCAGATCTTCGGTTCCGAGTACTACCAGGCCGAGCTCGTGAAGCGCGCTCGCTCCGTCGGGCTGGCGGTCGCGACCTTCAGCATACTGGTCTTCCGTTCGAGCGCCGATAGACAGCGAACCCGACGCTGGCGACACCTGGACCGCTTCTGTCCGGTCACGACAACCTTCGGCTTGCGTCGCAGCGTACTGGAAGACTCGGACCTCGTCTTCTTCGCCAGCGAGGCCGAGCGACGCGACGCGCAGGACGTCTACGGGGTGACGCCACGGACGTCCACGGTCGTTCGTTCGACGGTGTCCCCGGAGTTCGCCGACGCCAGCCCCACTCCGTTCGAACGAGCCACGGGCCTGCGAGACTTCGTCCTCGCTGTCGGGCGGATCGAGCCCCGGAAGAATACGCTTCGACTGATCGAGGCGGCTCGCCGATGCGCCCTTCCCCTCGTCCTCATCGGTCCGATGGATCAGAGCCACCCAGACTTCTCGGCGGATGTGCGCGCTCGCGTCGACGCACACCCGGATCTGCACTGGCTTCCGCCCTACGCTCCCGACGACCCACTTCTCGCCTCGGCGTACGCCGCAGCGCGCGTGCATGTCTTGCCCAGCTTCCACGAGACCGCGGGGTTGGTGAACATGGAGGCGTTGCTCACCCGTACCCAGGTCGTGACCACGCCGCTGGACGCGGTGCGAGAGTACATGCGCGACTACGCGTTCTACGCCAACCCCGAGGACGTCGGAGAACTCGCCGCGAAGATCCGCGAAGCCTACGACACACCGTTCGACGAGCGGGCTCGAGACCACGTGCTCGAGACGCTCACGCACCCCAGCGCCGCGCGCGCCATGCTGGACGCGTACCGCGGCCTCCTCGCGTCCCGCTCATGAGCCAGTCTGCTCGCAGATGAAACCGGTAACGGAGCCGCAGCTGAGGTCGAGCCACGTGCCGTCGCTGGTGGCGATGACCGCGCACTGCTGGCCGGGCGTCGTGCCCTCGCCACCTCGCCAGTTCACGTAGGACGCCAGGTCGCCTCCCGGCCAACGCCACTCCCCGACGGCGTTTCGCGTCATGCCGAGCCACCAGCTGTTGGTGGCTGGGTACAGCCCCTGAGCCGTCGAGCGTACCGTCCCGTTCTCGGTTCCGTTGTCGATGCGTACGAGAGCCATGCCGGCGGCGGAGCAGGTAGTCGTCGCGCTCGACCATGTGTTGTGCCGCGCCATCTCCCCGCAGAACATGTAGCGGCGGCCGCTCAGCGTCCGAACCGGACAGGGGCAAGCTCCTCCCTCGTCGGTCGCGCCATCGCAGTCCTGGTCCACCCCATCGCACGTCTCGGTGGCGCCGGGATTGATCCCCGCGTTGCCGTCATTGCAGTCATCAGAGGTCTCTGAGAGACCGCCCGGATTTGCGCAGGCCATCGTGACCGCGGGGCCAGCTCCGTAGCCGTCCGCATCGCCGTCGGCGTACCAGCTCAGTGGCCCCACCGCGCCGGCTTCATCCACCATGCCATCGCAGTCTTCGTCGCCCCCACCGCATACTTCGACCGAGTCGTCAGACAGATCCGAGCACGTGATCGCGCCCATCTCACACGCCGTCACGCCTTCCTCGCAGGCGTCCGCGTCCGGGCCATCGCAGGCCACGCCGACGTCGCCGTCCTCAGCGCCGTCGGGCGTCGACGGATCGCAGTCGTTGTCCACGCCGTCGCACAGCTCTGGCGTGGGGCTGCAGCCATCGACCGGCACTACCGTCGAATCGCTGGCATCCGGGCCACCGTCGCGAACCCCCGAATCCTCCTGACCGGCGACGCACTGGCCGTCGAGGCACCTCTGCCCCGGTGCGCACTGGAGGTCTGTCGAGCAGACTCGGGTTCCCAGGCCCGAGCGCTGGAGGACGCAAGCGTTGAAGCCGACCACGCCGAGGAGCACGAACAGGGCGGTACACAGGCGACTGTCCACGGCGTGAGCCTATCGCCGCGCGAGCGCGCCAAGCAACCCCCGGCCGCCCTGAATGCAATCGCCCCCTTGCGCTACTGACAGCCGTGCCCTTTGCTGCCCCCACGGTTCCTGCTAAGCACGCGACTCTCGGGAGGAAGATGAGCTCCAAGATTGGCGTGATCACCCTCATGCGAGGCGAGAAGGACCTCGTGGAGGGACTCGACGAGAAGCTGCGCTGGACGCCAGAGTGGCATCTCGTTGAGACTGCAGGCGAAGTGACGTCCCTGGACCTCCAGCACCCCGGAGTCCAGCTGCACCACTTCCCCTTGCCGCTCGGGGCGTGTTTCGAGAACGCCAGGACCGAGGCGCTCCGGCACTGCTCCGCCAAGTGGGTCCTGGTGCTCGACACCGATGAAGAGGTGGCTCCGCAAACGGTTTCCTATCTCGAGGGTCGTCTCGACGAGTGGGACGAACGCGGCGTGGCGGGCGTCTGGATGCCCAGGCTCAACCATGTGCTCGGGCACCCCATGCGCTCGCCGAACCAATGGCCTGATTGGCAGCTGCGGCTCGTGCGCGCGGACAAGGTTCGGTTCCCCACCCGACTTCACGACAAGTACGAAGTGGACGGTGAAGAGGAGCACCTGCCCTCCGATGAGGCTCACGCCATCCTCCACTATCCGTTCCGGTCGACGGCCCAGTACGTCGACAAGATGAATGTATACTCCACGATCGAGCTCGAGAACGTCGTCCCACGCGTCTTCCCCCCTGGCCTCGCCGCTGCGCGGGCGACGAAATACTTCCTGACGCGATATCTCAGGCAAAAAGCCTTCCTGGACGGTCCCACGGGCCTCCACTTCTGCCTCGTGATGGCGTTCACGCGCTATCTCTCGGAGACCAAGAAGTGGGAGGCGCAGGTCGTAGGGACCGAGCTGGAAGGCCCGGCGGGCCATTTCATGCGCTGAGGGCGCCCCACGTGCACACAGTCAAGCCCAATAGTTCTACCCGTCCCCCCGTCCGTCCCGCCGAGCGATTTCTCGTCTTTGGCGCTCCCCAGATCGAAGACGCCGAGATCGAGGAGGTGGTCGCGACGCTCCGCAGCGGGTGGCTGGGCAAGGGGCCGCGCGTCGCGGCTTTCGAGGAGTCCTTCGCCGCCTACAAGCGAGCGGAGCATCCGCTCGCGCTCAACTCGTGCACAGCGGCGCTGCACCTCAGTTTGCTGGCCTCGGGGATCGGCCCGGGCGACGAGGTCATCACGACCGCGATGACCTTCTGCGCGACCGTCAACTCGATCATCCACACGGGCGCCACTCCCGTGCTCTGCGATGTCGATCCCGTGACGCTCAACATCGACCCGGATGCCATCCGGGATCGGATCACCGACAAGACGCGCGCGATCCTGGTCGTGCACTTCGCGGGTCGAGCCTGCGAAATGGACGCCATCGAGGCCCTCGCTCGCGACCACGACCTGCGGATCATCGAAGATTGCGCTCACGCCATCGAGACGACCTACAAAGGGCGTCCAGCCGGGACGATCGGTGACTTCGGCTGCTTCAGCTTCTACGCCACGAAGAACGTCGCGACAGGTGAAGGCGGCATGCTGCTGAGCAAGTATGCCCACGATGCCGAGCGCGCCAAGACGCTGTCCTTGCATGGTATGACGCGGGACGCCTGGAAGCGTTTCGCAGCGGAGGGCTATCGCCACTATCAGGTCGTCGAGCCCGGCTTCAAGTACAACATGATGGACATTCAGGCGGCGATCGGCATCCACCAGCTCGCGCGCGTCGACAACAACTGGGAGCGGCGCCTCCAGGTGTGGCGTCGCTACGACCAGGAGCTCGCTGACCTGCCGATCGATCTGCCGGCCTCTCCGGGTGGCGAGAGTCGCCATGGGTTGCATCTCTACACCATCCGTCTCCGGGAAGACGCCGGGCTGAGCCGCGACGCCTTTCTGCAGCGGATGACCGCAGAAGGGATCGGGACGGGGGTGCACTACCTGGCCATCCCCGAGCACCCCGTCTACCAAGAGCGTCTCGGCTGGCGTCCGGAGGACTATCCGAACGCGATGCACTTCGGTCGCGATACGGCTTCGTTGCCGCTGTCCGCTCGGCTCACCGATTCGGACGTCGCTGACGTCATCGAAGCGACCCGCCGCGCGCTCGGCGCGAGCTGACCCGGTGCGAGACGTGCGCACCTCGAGCCAGCGCCCCATGTCCGCAGGTGTCACGTCGCCACGCGCCGACAGCGCGTCGACGCGTGTCTTGCATTCCTTTCCGCTCTGGCTGCCCCGGACTCAGACGTGGCTCTACAACGAGATCGTCGGGCTGCCGGACCGCATCACGAACCACATCTCCTGCATCGACACCTGGAACCTGGACCGGTTCGGTGTGCCCCGGCTGAGCTCCTTCTCGGCGGACCGCGACGAGTGGCTCGGGTCGCTCAAGGAGCCTTACCACCGCGTCAGGGACACACGTGGCGTCGGGTTCGTCGCGCGAACGCTGGAGCGGGGCGCGTTCCAGGCCTACCAGCGTCGCGCAGTACGACGAAACGGGATTCAGGTCGTGCACTCCCACTTCGGCACCGTGGGCTGGCAGAATCTACCCTCCATCGTCGGCACGGGGGCGCGCCATGTCGTGACCTTCTACGGCTACGATGTGAATCGAGTACCGGTGCAATTCGCGCGATGGCGCCGACGCTATCGGACGCTCTTCCGAACGGTGGATCGAGTTCTGTGCGAAGGCCCGCATATGGCGCGCTGTATCGAGAAGCTCGGTTGCCAACCCGAGAAGATCCGCGTTCACCATCTGGGTGTTGACCTGAGCGCGCTGGACTTTGAGCCGCGCAACTCACTGCCCCGCGCCCCGCTGCGGATCCTCATGGCCAGCTCGTTCCACGAGAAGAAAGGGATCCCGTACGGTGTCGCCGCAGTCGGGATGCTCAACCGCGACTTCCCGATCGCGCTCACTATCGTGGGGGACTCCACCGAAGACGGACGCTGCAGCGATGAGAAGGGGCGGATCCAGGACGCGGTTCGAGAGTATGGTCTACAGGATGTGACGACTTTCCTCGGCTACATCACCCACGCCGAGTTGTTGGAACAGGCGCGCAGCCACCACGTCTACCTCGCGCCCTCGGTGACCGCGAGCGACGGCGACACCGAGGGTGGTGCGCCTGTGAGCGTCATCGAGATGCTTGGCACGGGCATGATGGTGGTCGCGACGCGCCACTGCGATATCCCGAACGTCGTACATCACGGCGAGAGCGGTCTGCTCGCCCCCGAGAGGGACCCCGAGGCGCTCGCGCGACATCTGCGCTGGCTGGTCGATCATCCAGACGCATGGACGGAGATGGCTCGCGCAGGACGACGGCACGTGGAGCGGGAGTTCGACCTCAGGGTGCAATCGGAACGACTGGCTGCCATGTACGAGGAGCTGGTAGAGGGTTGATGCGATGCCACTGGATATGCTGCTTCGAAGCCAGCTGACTCACATTCGCAGGGGCATGGCGCGCTCGATGTTGCTGAGCCGAGTCGCGGCGTACGCATCCAGACAACTGCAAGGAGTCGTCTGCGAACGACTCGGCGGGGACCCCGACTCCGACCGGAACGGCGAGCAGCGCCTCATCGAGATGCTGGGCCCTCACATCTCCACGTTCGTGGATGTGGGAGCGAACGTGGGCGACTGGAGCGCCCGCGTGGTGGGCGCCGCCAGTCAGCTCGAGCGCGGTCACTTGCTCGAACCCAACCGCGCGGCGTGCGCTCGGCTCGAGGAGCGGTTCGCGGACCTGACGTCACTCCGGATCCACCCGGTGGCGGCCGCACGCACACCCGGAACGATCGAGTTCTTCGAGGAGCCCGGCTGCGGCGAGACGTCGTCGACCGTCGCTGGCTCGAGTCGCGCGGACGCGGTGCGGCGCGAGGTTCCTTGTACCACGGTCGACGCGTTCCTGGGCGACGAGGGCATCGAGGAGCTGGACTGGCTCAAGATCGACGCCGAGGGAGCTGATCTCGCGGTACTGCAGGGGGCGATCGGATCGCTGTCTGCTCATCGCGTCAGATGGGTCCAGTTCGAGTACAACGGCGCGTGGATCCGCGCCGGCGCGCGCTTGAGCGACGCCCTCGAATTGCTGGACGATCACGGCTATCGGACGCTGTTGATCCATCCGCGCGGGCTCCTCGACTTTCCGTACGACATCTACCGAGACTTCTACGGGTACTCGAACTTCCTGGCCGCCAGCCCGTCGTCGCGCGACGCTCTGGCTCCACTACTCGCTGGCGCCGCGTGATGGTCGCGCTGGCACCGCGAGCTTGCTCGCCCGCGACATGACGCTCCCGCCGCATGCTCCCGCGGACGAGAACCGGAGTTCTCTTGCCGACCGAGTTCTCGGGGGGATCGCGTGGAGCGCGCTCGGTAACGTGTTCCAGCAGGTCGTGGCTTTCGGCATCTCCGTCACGCTCGCCCGACTCCTCAGCCCCCGGGAGTTCGGAGTGCTGGCGATGGTCACCGTGCTCCTCGGTTTCGGCAACCTCCTCGCCGAGCTCGGCTTCACCGCCGCTCTGATCCAGCGGAAGGACCTCTCCCCGGCGCATCTGGACTCCGCCTTCTGGCTCACGCTGGCGTCCGGCTCGCTCCTGGGCCTCGGCTTCGCCCTCGCCGCCCCAGCAGTGGCGCGGTTCTACTCTGAGCCGCAGCTGGTCGCGGTGACGCGGGTGATGGCGGTGAACTTCGTCCTCGTCCCGACCGCGGCCGTACAGCTCGCGCTCATGCAACGCCAGATGCGATTCAAGAAGCTGGCTGCCATCGGCGTGGGCAAGGTCGTGCTCGCCGGCGCCGTCGGCGTCACGCTCGCGGCGCTCGACCAAGGGATCTGGAGCCTCGTCGCCCACAGCTTGTGTCTGAGCGCGTTTGGTACCGCCGGCCTTTGGTTGTTCTCGAGTTGGCGTCCGAGACTCCGGTTCTCGGTGTCATCCGCGCGCGAACTCTGGGACTACAGCGGCAGCCTCATCGGCTTCGGAGTTGCTAACTTCTGGGCGCGCAACGCCGACAACATACTGGTAGGCCGGTTCATCGGGGCCACCGGCCTCGGGATCTACTCGCGTGCGTACAGCACCATGCTGCTTCCACTCAACCAGATCGCCGCCGTGCTGACGACCGTGATGTTCCCGGCGCTCGCCTCGATCCAGGATGACCGCGAACGACTTGCCAGCGTCTATCTGCGGGCCGTGGGCGGGGTGGCGCTGGTCACGACGCCCGTCATGCTCGGTGTCTTCGTGCTCGCGGAGGACTTCGTGCTGGCTGTCTTTGGCTCACAGTGGGCCGGAGTCGTGCCGGTGCTTCAGGTCCTCGTGCTGCTCGGGGTCATGCAGTCGCTGGCCTCGACAGTGGGGTGGCTGTACCAGGCGCTCGGCCACACCCGAATGATGTTCCGGTGGGGGCTCTTCTCGAGCGCGGTCATCGTGGCGGCGATTGGTGTCGGCGTCTGGATGGGTTCTCCCGTCTCGGTCGCGGCCGCCTACGCCGGCGCCAGCGTCCTCTTGACGCCGCTCGCACTGCTCCTGCCAGGGCGGCTCGTCGGATTGGGGGTCGCCGACTTCACCAGAGCGATCTGGGGCCCGCTCGCCGCCGGCGTTCTCATGGCGGTAACGATCGGTGCGCTTCGCCGCTGGAGCCCCTTGCCAGCCGCTCCGTGGCCACACCTCCTGATCCTGGCGCCGCTCGGGGCCCTGATCTATTGGGTGGCTGTGAGTCAGATCTTCCGGGTGGAGAGCTACGTGTCACTCCGCACGCTGCTCCTGCAGAAGCTTCGAGGGCGCGCAGCGTCCACCCCGAACGATTCATGAGTACTCGCGACGCGATCCGCACCTTCCTCTGGAACTCTGCGCGTGATGCGCAGCGGACCCTTCGAGGCAAGCCGCTCGCACTGGTGCCATTGGCTGGCGCCACCCTCGACAGGAGAGACGTCGCGATCGCGAGCGCCTGGCGCGATCGTCCGGACCGATGGCTCGA
>SHBB01000032.1 GCA_004213565.1 Sandaracinaceae bacterium
GGCCCCAGCGCCCCGCGCTGGGGTCGGCGACCGAGCGCGCGGAGCGCGCGAATCGCCGTAGTCGGGAGGGGGGCCCCATTGGCGCTTTGCCCAATGGGGGGAGGGCCTGCGTTCAGGCCCTCCTAACCAAGAAGCTGCTGCAGCTTCGTCGCCTTCATCGCGTCGCCGGACACCTTCAGCTTGCCCTGGAAGTAGAGCTGCATGGCCGAGGACGGGTTGTCGCTGATCGTCTGCCAGTCCTCGGAGGTGAGCTCGAGGGTGCAGTCCGGGTCACCGGACTCGCCCTCCTTCACGCCCGGGTCGTCCTTGCAGTTCACCGTCCACGTGCCGCCTTCGTCGCCGGAGATCTTGAAGAGGAACACCGCGTCGATGCTCTTCGCGTTGTCGGGATCCGACGAGATCTTCTCGGGCAGGTTCTTCTCGAAGTCGGTCTTGGGGTCGGGCATGTCGGTGGACCTCCTGATGGGTGGGACGTGGTGTCCGGAGAGTGGCTGAATGACGATTCAGCCGACGGGCTTCTAGCGCCCGCGGAGGTCTCCTGTCAAGTCGCCACGCCTCAGCGCTGGGCCCGCAGCTCGCGCACGCGGCGATCGACGATCGCGCGCTCGGCCGACTCGCGCGGGAGCAGCCGCGCGTACTCGCGGAAGTAGTCGATGGCGTCCTGCGTCCGCTCGAGCCGCTCGGCCGTCACCGCGAGGTTGTAGATGACCTCGGGGAGGCGCGCGAAGTTGTACGCGGCGGTGAAGGCCGCCATCGCCGCCTCGTACTGACGCCGACGGAACATCGCCACGCCGCGCTCGAAGAAGGTGCGCGCCTCCTGGGTGAGCGCGTCGTCCGAGGGCGGCGCCGTCATGATCTGGTCGCGCTGGCGCTGCGCGATCGCCTCGAGCTCGCGGATGCGCCCCTCGACCTCCTCCCGCTCGGCGGCGTCGGGCGCGGCGCGGCGGAGGTAGTGCCGGTAGAACTCGATGCCTCGCTGCGCCTCGCCCATGCGCTCGTAGGTGCGCGCGACGTTGTAGGCGAGCTCGGGGCTCGGCACCGCGCGCCAGGCGGCGAGGAAGGACTCGAGCGCCTGGTCGAGGCGGCCCGCCTGGTAGTGCTGGCTGCCCTGGACGAAGAGCTCGCGGGCCTGCTCGACCTGAGCCGGCGTGGGCGGGGCGCGGCGGCGACCGCGGCGCTGCGCTTCGGCCGCGTCGACGCCCACGATGCCCATCAGGGCCACGGCGACGAGGGCGGCCAGGCCGCAAATGCAGAAGGCGCGAACGGAACGGGCGCGAGCTCGCATGGAGCCTCTGACGGGGAGCGGCGAAGCAGATTCAACCATCTGCGTCCAGGGTGCCACCCCCGCCCGGCCGGCTCAATCCTCGCCGGTCGCCGCGCGCTTCGCCTCGGCGGCTTCCTTCTTCGCCTTCTTGAGCTGCGTCTCGAGCTTTCGCATCGAGCGCTTGAGCTCACGGACCTCGTTCTTGGTGACGAGCCCGAGGCGCTTGGCCATCTTCTCGACGCTCTCGTCGAAGCCCTCCTGCGCCTTCGAGCGCGCCTGGAAGGCCTGCATCATCATCTTCATGACGCGCTCGTCCTGCATGAGCTTCGCGACCCGGGGGTCTTGAATGAGCTTCATGCCCTGCTGCGTGAGTAGCTTCTTGAGATCCATCCTGGCCCTCTTAACCGCCTGTGGGTCGTCAGCGCAAGCCGCCCTGGAGGGCTTCTCGCACGACGCGATCCCGCTCGACCTCGAGTCGGGCTCGCAGCGCCGCCGTGGCCTCGTCGCCACCGATGCCCCCGAGCGCCCGCGCGGCGGCCTCGCGGACCACGGCCTCGTCGTGCGCGAGGAAGGGGCGGAGGTCCGAGAGCGCGGCGCGACCGAAGCCGCGCGCGAGCGCGAGCACCGCCTGCCGCACGAAGAGATCGCTCTGCCCCTCCGCCTGCGCCACCGCGAGCAGGAAGGTCCGCGTGGCGGTCCGCGGGAACGCCGCGACCGCGTCGACCGCGCGCAAGCGCACGTACGGCGCCTCGTCTCCGTCCGCGTAGAGATCGATCAGCACGGGGAGCGCGCCGTCGCCGAGCCGCTGCCAGTCCGCGTCGCTCGGCACGTCCTCGATCCCCGACAAGAGCTGTCGCACGCGGTCCCGTGACGGCGCCGCCTGGGCGGACGCGGTCTGCGCCACGAGGAGGGCGGTGAGGAGAGGGACGACGAAGGAAGAGGCGCGCACGGCTGGATGATACGGCGAGCGGCCGCACGGTGCTATCCTCCGCGCGGATGTTGGACAACCCGTCGCCTCGGGGGGGGCAGCCGGTCGCGTACGCGGCCCAGAGACCCTCGCGGAGGGAGCGGTGATCCTCCGCACCGAGATCGTCGAGCAGGCCATCGACGGCGCCGAGCGCCGCACCTTCGTCAAGGAGGTGGTGATGACGCCCGGCCAGCACCCGCTGGGGATGGTGCGCAAGCGCCTGCCCCCGCCCGCCAAGACGCGCGGGGCGGTGATCCTCGTGCACGGCTACGCGCAGAACCGATACACCTGGCACTCGAGCCGGCGCTCCTTCGTGAACTACCTCGCCGACGACGGCTGGGACGTCTTCAACGTCGATCTCCGCGGTCACGGTCGCTCGCGGCGCTTCGGGGCGCCCTCCCCGCGCGCGATGGACGACTTCATCCGCGAGGACCTCCCGCACTTCGTCGAGGAGGCGCGCGCGCTGAGCGGCGAGCGCCGCCTGTTCCTCGTCGGCCACTCGATGGGCGGGCTGATCAGCTACTTCGCGGGCGGGACGCGGCTCCGCGATCAGGTGCGCGGCATCGTCAGCCTCGGCTCCCCCTACGTCTTCGGTCAGGGCTCGGCGGTGCTGTTCGGGCTGCGCGAGCTGGCGGCGGCGGTGCGCTGGACGGGCCTGTTCGACAACAACCCCGCCGTCCCCTCGCGCATCGTCGGCCGACACCTCAATCGCCGAAAAGGGCTCTGGAACGCGCGGCTCCTCCCGCTCCCCATCCGCGCCTGGGCGCCCGACACCGTCGAGCCGGACGTGCTCGAGGAGTATCTGCACCGCACGTTCGATCGCTCGACCATCGCGGTGGCCCTCGACATCCTCCGCGCCGGGCGTGACCACGCGTTCAAGAGCGCCGACGGCATGATCGACTACTCCACCGCGTTTGAAATACTCGACCGCCCCCTGCTCGTAGTGGCTGGTAGCGAGGACAAGCTGGCGCCCCCGGCGTCCGTGCGTCCCGCCTACGAGAGGAGCCGGAGCCGCGACAAGACCTACCGCACGTTTCCGTTCGGCCACATCGATCTGGTGGTCGGCAAGGAAGCGACGCGCACGGTCTGGCCGCTGATCCGCAACTGGCTGGCGAGGCGGTAGAATGACGACGAGCGCCCTGATGACCCCCGACGACGCAGTGAAGACCCGCAGCAAGGACGCCGCCGATCGCGCGGTCGACCGCGTGATGGGGGAGAAGGTCTCGCCCGAGCTCCGCAAGGCCGCGTCCGACGCGATCTCGCCCTGGGCGGAGCGCTTCGTGCGCGGTCTCGACGACGCCATCCGCATCCCGGGCACCAAGATCGGCATCGGCCTCGACCCGATCCTCGGCTTCGTGCTGCCCGGCGCCGGCGACGCGATCACCGGGACCGGCTCGATGGGTCTGCTCTTCCTCGCCCTGCGCGAGAAGGTACCGACCGTCGTGCTGCTCCGCATGGTGGTCAACATCATGGTCGACACCGTCGGCGGCCTGCTCCCGTTCATCGGCGACGCGTTCGACCTCGTCTGGCGCAGCAACCGCCGCAACCTCGACCTCATCGAGAAGCACCGCCACGACCCGAAGGCCAAGGCGACCTGGGTCGACTACTTCGTGGTCGTCGTCGGCCTGGGGCTCGCGGTCCTGTCGATCGTGCTGCCGATCTTCATCATCTACGGGCTCGGCCTCGGCGCGATCCTCGGGATCGGCTCCCTCTTCGAGGGCTGACTTCAGGTCGCCTCGCGCAGCGCCTCTTCGAGCGAGGTGTGGCGGTAGGCGAAGCCGGACTCGAGGGTCCGCTCGGGCACGACACGGCGCGACGCGAGCAGCTCATCGGCGAAGCCGCCGAGCACGGTCTTGATCGCGAACGCGGGCGCGGGCACCACCGCGGGTCGGTGGAGCACCTCGGCGAGGGTCTTGGCGAACTCGCCCTGCCGCACGGGCTCGGGGGCGACGGCGTTGTAGACGCCCTGCATGGTCTGCGTCTCGAGGGCATGCACGACCAGCCCCACCACGTCGTCCCGGTGGATCCACGGCCACCACTGCTGACCGTCGCCCAGGCGTCCGCCGAGCCCGGCCTTGAAGAGGGGGAGCATCGCGTCGAGCGCGCCGCCGCCATCGCCCATCACGAGCCCGATGCGCAGGCGCACCACCCGGACGCCGAGCGCGCCGGCGCGACGCGCCTCGGCCTCCCAGCCCTTGCAGACCCGCGCGAGGAAGTCGTCGCCCGGCTCGCTCGACTCGGTGAGGGTCTCCTCGCCACGGTCCCCGTAGTAGCCGATGGCGCTCGCGCAGATCAGCGTGCGGGGCCGCGGGTCGGCGCGCTCGATCGCGTCGACGATGCGGCGGGTGCCCTCGACCCGGCTCGACTCGATCTTGTGTCTCTTCTCCGGCGTCCAGCGCCCCGCCACGGGCTCACCCGCGAGGTGTACGACGGCGTCGACGCCGTCGAGCGCGTCATCCGAGACGCCGCCGCGGGCGCCGTCCCAGTCGTGCGCGCACTCGAGCGAGGGGACCTTGGCGCGCGCTTTGACGGCGTTGCGCGAGAGCCCGACGAGCGTGTGCCCGGTCTCATGGAGCCGGGCCGCGAGCGGCGCGCCGACGAAGCCGGTGACGCCGGTGATCAGGATTCGCTGGGACATCTGTCCCCAGGATACCCAAGGCGGCGCCGAAGCCACGGAAACAGCAAGATCAGCGCGAGCCACGGCGCAGCCCTGGACCGCCCGACGGAGCATCCGCCGCCCGCGTCGGGCGACACGCCGGCGTCGTCCGGGGATGGCGTGCCCGCGTCGGCGACCGGGCACACGTACGCCTCGCAGAAGGCCGCGCGGGCCGCGACCGCGGCCGGGACCGTGTCGGTGATCACCCCGTCGACGCCGCGCCCGAGGAAGTCGCGCACCGTGTCTTCGCCGTCGATCGTCCAGACGTGCACGTCCAGCTCGGCCGCCCGGACCTGGCGCATGGTCCGCGCGCTGACGACCGCCGCGAGCAGATTCACCTGCTCGAAGCCCTCGCTCGCCGCGACGTCGATGGCGTCGGGCGTGGTGGAGAGCAAGGCGATGCGGACCGTCGGAGCCGTGGCTCGGATGCGCTGCAGGACGCCGAGCTCGAAGCTGCTCACCACGATCGGTCGGGCGCCCGCGTCGGCCTCGATGGCCGCGACGACCGCGTCGGCGAGCGCGTCGAGATCTTGCGCAGGGCAGCCGTCGGTGTCGTGCAGCTTGACCTCGACGTTGACGCCGCCGTCGGTGGCGGCGAAGAGCTCGGACAGGGTCGGGACCGGCGCCCCGCCCGCGTCGAGCGCAGACAGCTCCTCGACCGTCAGGGCGCCCACGCAGCCCGCGCCGTCGGTCGTGCGATCGACCGTCGCGTCGTGCATGAGCACCACCGCGCCGTCCGCGCTGAGCTGGACGTCGACCTCGACCATGTCGGCGCCGGCCGCGAAGGCGCGCTCCGCGGCGGGCACGGTGTTCTCACCCGCGCCCGTGCCATCGCCTCGGTGACCGACGACGAGCGCGTCTTCGGCCGGGCACGCGCACTGCGCCGCGGCGGGCGTGGGGACGACCGCGGCGGCGACGAGCGCGAGGACCGTGAAGGCGCGCGACACGGTCAGAAGTAGAATTGCGCGCCGCCGGTGAGGATGTACCGGACCGCTTCGTTGCCGTACCAGCCCCCACCCGTGTCGCCGATGGCGAACTCGAGCTCGGCGGGCTTGATGTAGAAGGCGATGCGCTCGTTCGCGACCAGGAACCTCAGCATGAACGCGATGCTCAGGTGGAACCACGGGTCCGGATCGCGCCGGTTGTCGAAGTGGTCGCTCGCCGCGAACCCGATCGTACCCGTGGGCCCGAGCTGAAACGTGAAGTCCCGCTGGCGCACGATGTTGATCATGCCGCCCAGCCGGAACGGGAAGCGGAGTACCCAGAACTCGTCACCCCAGGACTGCGTCGGAGCGAAGGCGATGAAGAACCCGTTCGCGCGGCCGCTGAAGTAGTAGCCGAGCTCGGCTTCGATGTGGACCTGGTTGGGCCAGTCGTCGATCCGGAGCGCGGGGCCGACGCCGACGCCGAAGTAACCCTGGGCCTCCGCCTCCGTCGGCGCGGCCGACCAGACCAGCAGAGCCAGGAGCGAAGCGAGGACGAACGTGGAACCTCTCGACATGCCACCTCCGATGGGGCCGAAGCATACGCGATATGCAAAAAGCAGGGGGTACGGGGATCTCCCCACGCGCACGTATGCGCGAAACCGAGCCGAACCCGGGGCGATGTGTCCTTTCACGTGAGGGGAGGACTGGTCCCATGTACAGTGCGGCGCGATCGATGCGGAGCAAATCACTCGAAGAGACCCTGCAGGAGCGCTTCGGCCTACCCAGCTTTCGGCCCTGGCAGCGCGAGGCCATCGACGAGCTGCTCGAGGGGAGCGGCCGCGTGCTCGCGATCGCGCCGACCGGTGGGGGCAAGTCCCTCTGCTATCAGTTCCCGGCCACGGTGCTCCCTGGGACCACCATCGTCGTCTCGCCGCTGATCGCGCTCATGGAGGACCAGGTCCGCGCCCTCAACGAGCGCGGCATCGCCGCGACCTACGTGGCCTCCAACCTCCCCGCGGGAGAGAAGCGCGAGCGGCTCGCGCGGCTGCGCGCCGGCGACTACGAGCTGGTCTACTTCGCGCCGGAGCGGCTCGCGCACCCTGGGGTCATCGACGGCCTGCGCGCGCTCGAGCCGCCGCTGCTCGCGATCGACGAGGCGCACTGCATCTCGCAGTGGGGTCACGACTTCCGGCCCGACTACCTGCGGCTCGGGGAGGTGCTGCGCGCGCTGAACCCCAAGCGGGTGCTCGCGTGCACGGCCACCGCGACCCCCGTGGTGCGGGACGAGATCGTCGAGAAGCTCGGGCTCGGCGAGAACACCCGACAGATCTTGCGCGGCTTCGCGCGGCCGAACCTGCACCTCGCGGCGGTGGAGGCGGACGGCGCGTCGGCCCGCAAGCGCATCGTGGTCTCCACGCTGAAGGAGGCGCTCGGCGCCCCGAGCCAGCCGGCCGGCGCCGCGATCGTCTACGCGGGCACGCGCAAGAAGACCGACGACATCGCCCTGCTCGTGCAGGGGGAGGGCTACCGGACCGGCGCCTATCACGCGGGGCTCGACGCCGACGAGCGGGCGCGGGTCAGCCACGCCTTCGCGGGCCGAGAGCTGGACGTGGTCGTCGCGACGAACGCCTTCGGCATGGGCATCGACCGGCCGGACATCCGCACCGTGGTGCACTTCCAGGCGCCGGGCTCGATCGAGGCCTACTACCAGGAGGTCGGGCGCGCGGGGCGAGACGGCCAGCCGGCGCATGGGCTCCTCATCACGGGAGCGGCGGACATCGGCCTCCGCCGCCGGCTGCTCGAGCTGGGGGGCCGGGACGGACACCGGCCGCCACAGGAGCGGATCGATCAGCAGTGGGGGCTCTTCCGCGATCTGCTCCGCTACGTCGAGGCGGGCAGCTGCCGACACGACTTCATCCTCCGCTACTTCGGCGACGAGCAAGAGCTGCTCGGCGGCTGCGGGCACTGCGACGTGTGCGAGCGGCTCGAGCGCGAGGGCGGCGAAGAGCGCACCATCAGCGAGGCCGACACGCTCATCGTGCGCAAGGCGCTCAGCGGCGTGGCCCGGACCAAGCAGAAGGTCGGCATGACCGGGGTGGCCAAGATGCTCCACGGCGCGAGCGACAAGCAGCTCACGCGCTGGGGCCTCGACCGCCTGAGCACGCACGGCCTGTTGTCGGACCATCCGGTCCCGTGGATCCAGGCGCTGCTGCGCCGGCTGATCACCGCGGGGCTGCTCGACATCACGCCGACCCAGTACCCGATGCTCATGCTGACGAAGGCGGGCGTCGCGGTGATGAAGGGCGAGGCCCCCGCGCGCGTGCTCACCCCGCCGGAGGACGCGGGGCTGGGCGGCAAGAAGAAGGCCCGGAGCGCGAGCAGCAAGGCCAAGCGCGAGCCGCCGCCCGGGATGGACGGCGCGCTCTTCGAGAAGCTGCGCGAGGCGCGCCTCGAGCTGGCCAAGGAGCAGGGCGTGCCGGCGTACGTGGTCTGCCATGACCGGACGCTCATGGAGATCGCGGCCGCGAAGCCGGTCGACGCGCAGGCCTTGCTCGCCGTCCCGGGCATGGGCCCGGCCCGCGTGGAGGCGTACGGCGAGCGTTTCCTCGAGGTCGTCGCCAGCTGAGCAGCACGACACCGGGCGCGCGATCGTCCGTAGCACTCGGCTTTGCTACGGTGGGGCGGTGCGTCACCTCGGGATCGCGCTGCTCTCGCTCGCCTCGGCGCTCCTCGCGCTGAGCCCCGCGGCGCCCGCGAGCGGGCTCATCCAGCCGTTCGAGCAAGGTCCCGTTCAGCACAGCTCTCCGCCGCCCACGCTGCCTCCCGGGCGCGCGCCGGTGCGCGAGGTGCGTCAGGCGCTCCGCGCCATGCAAGCCGAGGTGCAGACCTGCGCCGTCCGGTTCGCCCCGCGCGAGGGGCCGCGTCGGCGGCGGCTGCGGGTGCGGGTCTGGCTCTACCCCAACGGGCGCTGGACGATGGAGGTGCCCGAGGCCGCGGCGCGGCGCGGCGCGACCCCCAGGCCGCGCAGCCGGGGGCTCGAGGTCTGCATCCAGAGCTCCCTCCGCACCCGGATCCAGCCGTTCATGCGCCCCTTCGCGGGACGCACGCGGCGCAAGATCGAGCACGCCTTCGTGGTGCGCATGCCGGGCCCGCCGCCGAGCGAGGCGGCGCTGGCGCAGCGCCTCCAGCGCGAGCGGGGCCGGCTGCTCCAGTGCGTGCCGGGTCAGGGGAGCGGGGAGCGCACGGAGCTCGTCGTGCGGGCCACGCTGCAGGGCGACGGGAGCTTCGCGCTGACCGGCGTCGGGCTGCCGGAGGGGGCGCCTTTCGAGGCCGTCGTGCGCTGCATGGAGGGCGAGCTCCGGAGCGTACGACACGATCCGGTGCTCACCCCACGCAGCTTCGAGGCGACGATCCCGATGCGCTGGTCGGCGCCCTCCGCTGGAGGGGACGAAGTGTCGCCCCTCCCCTGAGCGCAGGCGTGTCTCCACGCGGCGCGGTCCTCTCGAGCAGACTCAGAAGTGGGAGAGCGTCACGCCCAGCTGCGCGCCGCCCACGGTCGGCAGCGCCTCGAACGCCAGCGTCGGCGAGCGCTCGTCGTGCTCGTCCAGCGCGTAGACCGCGACGCGCACGGTGCGCTGGAGGCTCAGGCCCAGGATGAACATCGTCAGCCCCGCCGTCTGCAGGACGCCGCCGAGCACCGCGCCCGCCGTCTCGTCTTCGTTGGTCGCGTAGGTCAGCGCGCCCCACGGCCCGATGAGCGGGACCCACATCCAGGTGTTGTACTCGGAGCGCCAGCCGAGCTGCCCGAAAGACGCCGAGAGGCCGTAGCTCACGCCGAAGACGATGATGCCCGGGATCCAGAGCCCCTTGATGGTGCTCGATCGCTCCACGTAGCGGACCTGCGGCTGCTGATAGACCGGCTGCTGGTACTGCGGCTGCGCGTAGGGCTGCGCGTACGGTTGCTGCTGTCCATAGCCAGGCGGCGGCTGACCGTACCCCTGCTGCTGCTGTTGCCCATAGGGCTGGTACTGAACCTGTCCCTGCACCGTCACGCTCTGGGCGTGCGCGTCGGCACCGAAACCGAGCAGCGCGAGCGCCGCGGCCAAAGGCGCCGACCATCGAAGCATCTTCATCTCGTCCCTCCCGAGGACCGCGGACCGGAGCCCGCTCCATTGTTTCGCTTCCGCGCCCGCTGGCGCAAGCCGCGCGCTCCGCTTACGCGCGCCGGCCGGGGTGCCTCCCCCGGGGCCGCGTCATACAGGATCGGTGCCATCGCGATTCCTCGGGCCGAGGCGCTGGATCGGCGGCCGTCCGCCAACCTGCGTTCACGCCCCGCACGCTGCCAGGCCCACCGGAGAGGGTGTACTGTGGTCGGATGCGCTCGCTCGTCTACCTGCTCGGCTCGGCCCTGATCGGCTCGGCGCTCCACGGCTGTGGCCCCTCTCCCGACGCCGACGCCGGGGTCGACCGAGATGGCGGCGCCGACGCGGGCCGCGCGGACGCCGGCCCCCCGCCCCCCAGCGCGCCCGCCGCGCCGCCGCTCGTCCAGTACGTCGACCCGTTCCTCGGCACGGGCGGCTCCGGCTACAACGACCTCGGCAGCGCGTTCCCGGGCCCGCAGCGGCCCTTCGGCATGGTGCGCCCCAGCCCCGACACGATGGAGCCGGGCGGCGCCCCCGTCTTCACGCACTGCGCGGGCTACGCCTTCGACGACGACTTCATCACCGGCTTCTCCCAGACCCGGATGCACGGCACGGGCATCGCCGACTACGGCCACGTCGCGCTCCTCCCGGTGCCGGAGATGGAGGACGCGTTCGTCACGCAGGAAGGCGCGATGACCCGGAAGTCCGACGAGGAGGCCTCGCCCGGCTACTACGCGGTCACCCTCGAGCGCGGCGAGATCCGGGCGGAGCTGACCGCGACCGAGCGCGTGGCGCTGCATCGCTACACCTTCGGCGACGGACCGCAGGCGGTGCTCGTCGACGTGGGACACCACCTCGCCAACGACGTCGAGGTGGTCGACGGCTCGGTCACCGTCGACCCCGACGCGAGGGAGGTGCACGGCATGGCGCGCGTCGACGGCGGCTACTCCGGTCGCTTCGGGGGCGTGCGCATGTACTTCGTGGCGCGCTTCGACCGCGCCTTCGAGGGCTTCGGCACCTGGGAGGGCGAGACGCGGCGCGAGGGCGTGGCCGAGGCCATCGGCGCGCGGAGCGGCGCCTGGGTGCGCTTCGGCGCCGACGCCGAGGCGGTCGAGGTGGCGGTCGCGATGAGCTTCGTCGATCTGGAGGGCGCGCGCGCGAACCTCGACGCGGAGCTGACCGACTTCGAGACCGCCCGCGCCGAGACCGAGGCGGCGTGGGAGACGCTGCTCGGGCGCGTGCGCATCGAGGGGCGTGACCCGGGCTTCTTCCGCCGCTTCTACACCGCGCTCTACCACTCGCTGTTGATGCCGACGCTCGCGACGGATGTGGACGGGCGCTACCGCGGGCTGGACGACGCCATCCACACGGCGGACGGCTTCACCTACTACACCGACTTCTCGCTCTGGGACACGTACCGCACCCTGCATCCATTGTTGACGCTGCTCTACCCGGAGATCCAGCTCGACTTCCTGCGCAGCCTCACCGCGATGGCGGTCGACGGCGGCGCGATGCCGCGCTGGCCGCTCGGCCACGGCTACACGGGCGGCATGCTCGGGGAGCCGGCCGCGATCGTGATGGCGGACTCGTGGCGCAAGGGGCTGACCGACTTCGACCTGCGCGCGGCCTACGACGCGATGCGCCGCGGCGCGTTCGGAGAGGCGTCGCCCGCGTTCGGCGGCCGAGGGCACGCGGAGGTCTACGACCGGCTGGGCTACGTCCCGGTGGAGACGGGCGGCTGGAGCACGAGCAAGACGATGGAGTTCGCCTACGCCGACGGCGCGCTCGCGCACCTGGCCGAGGCGCTCTCGGAAGACGCCGACGCCGTTCGCTTCCGCGAGCGCGCGGGCAGCTGGCGCAACACCTTCGATCCCGAGCGGGGCATGTTCGTGGGCCGCCACGAGGACGGCTCGTTCGTGAGCGAGTTCCGCGAGGACCGGTGGCAGGAGTTCTACAGCGAGGGCAACGCGCGGCAGTATCTCTGGCTCGTGCCGCACGACGTCCCCGGGCTGGTCGAGCAGCTGGGAGGGCGTGAGCCGTTCCTGGCCACGCTGCGCAACTTCTTCGAGCAGTCCGCGCGCGAGCGCCGCAACTTCACGCCGCCCGAGTGGTACTGGCACGGCAACGAACCGGACATGCACGCCGCCTATCTCTTCACCGCGGTGGGCGAGCCGGCGGAGAGCGCGCGCTGGGTGCGCTGGGTGGCGGACGCGTTCTACGGGGACGGCCCCACGGGGCTGCCCGGCAACGACGACGGCGGCACCATGAGCGCCTGGTACGTGTTCTCCGGGCTCGGGTTCTTCCCCTTCGCGGGCGGCGACGACTACCTCCTCGGCTCGCCGCGCGTGACCCGGGCGGAGCTGACCATCGACGGCGGGACGTTCGTCATCGAGGCCGCGGAGGCGAGCGAGCGCGCGCCGATCGTGGCCACGGCGGAGCTCGACGGCGCGCCGCTCGAGGACCTCCGGCTGCCTCACGCCGTCGTCCGCCCGGGCGCCACGCTCCGCCTCTCGATGACCGCCGACTGAGAGGGCCGAGCCCCCGTGGCGCTTCGCCACGTGTGTCCTACGTGTGACGTCACGATCGGGGGGAAGACGCGCACACCGTGGCGATCTCCCCTGTGGCGTCAGGATTGCGAGGGGCTCGGTGGTGCCCTCCCCCCGACTCGTGCTCCTCGTGTTCCTGTGCTCGCTGCTGAGCGCGCTGCCCGCGGAGGCGCAGCGAGGCCAGCGCGAGCCGATGCTCTCCGAGCGCGCGTTCGGGCTGGGCGGCGCGGTGGTGGGCTCCGCCGCGGGCCCCTCCGCCGCGTACTACAACCCCGCCGGCCTCGCCGACACGCCCGGGACCGCGGCGGGGGCGAGCCTCTCGCTACGTACCTTTCGATCCTACACACTGCACGACGGCTACGTCTCGGTGGTGGGCTTCGACGACCTGAACGACAGCGCGCTGCTGTCGGTGCCGGTCTTCGTGGGCGCGGTCCTGAAGTTCGGTGACCGTGACGCGAGCGACGTGCGCCAGCACGCGCTCGCGGCGGGCATGTTGACCCGCCACTTCCTCGACCGGGAGCTGCTCGACGACGAGGCGGACGCCGCGCGCGGCGCGCTGAGCACGCTCGAGGTCGTCGACGACCAGGAGACGCGCTGGTTCTACGCCTCGTACGCGCTGCGCGTCGACCCGAGCTTCTCGCTCGGCGTCACCGCGGCGCTCTCGCTCTACGACCAGGAGTACCGCGAGTCCTGGACGCAGGCGACGTCGCCCGGGGGCGGCATGCTCGGCGGGCCGGGGAGCGCGCTCACGTCACGAGACGTCATCATCGACAACAGCGCCTCGCACCTGCTGCTGCGCTTCGGGGCCTCCTGGCGGCCGACGTCCTGGGCGCAGATCGGCCTCACGCTGCAGACCCCGGGCGTGCAGATCGGCGGCGGGGGCCGCGCGCTCTTCCAGTCGGTCAGCGTGAACGAGCAAGGGGGCGGCGACTTCTTCCGCGACGACAATCAGGAGGTCCGCAGCGACGCCCCGGTGCCGTGGCAAGCGCGCCTGGGCACCTACCTCCGCCTCGACACGAGCTTCGCGATCGCGGCCGACATCGGGATCACGGGCTCCTACGGGAGCGAGAACGATCCGGTGCTGCCCATCGGCCGCCCGGTGCCGCGCGACGGCGACCGACCGGCCGCGACCTATTACGCGGGCGAGTACGCCTCCGACGTCTCGTTCGACGCCGCGCTGGGTGGGGAGATCTGGTTCTCTCGCGAGATCCCGCTCCGCGTGGGCTCCTTCGTCGAGCTCTCCGGCATGAGCCCGCACGAAGATCGCACCGAGGTCTACACGCCGGACCGCGTGCACCGCGTCGGCGGCACGGTCGGCGTCGGCGTGCAGACCGACCGCTACGACTTCGGCCTCGGCGTCGGGTACACGCACGGCTTCGGCACCGGGCTGCGGCCCGTGGACGCGAACGTGAGCGCGTACGTGCCCACCTCGGTCACCGTGCACGAGATCAGCGTGTACCTGAGCGGCGTGACCGGCGCCGCCACGCAGCTCGCGATGGACGGCTATCAGGCGGTGACGGGCAGCTCCATCGACGACGAGCCCGACCCGTCTCTGCGGCCGAACGAGGACCCGACGCCGTCCGACATCTCCGTCGATCTCTATTCGACCTCGCCCGACATGGACGACCTCCCGAGCTGGATCCGCGAGGCGTACCAGAACCAGGCCGAGGAGGAGATCATCGAGGAGGCGGCCGAGGACGCGGCGCGCGAGGTCCCGGAGCAGCGCTCGGCGCTACCGTCGCCCGCGGCCCCGCCCGGGTCGTGAGGGCGGCGCGCTGAGCGGATCGTCCGGCCAGGCGTGCCTCGGATAGCGTCGCCGGAGCTCCCGCTGAATCTCCGGGTAGTGTCGCTCCCAGAAGCCCGCGAGATCGGTCGTCACCTGGACCGCGCGGCGATTGGGGGCGAGCAGGTGCAGGACGAGCGGCTGCCGTCCGTCGGCGACCTTCGGGCCCTCCGCGGCCGAGAAGAAGTCTTGCAAGCGTGAGGCGATCCACGGCGGGCGGTCGACCTCGTAGGTGACCGGGACGCGCGCGCGACCGGGGATGGCCACGTGCTCGGGGGCCAGCGCGTCGAGGCGCGCGCGGTGCGGCGTGAGCTCCGCGCGGATCCAGTCGAGGAGCCCCGCGTCGCGCAGCTCCGCGAAGGAGCGGCGCCCGGCGCAGAGCTTCACGAGCAGCGCCTCGAGCCACGCGTCGTCGATCGTCGGCAGCCGCTCGTCGTGCTCGCGCGCGAAGCGGAGCCGCAGCGTCAGCGCCTCGAGCGCGTCCGCGTCGCAGAAGCGACCGACGCCCTTCTGGAGCGCCGCCGTCGCGAGGGCCTGGGCCGCGGTCGCGTCGTCGATCTCCGCGTCGCCCCGCTCGACCACCAGGCCGTCGAAGGTCAGCTCCCGCACGCCGAAGATCCGCTCGAGCTTGGGGTCGAAGCGCGCCCCCACGTGGTCCTCGAGGCGATCGAGGAAGAGCTCCATCAGGTGCTCGAGCGAGACCGCGCTCGCCTGCCGGACGAAGGTGCGCCCCGCGTGCTCCTGGGCTTCGACCGCAACCATCAGCGCGGCGTCCTTCACCACGCTCGCCTCGTCGAGGGTCGCGCCGCCGCCCGCGAGCGCGAGCTCCCGTCCGCCCTCCTTCCGGCGCCGCGCCACGCGGTCCGGGAAGCCGGCGAGCGTGGCGACGAGCAGCGCCTCCTCCTCGTCGAAGCCCGGCTCGACCTCGACGTCCCGTCGACGCAGCGCGCGCTCGAGCTGCCGCTTGGCCTCGATCACCGTGCGCACGGCCCGCCCGTCCAGCCCCGCGTGGCGCAGGCTCCCGTGGGACGGGCGAGGCCCGGCCGCCTCGAGCTCGTCCAGGCGCGCGAGGAGATCCGACGCGCCCACCTCGTCGTCGCGGGGGCCCGAGCCGTGGCCGAAGCGCGTGCGCGACGCGAGCCGGATCTCGCGCTCCGCCACCAGCGCGGCCAGCGCGGCGCCCGCCTCCTCGAACCCGCGTCGCTTCGCCTCGATCGCGATCCGCGCCACGCGCGGGTGGGCGGGCAGCGCGACCAGATGCTCGCCGAGCCGCGTGATCGCGCCCTCCTCCGCCGCGCCCAGCTTCTCGAGCAGGCTCATCGCGGCGTCGAGCGCGGCCTCTGGAGGGGTCTCGAACCACGGGAACGCGCGCGGGTCCTCTCCCGCCGCCAGCAGCCCGAGCGCGGCCTCGGCCAGGTCGGCGCGCTGCACCTCCGGCGCGTCGCGGAGCGGCCGCGCGTCGTGCTCGCGCGACGTGTAGAGGCGCACGCAGATGCCCGCGCGCGTCCGCCCGGCGCGGCCCGCGCGCTGCGCCGCCGAGGCCCGGCTGATCGGGGCGGTGAGCAGGCTCTGCATCCCCGTCCACGGTGAGTGCCGGGCCACGCGCGCGAGCCCGGAGTCGATCACCGCGACCACGCCGTCGATGGTGAGCGAGGTCTCGGCCACGTTCGTCGAGAAGATCACCTTGGGGCGCGGCCCCGGCCGCACCGCGCGATCCTGCGCGTCGGCGGGCAGGTCTCCGTGGAGCGGCACCAGATCGACGCCGTGCGCCTTGGCCGGGCCCTCGCACGCCTCCATCGCGCGCCGGATCTCGCGAGCGCCGGGCAAGAACACGAGCAGGTCGCCGCCGACGCCCTCGTCCAGGAGGCGCACCACCGCCGCGCGGACCTGCCTCTCGAGCGGGCGGTCGTCGGGCTGCTCCGCGTGGCGCAGCTCGATCGGGAAGGTCCGCCCCGCGACGTGCACGATCGGCGCGTCGAGGAAGGCCCCGACCGGCTCCGCCTCGAGGGTCGCGCTCATCGCGACGAGGATCAGCTCGGGCCGCGACGTGTCCCGCAGCCGACGCGCGCGCGCCAGCGCCAGGTCGGTGTCCAGGTGGCGCTCGTGCAGCTCGTCGAAGACCAGCGCCGCCACCCCGCTCAGCGAGGGATCGGACTGGAAGCGCCGGGCCAGCACGCCCTCGGTGACGAAGGTGACCCGGGTGTCCCTGGAGACGGCGCTGTCGAAGCGGACGCGGTAGCCGATGGTCCGGCCCACCGCCTCCCCCAGCTCCTCCGCCACCCGCTTGGCCGCCATGCGCGCCGCGATGCGGCGGGGCTCCGCGACGAGGATCTCCCCCGCGCTGGCGACCGAGGCGTCGAGCAGCGCCCTCGGCACCCGCGTGGTCTTGCCTGCGCCCGGCTCCGCGACGAGCACGAGCCCCTTCGACGCCTTCGCCTTGGCGACCAGGTCCGGCAGGTGCGCGTCGATGGGGAGGGGCTGCATGCTGCGCCCGCTTCTTTATCGAACTCTCACCGAAGCACAACGGCCCTCTGCGAACGCAGGGGATCGGTCAGAGCCGCCGGTACGTCAGCGCGTAGCGGATGTCGGCCGGCAGCTGCGGCGCTCGCACCCGCACGTGCATGAACAGGTGGCCGCCGTCGGGGCTCAGCGAGAGCTGGTTGACCCGGCTCCCGCGCGCGCTGTCCTCGTGCGTCACGATTCGACCGCCGTCGAAGTCGGCGCGAAATCGGGTCGGGTTCCCGTCGGGCCCGGGCATCTGCGTGGCGGCCCGGCCCAGCTCGACCTCGTGGCTCACCCAGTCGCCGAGCTGGAGGGACAGGTGACGCGCGTCGCGGACGCGCACGTGGAGCGTCGGCTCGGGGACGAGGCTGCGGCGGATGGCGACCCGCGCGATCTCGCGAGTGAAGAGATCCAGCTCGTCCACCACGCGATCGATCGCCGCGTGGAGACCGCGCTGGTCCCGCTCGCCGCCCACGTAGCGCCAGGCCCCCTCGAACCGCTCGACCGACGCCGTCTGCGAGCGCGCGCTCGGCGCGGGCATGGCGGCGAGGGCCAGCGTCAGCCCGCAGGCCATGCCCGCGACCCATGCCCAGCGCCCGCCGCTCCGTTCCTTGCTCACATTTCCCCCTCGGGACATGCGCACCGCGCACGCCGCGGCCACGGGACGGACTTGGGTCGAATGGACCCAGGACGCCACCCCGAAGGCGTGAAGAAACGTGTGGGCCGGCGCCTACTTGGTGAGCTTGCGGTACTTGATCCGATGCGGGCGGTCGGCCTCGGCCCCGAGGCGCTTCTTTCGATCCGCCTCGTACTCGTCGTAGTTGCCGTCGAAGAACACGACCCGGCTGTCGCCCTCGAAGGCGATGATGTGGGTCGCGACCCGATCCAGGAACCAGCGATCGTGGCTCGTGATCAGCGCGCAGCCCGGCCACTCGAGGAGCGCCGACTCCAGGCTCCGCAGGGTCTCGACGTCGAGGTCGTTGGTGGGCTCGTCGAGCATCAGCACGTTGCCGCCCTGGGTGAGCACCTTCGCGAGGTGCACGCGGTTGCGCTCGCCGCCGCTGAGCACGCCGACCTTCTTCTGCTGGTCGCTCCCCTTGAAGTTGAACAGCCCGCAGTAGGCGCGCGACGGCACCTCGTTCTTGCCCACCACGATCTGGTCCTGGCCGCGGCTGATCTCCTCGAAGACCGACTTGTCGGCGTCGAGCGCGTCCCGGCTCTGATCGACGTACATGAGCGAGACGGTCTCGCCGATCACGATCTCTCCCGAGTCGGGCTGCTCCTGGCCCGTGATGAGGCGGAAGAGCGTGGTCTTGCCGGCGCCGTTCGGGCCGATGATGCCGACGATGCCGCCGCGCGGGATGCGGAAGCTGAGGTCGGAGTAGAGCAGCTTGTCGCCGTACGCCTTGGAGACGTTCTTCGCCTCGATGACGTTCTCGCCGAGCCGGGTCGGGGGCGGCGGGATCCAGATCTCGTTCGAGTCGCGGTTGCGCGAGCCCGCCTCGGCCACGAGCGCCTCGTAGGCCTGGACGCGGGCCTTGCTCTTGGCGTGGCGGGCCTTCGGCGACGCGCGCACCCACTCGAGCTCGCTCTTGATCTTGCGCTGCTTGGCGCTCTCCTGCTTCTCCTCCATCTCGAGGCGCTTCTCCTTCGCCTCGAGCCAGGCCGTGTAGTTGCCCTTGAAGGGGAAGGCGTCGCCGCGGTCGAGCTCCAGGATCCACTCCGCGACGTTGTCGAGGAAGTACCGGTCGTGGGTGATGGCCACGATGGTGCCGGCGTACTGCGCGAGGTGCTGCTCGAGCCACGCCACGCTCTCGGCGTCGAGGTGGTTGGTGGGCTCGTCGAGGAGCAGGAGATCCGGCTTCATCAGGAGCACGCGGCAGAGCGCGACGCGGCGCTTCTCACCACCGGAGAGGTGATTGACCGACTCGTCCGCGGGCGGGAGCCGGAGCGCGTCCATGGCGAGCTCGAGCGTGTGATCGAGGCTCCAGCCGTCCGCGGCGTCGATCTGATCCTGGAGCTTGGCTTGCTCTTCGAGGAGCGCGTTCATCTCGTCGTCGTCGGTGACCTCACCGAACTTCATCGAGACCTCTTCGAAGCGCGCGAGCACGGCCTTGATGGGCGCCACGGCCTCCTCGACCACGTCGAGGACCGTGCGGTCCTTGCCGATGTCGGGCTCCTGCGGCACGTAGCCGACGGTCGCGCCCGGCTTGATCCAGGCCTCGCCGTTGAAGCTCTTGTCCTCGCCCGCCATGATGCGCAGCAGGCTCGACTTGCCCATCCCGTTCGGGCCGATGACGCCGATCTTCGCGCCCGGCAGGAACGACAGGTAGAGGTCGGTGACGATGCGCTTGTCGGGGGGGTGGACCTTGGTCACCCCCTTCATCGTGTAGATGTAGTCGGCCATGGCGCGCGGTTGTGCCACGACGACGAAGCCCCCGCCAGACCACGTCTGGCAGGGGCTCCTTCGATTCACGGCGTGGGATCAGGCGCGGGCCTTGACCCCCCCGTTGCCCGGGACGTTCGCGTCGGCCGCCTCGGTCTCGTCCTCCGACGAGGTGAAGTACTCCGCGATCTTCTTGCGGACGTCCTTGCCCTGCTCCGAGTAGAACAGGAAGGTCGCGCCCGCGCCGACGACGGCGCCCGCGGCGAAGCCGCTGAGCACGAGAGCGGTGGAGCTGGGCACGGAGGCCGCGCGGGTCAGGCCCATGGTGCCGAGGAGCGCGTCGGCGCGGCTCATCCCGTATCGCCGGACGTCGTCGCCCGAGATGCCGGTCAGCCGCGAGATGTCATCGCCGCTGATGTTGGTGGTCATGCGGCCGAGCGCGTAGAGAGCGCCGGCCTTGAGGAGCGTGCTGGTGAGCGACATGTCTCGAATCCCCCGATTCTTGGTGATGGATGGGTCGTTTTGGATGGGTCGTGTTGGCGGGCGATCGACCGCTCCGCCGGTCTCTTCTTTCGCGTCCGGAGACGCGATGGCTTCGCACGGAGAACCGCGCGAGGCCTGACGAACACACCTATGCCCCCACGGACGCGCGATCAAGGGGGGACGCCCCGACCCTCAACGACGACGCGCGGCGAGGAACGCGTTCGCGCTCTCCCGCTGGGCCTCGGCGCGCGCCGCGCAGAGGCGGATGGCCTCGAGCGCGCCCGCGAGGTTTCTCGGCCCGCCCGGGAGCGCCTCGATCCGCTCCGCGAAGAAGGACTCGACCTCCGCCGCCTGCGCCTCCGAGCAGAAACCCGAGACGTACCAGGGGGCATACCCCGCGCGGGTCGTGGCCACGCGGGCGAAGATCTCGTCGAAGTGGGCCTGCATGAAGGCCCAGGCGTCGGCGCGCGTCTCCGGCATGGAGAGCTGCACACCCAGCGGATCGGTGACCTCGTTCACCCGCAATCGGGCGTCCAGCGACAGCGCCCGCGCCCGCTCCGCCAGGGCCGGCTGGCGGGCCGAGCCCAGGGCGTGGATGCCGTGGCGACGGAAGAGCGCGTCGTCGCTCTCGAGCACCTTGGAGAGCAAGGCGTCGAAGAACGCGGCGTCCCCCTCTTGCACGGCCATCGAGAGGGCCAGCCCCACCAGGCTCGGCTCCACCGCGTCGGTGTGCAGCGCGCCGTCCCCACCGAACCCGATGTAGCGGCGACCGCGCTCCGCCGCCTCGCGCCGGGTGCGCGCGTCTCGGGCCGTCTCGGCCAGGAACCCGAGCAGCTCCGCCCGCAGGAGCGCCGTCTCCCCGTCGTCGCTGCGGCGCGCGCTCCAGCCGAGGCGCCGCGCGCGGCTGGCGTAGAGCCCGCTCGCCCAGCGCTCGAGGGTCGGGACGCGCTCCTCGGTCGCGAGGTGGTCGCGGGTGAAGCGGATCAGGCCCATCGGCTCGGTGGCGACCGCGCGGCTGTCGTCGGCGGCGATCTGGTCGAAGGTGGCGAAGACCGTGGCCGCCTCGATGGCGTCTGCGGAGAAGCCCGCCGCGAGGTTGTTCGCGACGCTGAGCTTCTCGCGCTCGGTCAGGTGCCGCCAGCCCGTCCGCATGAGCCGCGCGACGTCGTCGGCGGGCATCGCGAAGCGGTAGTAGCCGGCCGCGTCGGCGTTGGGCATGACCCACTCGGGGCAGGTCTCGCCGAGGTCGATCGACGCCTCCGCCTCGGTGACGAGCTCGCACGTGTCGTTCGCCGCGCGCCGGTCCCCGTGCCGGACGCAGACCGGGATCTGCCAGCTCGCGTCGGCGTCCCCGCCGGAGCCGACGGGGAAGTAGCGGCTCTGCCGGATGGAGAGTCGGTTGCCCGCCTCCGCGCCTTCTTCCGCGTCTGCCGAGGCGCACTGCCGCTCCACGGTCAGGAGCGGCACCCCCGGCTGCATCAGGAACGTGCGGAACGGCGTGCCCACGTCTCGGCCCGCCATCTGGCTGAGCGCGTCCAGCAGGTCGTCCGCCGTCGCGGTCGCGAAGCGGTGCCGGCTCATGTACTCGCGGATCCCCTCCCGGAAGGTCTCCTCGCCGAGCCAGCGCTCGAACATCTCGAGCACGCCACCTCCCTTGCGGTAGGTGATGGCGTCGAAGGCGTTGCGGATGTCGTGGTTGCTCTCGATGGGCTGACGGATCTGGCGCGCGCTCACCAGGCTGTCGGCGCCCATCGCGCCCTGGACCGAGCCGACCATGCCGACGTCGGCGTGGTACTCGGGGTGCACCTGCCGCACGGTCTTGTTGCCCATCCAGGTGGCGAAGGCCTCGTTGAGCCAGATGTCGTCCCACCAGGGCATGGTCACCAGGTTGCCGAACCACTGGTGGGCCAGCTCGTGGGCCATCACGTACGCGAAGGCGCGGCGCTGCTCCTCGGGCGCCTCCTCGTCGTCGAGCAGCAGGAGGGTCTCGCGGAAGGTGATCGCGCCGGCGTTCTCCATCGCGCCCGAGGCGAAGTCCGGCACCGCGATGATGTCGAGCTTGTCGTAGGGGTAGGCGATGCCGAAGTAGCCCTCGAGGTACTCGAGGAGCGCCGCGGTGTGCTCGAGCGCGTAGGCGAGCCGGGGGCCCTGACCGCGCGCCGCGACGCCGCGGAAGGGCAGCGGGCGGTCTCGCACGTCGTTGGCGGGGATCGCCGCGTGCTCGACCACGTCGAGCGGCCCGACGGCCATCGCCACGAGGTAGGTCGGGAGCGGCTCGGTCTCGGTGAAGCGCACCTCCTTCATCCCGGCGACCTCGCGCGTGCTCGCGACGGTCGTGTTGCCGATCGCCTCGTGATCGGGCTGCACGCTCAGCGTCATGTCGAAGGGCGTCTTGAAGCGCGGCTCGTCGAAGCTCGGGAAGGCCAGCCGCGCGCTCGTCGCCTCGAACTGCGTGAAGGCGTAGGCCTCGCCGCCCGCGTCGACGCGGTAGAGCCCCTTGAGCTGTCGATCGAAGGGCGCGTCGTAGGTGAGGCTGATCGTCACCTCGCCCGGCCCCACGCGCTCGTCGAGGCGGAGCGCGGCGACGCCGCTGTCGTCGACCTGCTCGAAGGTCCCTCGCACCGGCTCGGCGCCCTCGGGCAGGACCTCGGCCTCGCTCACGTTCATGTCCTGGCCGTGCATCCAGATCACGCGGCGCGCCTCGTCGAGGCGGGTGCGGATGTCGACCCGGCCCGTGAAGCGATCCCGACTGGGCACGACCTCGAGGTAGATCGTGTAGTGGAGCGGGGTGACGCCCTCGGGCAGGCGACCGAGAGGGATGCTCTCGTCGGCCGAGGTGTCCGACGACTCGTCGCCGCCGCCGCCGCGGCCCTCTGCGGCGGAGTACTCGTCGTGATGACCGGCGCCGCCCGAACACGCGAAGGAGAGGGCGCCGAGGAGAGCGAGAGCGTTGCGCATGGCGCTCGTATAGCAGGCTCGTATCCGGAGGGGGCGGCTCGTGTATCATCGCGCCGATGCGACGCCGTCTGATCGTGGTCTCGCTGCTCGCCCTGGCCGGTTGCGAAGACGAAGCGGATCTGCCGGACGATCCGCCGCTCGCCGTGCCGGGCCAGACCGTGCCCGAGGCGCCGCCCGGCATGCCGGCGGGCATGCAGCCCGGCATGTTGCCCCCCGGCGCGGCGCAGACGGACTTCGCCCCCGCCCTCGCGGTGCCCGGCTACGCGACGCTGCCGGATCCGCCGCCCCCGCCGATGCCGCCGGGCATGCAGCCCGGTATGCAGCCGGGCATGCCGGGTCAGGCCGGCGCGCCGATCGCGCTCACCCCCGGCTTCATGCCCGACCCGCGGGTCGCGCGCGGCATGGCCGGCGGACCCGTGCCCGCGCAGAGCCTCGACCCGAGCTGCCTCGGGCACCTCGCGCAGCAGCCCAACCACGTGCTCCAGCTCGGGGGCGCCTTCCCGCGATTGCGCGTCGTGGTCAGCTCGCCGCAGGACACGACGCTCGTGATCCGCGCCCCCGACGGGAGCTTCCGCTGCGTGGACGACGCGAACGGTGAGCTGAACCCGATCGTCGACGGTCCGTTCGCGCCCGGCGTCTACAGCGTGTGGGTCGGCCACTACCAGGCGAACGCGGTGGCGCCCTACGTGATCGGCTTCACGGAGCTGCCGCAGGTGACGCCAGCGCAGCTCGCGCAGCAATAGAGCGCGCAACTTCGACTGCCAACCTGCGCCCTCGTTTTGCAGGCCGCCCGGGGATGGTGCATGGTCTGCGCGCGCGAGGCGCGGAGGGGGAGAAGCGATGAGTGACTTCGGACAGCCGCCCAGCGGCGGAGGATTCGGCCAACCGCCCGGTGGAGGCCAGCCTCCCGGTGGTTTCGGCGGCGGGCCTCCCGGCGGCCAGCCCCCCGGTGGTTTCGGCGGCGCGCCTCCCGGCGGTCAGCCTCCCGGCGCGGGCGGCTTCGGCCCGCCGAGCCAGCCCGGCTTCGGTCAGCCTCCCGGAGGACCCGGCTTCGGCGCCCCCGGTGGCGGCGGCGGCATGAGCGGCCCGGGGATCGATCCGCTCGCGCTCGTCTCGCTGGGGGTCAGCTTCCTCAGCCTGATCACGTGCTTCTGCTGCAGCAGCATCCTGCCGCTCTTCGGGAGCCTCGTCGGCGGCGCGCCCGTCGGCCTCGTCGGGATCGGCCTCGGCGCCTTCTCGCTCGTCCGGATCAAGAAGGAGCCGGACAAGCTGAAGGGCAAGGAGCTGGCCATCGTCGGGGTCGCGCTCGGGGCGGTCTCGATCGTCCTCGCCATCATCTCGACCATCCTGCTCGCGCTCGGGGTCATGGGAAACATGGCCAGCCAGTACTGAGCGCACTCAGCGCTCGAGCACACGGGCCAGGCTCGCGCGCAGGCCGCGCAGCGCGCTCGCCCCGCTGCCGGCGAACCTCACCGTGCGCGCGCGATCGATCAGCACGAGGGTCGGCACCGCGTCCGCCTCGTAGCTCACCGCCGTGCGCCCGGTGCACTGGAAGAGGGGCAGCCCCATCTCGGGCGCGTGGCGGCGAAGACGCGCGCGGGGCTCGTGGCTCAGCGCGAGGAGCACGAGGCCCTCGGACGCGTGGCGCTCCGCGAGGGCGCGCAAGGCCGGGGCGATGCGCCGGCACGAGCCGCACCAGCTCGCCACGAACGCGAGCACGACGGGACGATCTCGGTGGTCGTCGAGGCTCACCTCGCCTCCACCGTCGAGCGCGCGGGCCCGCACGGAGGGGGCGGCGCCGCCGACCAGATCGGCCGGCGCGGCGACGGCGGTCGAGACCCAGGCGAGCCAGAAGAACGCGAAGAAGACGCGGCGCACGTCGGAGAGCCTACCTCGGAGCCTGGGCATCGGCGCGCCTGCGTTTCGGCGACTGGTCCTTCTGGGCTACCTTGGTCGCGTGAACCGGTGCGCCGCGCTCCTCTCCCTCGCCCTGATCGCGTGTCAGCCCGCCGCGGAGCGTGCGCGGTCGGCGCCGCTCGAGGCACCGCTCGAGCTGGTGGCCCTGGGTCTCGAGGCCCCCGCCGGCCCGGACGCGCTGCCCACGCACGCGGTCGCGTTTCGATCCCCCGACGGCGCCCTTCGCCCCGTCGACCGGCGGGCCGCTCGCTTCGTGCCGCGCTGGCGAGATGGCGCCGCCCTCGTCGACCCCGAAGGCCGCCTCTATCAGGTCTGGCCCGACGGCCAGCGCCGCATGCTCGCGGCCGGCGTGACGGCGCTCGCGGTCTCGGACGATCTGTCGCGCCTCGCCTTCGCGGTGCGCAGCGACGGCTCGCTCCGCGTCCACGACGGCGAAGTCGCGCGCACGCTCGCGGAGGGCTTCGTCTCGATCGGCGCGCTGCGCTTCGACCCGACGGGAGCGCACGTGGCCTTCGTGGGCGCGCGCAACGGCGGAGTGGCCGGGGTGTGGGTCGCCGGCCCCGACGGCGCGGCCTGCCAGACGAATTGTGACCTTCGAACGGGCGAGAGCTGGGGCGATCGCTTCACGCCGCCCCCCGCCGATCTCCGCGGCGTCTTCGCGACCGAGGAGGCGCGATGAGGCGCGTCGCCCTCGGCCTCGCGCTCTTCGCGCTCGCTCCCACGACCGCGGGGGCGCAGACCTTCAGCAACCCCGTCGGCTGCGATGGCTGCATCGCGAACTGGTACTACTTCGACGGCACCGGCGAGGGCGGCGGGGTCGAGGACTGGAGCTGCGCCAGCTCGAGCTACGAGTACCACCGCGGTAGCGACTTCAGCCTCGCGGGGGGCAACGCCGTGATCACGCGCGGCTGGGACGTCGTCGCGGCGGCCGACGGCACGGTCGTCAGCACGCAGGACGGGCACTACGACCACTGCAACACCTGCTCGTCGAGCGTCGACGCGCGGTGCGGGACCGGCTTCGGCTTCGGCTACGGCAACCACGTGGTGATCAACCACGGCAGCTACCGCGTCATCTACGCGCACATGCGCACCGGCAGCGTGCGGGTGGGCCCCGGGGACGCGGTGCGCTGCGGCGACGTGATCGGGCAGATCGCGTCCAGCGGCTGCTCCACCGGCGCGCACCTGCACTTCGAGACGCGGCCCCTCGGCGGGGCGTTCACCACCGCCTTCGACCCCTTCGCCGGCGGGTGCTCCGCCACCTCTCCGACCCGCTGGACGACGCAAGGGACCCATCGCGGCATGCCCGGCCGCGGCTGCGGCGCGCCCACCCCGACCTGCCCCGCGGGCACCTTCTCGATCTGGACCTGCGACGCGGCGCGCACCGAGCGGCGGCGCTGCATCGACGGCGTGGACGAGACCGAGCCCTGCGCGCACGGCTGCGTCTCCATGCCCGTCGGCACCGACGACGAGTGCGCCCCGCCCCCCGACGCCGACGGAGACGGCTCCCCGGCGGACGAGGACTGCGACGACGACGATCCCACGCGACACCCGGGCGCGATGGAGCGCTGCGGAGACGGCGTCGACCAGGACTGTGACGGCGAAGATCTCGCCTGCCCCGGCGTGGACGCGGGGGTCCCGGCGCCGATCGACGCGGCGACCCCTCCGCGCGACGCCTCGAGCGCCATCGACGCGGCCGCCGCCGACGCGTCGGACACCTCTCGACCGACCTCGATCGTCGGCGGGTGCGGCTGCCGCGCGGCCACCTCCGGCCGCGGCGGAGGCGCGCTCGGGCTCCTGCTGTTCGCCGCCCTGACTGTCGCGAGACGCCGACGCCTTTTGCCGCGTCACGGAGCGGGGACAGGCGCGCACGCACGCGGGTGACTACGCTCGTTCTCATGGGCTTCGCCTCTCGATCTCGAGAGATCACGCGACGTCTCGTCGAGGCGTCGGTGGTGCTCATGCGCCATGACGACCACGCGCTGCTGCTCCGACGCCGCCCCGACGACCGGTCCTTCGCGCACAAGTGGTGTCTCCCGGGCGGGCGGATCGAGCGCGGCGAGTCGCCCAAGGAGACGGCCATTCGCGAAGCCGAGGAGGAGACGGGCATCGCCCCCCTCATCGAGGAGTTCCTCGGGCCGAGGCGGATCACCATCGTGCAGCGCGCGCTCGACTTTCACATCCACACCTTCGTCGGCAGCGCCCCCCATCGCCGGGTGATCCTCTCGGACGAGCACGTGGACGCGCGATGGGTCTCCCGGGAGGAGGCGCGCCTCGCAGAAGCGATGCTCCCCTCGGGCCTGGCGGGAGAGGTGACGAGCGAGCTCATCGGCCGCTTCGCTCGCGGCGAGCTCTGAGCCTCGGCTCAGAAGACGCCGCACGCCGCGTCGAGGCAGCTCCCGTCCACGCAGACGTAGGACGCGCACGCCGCGTCCGTCGCGCAGGCCGCGCCGACGGGCGCGTTCGCCGGGGAACAGCGGCCCGAAGCGTCGCAATGCCCGCTGTCGCAATCGCGGCCGCCGAGGCACGCGGCGCCGTCCGCGCCCGCCACGCATCGACCCATCTCGCAGCGGCTCGACCAGCACTCCGCGCTCGCGTCGCAGGGGCCGCCGAGATCGATCCAGCGCACGCACGTGCCCTCGTCGGAGCCCGGGGTGTCGGACGCGCAGCGGAGCGCCAGACGCTCGATGCCGCGCTCGGGGGTGAGCGCTCCGTCGAGGTCGACGCACTGGTGGAGCCGGTCGCAGCGCGCCCCCTCGGGCACGCTCACGCGGCAGAGAGGTCCGTCGGCGGTCGGGGCGCACGCGCCGAGCCGACACTCGCTCACCAGCTCGAAGCCGAGCGGCTCGCAGACCTCGCCCGCGTCGAGCGTGCCTTCGAACACCCCGCCGAGCGCGAAGAGATCGCGGACCTGCCAGTCGAGCGCGGAGACGAAGCCCTGGCAGCCGTCGGCCCGCGCCCGCATGCGGCGGACGAGCGCGCTCGCCGCCTCGCCGTCGTAGCGGACCGTCCCCGCCTCCACCGCGCGGGCGAGCGCGGCGGAGGGAAAGCCGGGGCACAGCGAGGCCTCCTCGGCCCGACACGCGCGCAGCGCCGCGTCCGGACAGTCACACGTCTCGAGCGGCTCGCAGATCGCGTCGAAGAACGCGCCGCAGAACGAGGTCAGCGGCAGCGGATCGGTCACGGGGTGACTCTCGAGCAGACACCCGCCGAGCATCGTGGCCGCGAACGCGATGTGGAGCCGCCGTGCGCGCACTCGCCCTCCCTCGCCTCTGTGGGTACCGCTTCCGCGGGGGACATGCGAGCCGCGATGACGTACAACGAGCAGAGATGCTGGCCGCGTGGATGCGAAGGCTCGTGGGGCGTCGCCGAAGCTCGGTCCAGCTCTGGCGGCGCGCTCTGGGTCGCCTCGACCTCGACCCGCTGCTCGGGGACGCCCTGACCCGGCACGCGACCCTCGGAGACGCCTGGGCCCGGTGCCCTCGCGTGGACTGGGCCGTCGATCTCGCGCTCGCGGCGCGGGTGGAGCCCCAGCTGGTGCGCGAGGGCCTGGCGGAGATCGCGCGCGCGGGCCGCGACTGGGGCGCGGAGCAGGCGCCGGACGCGCTGGACGCGTGGCAGGAGGACGCGCACGCGCTGGCCGCGATCCTGCGCGCGATGGTGGAGTCCGAGCCCGACGTGCGCGCCCTCGCCGGGAAGCTCCGCGAGGCCGAGCGCTGGAAGCAGCGCGCGCACGTCGAGGCGATCTCGGATCAGTACGACCGCGCCCACGCGGCGGCGCATGGCGCGCTGGCCGACTGCTTCCGCCGACGCGTGACCACCGACGCGATCTCGGTCGCGCTCCTCGGTCGACGCAGCCATCCGTATCGTTGACCGTCACTGCAGAAAGAACTCATGCGGGCTCTGTTGCTCATCGCGGCTCTCCTGGTCTCCGCCTCCCCGGCGCGCGCGGACGATCACCCCACCCTCGCGAGCGACGGCGTCTTCGTCGGCGTCCGGCTCGAGCCCGGCGCGGCGCTGAGCCTCGGCTACGACCTCGACATCTACCTCACGGGCGATCGCGTGCTCAGCGTGGGCCCGGCGGCGACGTTCGCGTTCCTCGGGGAGGACGGATCCGACGTCGGCCAGCGACAGGACTGGCTGCTCGCCATCGACTTCCTCCGCGTGAAGGTCGCCCTGAACGACGGACACGGCGCGGCCAGGCCGTACATCTTCCTCGGCGGCGGGATGTACTACGCGTCGCTCCCGGAGCAGCGCTCGGAGCCGCGCGAGGTCTTCCTCGTGCCCGACGGCACCCCGGCCACGGCGGAGCTGCGCTTCGCGGCCGACGAGCGCTTCGGCGCCCTCCTCTCGTCGGGGCTCGGCCTCGACGTGTACTTCGCGGACGGGTTCGGCGTGGCCGCGGTCCTCGCCAGTCACGTCCGGCTCTCGGACGACGGGCGGGTGCCGGACTTCTGGGCCGAGCTCTCGGTCGGGCTGCGTTTCGGCCTGTGACGCGCGCGCTCGCCGTCGCCGTCGCGCTCCTCGCGTCGGGCTGCTCTCCCCTGATCGGGCTCGTGGTGCGCGCGGCCCAGAGCGACGGCGGCGCGCTGGTGCCCGGCGGCGAGGTCCGCGGCTCCACGCGCGGCGCGGGCGATCGCTGGCAGCCCGCGTGCGGCGCCCCGGCCGGCGGCGGCGACCGCGCCTATGTCTTCATCCCGCCCGAGAGCGGCACGTACCAGCTC
>SHBB01000320.1 GCA_004213565.1 Sandaracinaceae bacterium
CCTCGTGGGCGCCGAGGGCGTCGACTACCCCGACAACCCGCTCTCCGACCAGCTCTACACGGCGGCGGGGCTCGCGCTGGCCGTGCTCGACCGCGTGCTGTCGCGCTGGGCCTGGAGCGCCCCGCCCGTGCTCGTGTTCTGGCTCGGCGCCATCGCGATCCTCGCGCGGCGGCGCTCCGTCCGCCGCGCCGCGCTGCCGCTCTTCGCCGGCCTCGTCGGCTCGCTCGCCACCTGGGCCGCGATCGCGGCCACGCGCAGCCTCGCTCCGGACGAGGACGCCTGGGTCCCCGCCCGCTACCAGGTCCTCGTCGCCCTCCCCTACGTCTTCGCGCTCCTCCTGCTCGCCCGGCGCCGCAGCCGGCGGGCCACCCTCCCCGCCGCGCTCCTGACGCTGGCTCTCCTCGTCGCCCTCCCTGCCGCGCTCTGGCACGCGGGCCGGATCGGCGACTGGGTCGATCACCTCGAGGCCGAGACCCGGATCGCGCGCGCGAGCCTCTGGACGCCGCGGGAGATCGCCGAGCACTACGGCGATCAGCTCTTCCCCTACGATCGAGACGTGCTGATCCGGTCCCTGCGCGTCGTCCTCGGGCGCTGAGCGCGCGGGCCGTATACCCTTCGGCCATGCGGACCCGACCGTTCCTCGCCCTCGCCGTCATGGGAGTCGGCTTCGGCTGCGGCGCCAGCCCCGCCCCGGCTCCCCGGACCGCGCCCGTGGGCGTCGGCGACGCCAGCCCCGCCCCCGAGGCCGAGGTGGCCCGACGCCCGGCGCGCTTCGGCGCCCAGCAGGCCCAGCTGACGGCGGCCGATCCCCTCAACGACGGCCAGGCCCACTACCACGTGTGGCAGCTCGAGCTCGACGGCAGCCAGCGCGTGCGAGTGCGCATGAACAGCCGCGCGGTCGACCCGCTCCTCGAGGTGCGCGGGCCGGGCGATCAGCGCCTCCGGAACGACGACGCCTTCCCCGGCACGCTCGAGGCCATGGTCGACTTCCAGCCCGGCGAGCCCGGCGTCTACGAGATCTGGACGACCACCTACGCCGCGGGACAGACCGGGGCCTACGATCTCGACATCGAGCCGGTCGCCTCCGAGGGCACGGGCCTGCCGCTCACCCTCGGCGAGGCGGCCGAGGCGCAGTTGAGCGAGCACACCGTGCGCGGCTTGCCCGGGAGCTGGGTGCGCTTCGAGGGGCAGGCGGGCAGCATCGTGCGGCTCCGCGTCACGTCGCAGGCGTTCGACACCATCGCCACGCTCATCGGGCCCGGCGGCCAGACCTGGGTGAACGACGACGCGAACGATCTCGGCCCCGACGGCACCGAGCGCGCGCTCGACAGCACCATCGTCGCCGCGCTGCCGCAGTCGGGCGTCTACCAGCTCGTGGTCACCCCCTACGGCCAGGGCAGCGGCGCCTTCGCGGTCCGCAGCGAGGTGCGGCCCCCCGTGGTGCTCGAAGACGGCCGGCGCCCCGAGGGGCTCGCGGGGGCGAACGGCGGAGGACGCGTGCTCGGGGTCTACGCGGGCATCACCGAGTACGAGACCCAGGGCCGGCTCTACGGCTGCGCCGACGACGCGCGGCTCCTGGCCGAGTCGATGCGCGCCGCGCATCTCCAGGACGAGAGCGACCAGCTCGTGCTCCCCGACGGGCTCGCCACGCGCGACGGATTCTTGAGCGGCATCGCGCAGATGGCCCAGCAGGCGCGGCCCGAGGACGTGGTGGTCGTCTTCTTCAGCGGCCACGGCCAGCAGCAGCCGGACGGCGACGACGACGACGAGCTGGACGATCTCGACGAGACGATCGTGCTCCACGACGGCTCGCTGACCGACGACGAGGTGGTCGCGGCGCTCGACGGCGTGCAGGGCACCGTGCTGCTCGCGATCGACGCCTGCCACGCGGGCGGCTTCGCCGACGACTGGGTCCAGCGCCCGAACCGGGTGGGCCTCTTCTCGAGCGACGAGGACGTCCTGAGCGACACGGCCGAGCCCCACCAGGCGGGCGGCTACCTCTCCTGGCACCTCCGGCGCGGGCTCCTCGGCGAGGCCGACAACCGCCCTCGCGACGGCGTGCTCCACGCGGGCGAGCTGACCGACTATCTCTACGACGGCTTCGTCGCCGACCACGCGCGCATCAACCCGGCGGACGAGCAGGACCGGGCGCAGCGCCTCGTCGTCCGGCGCGGCGCGGTCACCTGGGACCAGGTCCTCTGGGTCTACCCGCGCAACCCCGACCTGTCCTTGCCCGCCATCCCGGCGCTCCCGCTGACGAGCGCGCCGCCCGGCTGATTTCCCTCCGCGCCGGCCCTTCGGTATCGTGACCCCGCGGGAGGTCGGGATGAGCACAGCGGTGCGTGTGGGTTGGGTGGCGATCGCGCTGTGGCAGGCAGCGCTCCTCGGTTCGACCGCGCAGGCGCAAGAGGACTGCCCACCCGGGGACGAGTTCTGCCTGCCTCCGCCGCCGTGCTACCGCGCGCCCGACGACCCGGAGTGCAACCCGGACTGTCACTGCGGCGCGCCCGATTACCCCGAGTGCGATCCCTTCTGCGCCCCCGGTGACATCTGTGACCCGAGCTGCGCCAACCCCTGCTGGGACGAGTTCGGCCGCGAGGACCTCTGCAGCGATCCGCCGCCGCCCTGCGAGGCCACGGGGGAGCTGCCGTTCACCTTCATCGACGATCGCGACGGGAGCGACGACGGCCAGATCTTCGCGCTCGGCAACCGGGACCCGCGTCAGTCGTGCGGCACGGTCCGCGTGGACACGACCGGCTACTACTCGATCTTCGACACCGAGCTGAGCGAGAGCTGCGACGACCAGCGCGACGAGACCGGCTACCTCACGGTCGCCAACCGCTGCAACGCCGAAGGCTGGGCCGTCGAGCGCAACGCCGGCGACCGCTTCCTCGTGTTCGACTCCGACAACAGCCCCGACTGCACCGATGACGCGGAGTGTGGCGCCGGGCGCGTCTGCCGGGAGGGCGGCGGACACGGGCGCTGCTGCGTACCGGACCAGCCCGTCTTCATGGGCACGTTCCTCCTGGTCGAAGGCGAGGACAACGTCATCTGCATCAACCACTGGTGCCCGGAGTGGGAGATGGAGATCGACGCCGGCCGCGACTTCGGCTTCGTGGAGGCGGACTGCGACGGGGTCAACTCCATCCACTTCCGCATCGGCGCGACGGCCATCGCCTGCGAAGACGAGACGACCCTCCAGCCGTGCAGCTGGGGCTGCGGCCCCGACGGCTGCCTGCCGGATCCGTGCGAGGCGGTCACCTGCCCCGCCTTCTGCATGGACGGCGAGTGCCTCGACACGAACCCCTGCGCGGACGTCACCTGCGTCCACGGCTGCGTCCGAGGCCGCTGCCTCCAGAACCGTCACGCGCGCGGGCCGGACGAGGACGGCGACGGCTACTCCGACGTGGCCGACTGCGACGACGACGACCCCTTCGCCCACCCCGGACGCCCCGAGGTCTGCGACGACGGCGACGACGACGACTGCGACGGCTTCGTCGACGAGGCCGGCTGCGAGCGCCTCGGCGGCGACGCCGGAACGACCACGCTCCCCGACGGCCGCGTGGTCGGCCTCGACGGCGGAGCCGGTGGCGCGGGCGGAGAAGAGGGCGGGTGTGGCTGCCGCGCGGGCGGCGGCGCGCCGACGCCGTGGTGGGGGCTCGCGCTCGCGGCCCTGCTCTGGCGCCGACGGAAATGAAAACGGGAGCGGCCCGAAAGGACCGCCCCCGCTCTCGATCGCGCTCTCGCGCTCAGCCGCCTTCGTTGGTGGCGATGTGCAGCGTGTACGCGCCGCGGCCGTCGCTGTACGCGCAGGCGTGCACGACGTAGTCGCCGGCCTCGGTGACGGTGTGGGTGAGGCTCGCGTTCATCTCCTCGCCGCCGTCATCGTCGTGGGTCACCTCGGCGCCACCCTTCGAGAGGATGATGTAGTTGTCCCACTCGCTGTTCATCTGCGCGGCCACCTGCCAGCCCTCACCCACGGAGATCTCGTAGGTGTCGCAGGTGTGGCCGTCCATCTCGCCGGCTCCGTCGGCCAGGTTCCCGGTGTGGTTCTGGTCGACCGCTTCGTAGCTGCCACCACAGGCGGCGAGCGAGAGGGCCCCCATCACGATCAGAATGCGTCGCATATCGATATCTCTCCCTGAAAGTTCTCTCGGGTCCCCTGGATACGTCGGCGGACCACGAATCTCCCCCCGCTTCGCAACCCCCGTGCCTCGACGGGCGTGCTCGCGGCGGGCGCGAGTGTCTCACCGCTCGAGGAATTCGTCATGTGACCGGTTGGGGACTGTCACGCCATTTTCGCGAGAGGTCTCACACGCCACGAAAAAGCCCCGCTCCGGGGAGGAGCGGGGCCTTTCGCTCGCGTCGTGCGCGAGCTGGACGAGCGTGAGCTCAGGGAGTCGGCGCGGGCGGGCCGACCACCACGCCGCAGCGCGCCCAGTTGCCCGTCACCTCGGCGTCTTGCGAGCCCTTGGTGAGCCGCAGCAGGTAGGTTCCAGCCGCGCTGACCGACGCCTCCTGGATCGCGATCCCATCCGTGGCGGTCTCGGTGGCCATCTCGATCACCGTGGTGCCCGTCGAATCGGTGAGCGCCGCCTGGAGATCGACCACCCCCGAACCGGCCGTGCGCGAGCCGCAGAAGATGCTCACCACTTCGCTCGCGTCGGTGACCTCGAGCGAATAGAAGTCCGTGTCACCGTCGCCGACGGTCGCGCCGATGAAGGCGCGCTCCGCGTCCGGCACGTCCATGATCGCCTCGAACGACAGCGGCTCGGGAGTGGCCGCCACGCCGTTCGTCGCCTCCATGGTCTCCGGCGGGTTGTCGATCCGGCCGCGGAAGAGCTTCATGACGTAGAAGTCCGCGCTCGAGGCGGCTCCGCCGTGCTCGACCCACAGGAGGTAGTCGCCCTCCGGCAGCGGGGGGTTGACCGACTCGAGCATCGACGGATCGACGCGCGCGATGATCTGGCTCCCGTCCGCGTTGGTGATCCAGATGGCGGCGGGCGTCACCGTCGCGCCGTTGCCGTCGGTCCCGACCGGCATGAGCTGGGCGGTCAGGGAGAAGCGGCCCGGCGTGATGCTGAAGGAGAAGACGTCGACGTCGGAGCCGTCGCGGAAGTCGCCCGCGACGATGCCGAAGTCGCTCGCCATGCCCATCGTGTCCATGGCGAAGCCGAGCGCGTTCGCGCTGGCCGCGTCGTCTCCGCTCTCCGCATCACCCGTGACGACCTCCGCGTCGAAGTTCAGGCCGCCGAACGACAGCTCGTAGGTGAAGTCCGCCTGGCCCTCGGCTGTCTCGCCGGCCCAGGTCGTGAACTCCTGGACGAGGATGTAGTAGGTGCCGTCGGCCGGCAGCTGCGTGATGATCTCGCTGTCGGTGTTCACCCGCGGCTGACTGTCGTCGTTCTCCGCGATCTGCGTCATCGACTCGTCGTAGAGCGTGATGACCGTGTCGATCATCTCCGGGTCGTCGTCCGGGTTGGCGTTCGTCTCGATGATCACCCACTGGCCCGCGGTGCCCGTGAACGAGTAGTAGTCGAGGTCGCCAGGCTGGGCGATCGCGCCCATCGTCATCGGGTCCTCGAGCGGGTCGGCGTCGGCGAACGTGTCGTTCCCGTCGCCCATCATCACCCCGGTGTCCGGGTCCATCATCGTCCCGGTGTCGGGATCCATCCCGGTGTCCGGGAGATCCATCCCACCGTCGGGATCGACGGCGCCGTCGTCACAGCCAAAGGCCATCAGGCTGGCCAGAACCAAAGTCATCCAAGTCAGATTTCGCATGTTCACCTCTCGCACGGCTCGGGCCACGGGGGCCACGGCTCGATCGAAGAGGCCACGCTAGCAACCCGGTCGCGGAGCGTCGAGGTGACGGTCGCGTTCGGGGCGGGAAGCTCGTATACATCCGCCATGGCCCGTCGCGAGATCGTCCTCACGTATGGCGAAGAGCAGACCGCCTTCAAGTTCACGCGCGTCGACCGGAGCAAGCTCTACGGTCGAAAAGAGCGGGTGATCCTCGACGAAGACGGCGAGCGCTGCGTCCCCGCCTACCTCACCCACGACGGAGCGGCGCTCGTGCCGCCCGGCGGAACCGCGCACATCTACGTGGACGAGCACTTCGACACGGTGGAGCGCTCGGACCTGCTGGCGGTCGACGAGGCGGGAGAGCCGCTCGAGGCGTACGCGTCGACGCTCGGCGAGCCGCAGCCGCTCTCGCCGGTCGCGCCAGCGCGCCTGCTCGATTGCCTGATCACGAGCGTCTACGAGCTCGCGGCCGAGGAGCTCGGGCAGGCGCTGAAGAAGGCGCTCGCGGACGGAGACCTCTTCGAGAGCGTCTACAACTACCGCGAGGGCTACGACCCCGACGTGCTCTTCCTGCTGTCGAACGAGGAGGGGATCTTCGCCCTCATCGGCAAGGAGACGGGCTTCGCCTTCCTGACGCGCGAGGCGCCCGAGGCGGACGAGGACGACGACGAAGAGATCGACGAGCTCGACGACGATCTCGACTTCTCGATGATGTGAGCCGGAGAGGAAGCCGATGCCCCGCCTGATTTCCATCATGGACGCGAAGAAGCGCGACGCGCAGATCGAGGTCGAGTCGCCGAGCAAGAAGGAGCGACACCGCTACGTCGATCCGAGCGGCAACCCGGTGCAGCACCAGCGCCTGGTCAAGGGCACCGAGAAGACGACCTACGAGGCGCTGGTGGCCGAGGCCGGAGATCCCGACGCGCTCTCGCAAGCGCTGATCGAAGGCGACCCCGAGCTCGATCTCGAGCAGGTCGGGCGGCGGCTCATGCACACGTCGCGCGTCTACCTCGGCCCGGCCGGCAACGTGCTCTACGTCGCGCGGATCCTCAAGGTCGTCTACGACGCCGAGGGCAACGAGCAGAGCCGCGACGACTTCGTCGACGTGGAGGCGACGGTGGGCGAGGAGCTGCCGCCGATCCCGTGGACGGGGCGGCTCATGCCGATCGACACCGTGATCCGCCGCTTCGCCTTCGTCCGCAAGCTCCAGCTCCGACACGTGAACGGGCTGACTTTCGACTTCCTCTACGAGATCGCCGAGACGCTACAGAAGGAAGGCAAGCTGATGTACGTCGGCGCCGGCAAGAAGGCCCAGCAGCCGCTCATCTTCCAGACCAACGGCACCCCCTTCCGCGGCTTCCTCGAGGGGCGCGTGGACGGCGACGGCTACCGCCTGGTCCTCCACCTGTCGAACCTCGAGATCAAGCGCGTCACCGAAGACGAAGCGGAGGAGAGCTGATGCTCTGGTCGGAGAGCTGGTCGGGCTACGCCGACGGTAAGCGCGCGCCGGTCGGGGGGCTGGCGGACGAGTCGCTGGCGAAGCGCCTGCGCATCTACAAGCGGCAGGTCGCCAAGCGCTACCGCGTCATCGACCCGGAGCAGATCGAGCGGCTGCTGACGCAAGGCCCCTATCACATCTCGACCAAGCTCGACGGCGAGCTCTGGTTCCTGGTCAAGCGCGAGGGCGAGGTCGCGCTGTGCGCCTACAACGGGCGCGTGCTCCGCGAGACGCCGCTGGCGAAGGAGGCGGAGAGGCTCCTCGCGGACGCGGGCGACGTCATCCTGGCGGGCGAGCTGGTGGCGGAGCCGGAGAGCGGCAGCGGCCGGGCGCGCGTGCACCACGTGGCGACCGCGCTCGGCTCGGACGAGCTCGAGAAGACGCTCTCGTTCCACGCCTTCGATCTCGTCGAGGACGACGGCAAGGACACGCTCCTCGTCGACTACGACGCGCGCGTCACCCGGATGAAGGAGCTGCTCGACGGCGGCCAGCGGGTCAGCGTGGTGGAGACGGTCGTCGGCGAGCCGGCCGACGTGGTGCGGCTCTACCGCGAGTGGGTCGTCTCCGATCGCTTCGAGGGCCTCGTCGTCCGCTCCGAGCGCGGGCTGACCTACAAGATCAAGAGCACGCTCACCCTCGACGCGGTGATCATCGCGTTCGGCGAGCGCATCACGGGCGAGGTGCACCAGGTCCGCGAGATGAGCGTGGCGCTCCTCCGGGACGACGGGACCTTCCAGCTCCTCGGCGCGGTGGGCAACGGCTTCGGCGAGCAAGATCGCGCCGACTGGTTCCAGCGCCTCTCACCGATGCAGGTGGAGAGCCGCTTCCGGCTCGCCAACCGCGAGGGCACGCTGAGCAAGTTCGTCGAGCCCGGTATCGTGGTCGAGATCCGGTGCTCGGATCTGCTCGCGTCGGACAGCTGGGACGCGCCCATCCGGCGCATGAGCCTGCGCTACACCGAGAACAAGGGCTGGGAGCCGATCCGGGAGACGCCGACCGCGGTGATGATCCACCCGATCTTCCTCCGCGAGCGGACCGACAAGAAGGTCGACGTCGAGAGCATCGGCATGACCCAGATCACGAGCCGCGTGCCGCTCTCGAGCCCGGACGAGAAGGCCGCGCCGATCGAGCAGAAGCCGGCCGAGGTCGTGCGCCGCGCGGTCTTCAGCAAGACCACGAAGGCCAAGGTGGCGGTGCGCAAGTACATGGTCATCGACACCCACAAGGGCGACGAGCGCTCGTACCCACCCTACGTGACGTTCTTCACCGACTACTCGCCGGGCCGCAAGGAGCCGCTCCAGACCGCGCTCCGCACCGCGAGCACGATGGAGCACGCCGAGCGCCAGGTCGTCGAGTGGATGGGCAAGAACATCAAGCGCGGCTGGAGCGAGGAGGAGCAGGCCCGCGTGGGCGAGCTGGTCCCCCCGCCCCCCGAGGCCGCGAAGATCCTCGCTCCCAAGAAGAAGTAGCGCTCCTCAGCGCGCGACGATGCGCTGGACGGCCGTGCCGATCATGTAGAGCTCGCCGTCGGCGTCCTCGCCGAAGCTCGCGATGTTGCTCAGCCCGGAGCTCAGGTCGCTCGCGATCTGCACGCCCGCGGGCGCGCCGTCGCACATCTTGAACGCCACGCGCGAGTTGTTGCAGTAGTCGCCGAAGAAGTACCAGCCCTGCAGGGCCGGGATGGCGCTGCCGCGGTAGACGTAGCCGCCGGTCACGGAGCAGCCGCCGATGGGGTCGCCGCCGTCGTGCGCGTAGACCAGGACGGGCTCCGCGTGCTCGGGGACGAGATCGGTGTTGCCCGCGTTGAAGACCTCGAAGCCCTCGTAAGCACGCCAGCCGTAGTTCTCGCCGCCCGCGCTCGAGGCGGGCTGGAAGTCGATCTCCTCCCAGACGTTCTGGCCCACGTCGCCGATGTAGAGGTCGCCGGTCGCGCGGTCGAAGGAGAAGCGCCACGGGTTTCGCAGGCCGTAGGCCCAGATCTGGGGCAGCCCGCCGCCGCCGACGAAGGGGTTGTCGGACGGGACGTATTCGGGCGCCGCGTCGACGTCGAGCCTGAGGATCTTGCCCATCAGCGTGTCGCGGTTCAGGCCGTTGCCGGTCGGGCCGTGCCGGTCCCCGCCGCCGCCGCCGTCGCCCGTGCCCACGTAGAGATGCCCGTCCGGGCCGAAGGCCACCATGCCGCCGTTGTGGTTGCTCTCCGGGTCGTTGATGACCATGAGCCGCGCGACCTCGGTGTCGCTCGCGCGGAAGCGGTCGTCGGGGGCGCCGTACTCGGCCACCACGTTCTGCATCGCGCCGCTGGGCGTGTAGTAGATGAAGAAACGGCCATTGTCGGCGTAGGACGGGTGGAAGGCGAGACCGAGCAGGCCGCGCTCGCCGCCGAAGTCGACCCGGCTGCGGAGATCGAGGAAGGTCTCGACGCTCCCGTCGCCGCGCACGACGCGGATCTGACCGGGCTGCTCGACGATGAAGAGGCCGTCGACGCCGGCCGGCTGGGTCAGGAAGACCGGACGCTCGAAGCGCGTGCCCGGCGCGACCTCTTCCGTGCCGAGGGCGGGCAACGTCAGATCGTCGCAGGTGTCGGGCGGGAGCCCGGAGTCGGGCGTCCCCGGGCCGGAGTCGGGCCGCGGGGCGCCGTCGGGCAGGGGTCCCACGTCGGCGAGGGGACCGGAGTCCGAGGGCACCGCGGCGTCGGCGTCACCGCCGCCGTCACAGGCCGAGAGGGCGATCAGGCAAGAGAAGAGGATGGAAGCTCGAGACATGCCGGGGACTGTACCCGGATCCGCCGGAAGCGGCAGCGGCCATGTCGGGCATGGCCCGGCTGGGAAAATGCGCGCTCGCCTTGGTATGATGGACGAGACACGGGAGGTCGGGATGGGCAGCCGATTCCGGGACGACGCCACGCAGCAGATCGAGACCTTGGGATCACCGCCAGCGCGGCCAGTGGAGGGCCTCGGCGCCCCCGCCATACACCCGGACGTGTACGGGCTGACGGATGTCGGCAAGGTCCGCGACCACAACGAGGACAGCTTCCTGGTCGCGCAGCTCGAGCGCTACATGCGGCTGTACCAGTCGAGCCGCCCCGTCGACGACGGCACCAAGGTCAAGGGCCCGCCTCAGGGCTGGATCCTGATCGTGGCCGACGGCATGGGCGGGCACGCCGGCGGTGAGGTCGCGAGCGCGATGACCACCGACGCCCTCGCGCGCTACGCGTTCACGCTCATGCCCTGGTCGCTGCCGCGCAGCCGCGACGACAGCCGGGTGCTCGCGAGCGGCTTCCGCGACGCGGTGAAGAAGGTCCAGCAGGACATGCGCGAGGCGGCGAGCAGCAGCGGACGCAAGGGCATGGGCACCACGCTCACCATGGCGTACGTGACCTGGCCCAACCTCTTCGTGGTGCACGTGGGCGACAGCCGCATGTACGCCATGCGGGAGGGCCGCCTCTACCAGATCACGCACGACCACACGCTCGCGCAGCAGCTGGTCGAGTCGAAGGTGATGAGCTCCGAGGAGGCCGAGGACAGCGAGTTCTCCAACATCCTCGTCAACGCCCTCGGCGGCGACAGCGAGGAGCTGCGCGTGGAGCTCCATCACGCCCTGCTCTTCCCGGGCGACGTCTTCCTGCTCTGCTCCGATGGGCTCAACAAGCACGTCAGCGACGACCGCATCCGCGAGATCCTGGGCGCGGTCGCGGGAGGCGAGACGGCCGAGTCCGCGGCCCGGACGCTGGTGGACGACGCCCTCGAGGACGGCGGCACCGACAACGTCACCTGCGTCGTCGCGCGGTTCTAATGCAGAGGTCCGACCGGTGGAAGGGGAGATGGCGCCGGACCGGCGTTTCAGGGCAAGGCGCGACGACGAGTCGATGCACCGCATCGGCGAGGAGGAGCAACGCCGCCCTGGAGCGTCGGGACAAGCCAGGT
>SHBB01000321.1 GCA_004213565.1 Sandaracinaceae bacterium
GGCAGCGGGAACGGCAGCGGGAACGGCAGCGGGAACGGCAGCGGGAACGGCAGCGGGAACGGCAGCGGGAGCGGAGCGCGCGGCTACTCCGCGATGAGCGCCGCGAAGGCCGCGTCGGCTTCTCGGCCCGCGGCTTCGATGCCGTGGTCGCGCCGCACCGTCTCGTCCACGACCGCCCCGCGCTCGATCAGCAGCCGCGCGATGCGCACGTGGTCTTCCGTCATCGCCCACGCGATCGCGACGCAGTTCAGAGGTCGCGGCCGCTCCCGGCAGGAGACCCAGCGCCCCGACGTCGCCTCTGCGTTCGGCTCCTCCCCGCGGTCGAGCAGCGCGCGCACCGCCGCGAGGTCCCCCGCGTAGCAAGCCTCGTGCAATGCCACCTGGCCGCCTACCGCGCCTCGGCGTCCAGCCGACGCAGGATCGCCTCCATCGCGTCTCGCCCTTCGGTCTGCCCGAAGCGGGAGCGGATGTAGGCGTCGCTGTTCGTGATCAACACGATCGCGTGCGTCCCTTCCCGGCTCAGCAAGAACTGCGTGCTCCCACCGAACGTGCTCCCGCTGTGCCCGATGTAGCGGCTTGCGCCTACCCCTCGCTCGCTGAACGTCAGCGCCTGCCCCCGGTCGAGCTCCGGGTACTGCAGACGCAAGAGCTCGGCGACGCTCTCCTCGCTCAGCACCCGGCTTCCGTCGAGCTCCCCGCCGCGGAGCAGCATCCGCGCGTAGCGCGCGAGCCCGGTGATCGAGGCCCGCAGGCTGCTCGCGGGGTAGTAGGCGAAGCCGTTCTGGGGCAGGGGGTTGTAGCTGCGGCCGTTGTAGCCGTAGGGCACCGCCACGCGCGCCTCGTCGACGTCGGCGAGGAACCAGCCGGCTCCGTCCATCGCGAGCGGCCCGAAGATGCCGTCCTCCGTCTGCGCGCGGAACGAGGCGCCGCCCGCGACCTCGACCAGGTGGCCGATGACCCCGTAACCCGCGTTGCAGTAGGCGTGACGGGTCCCGGGCTCGGCCCCCCAGTTCCCTTCCCCGTACCAGGCGCCGCCCTCGCTCGCGTAGCCCTCCGCGAACTCCGCGAGGCTCACCTCCGGGTCACCCCCCGCGGTCGTGACCTCGGCCAAGGTGCTGAACACGTCCTCCAGCCCCGAGACGTGAGCGAGCAGCATGCGCGCCGTGATCGGCGCGTCGGGGTGCTCCGGGTGTCGAAGCGCGTACGGCAGCACCCCGTCGAGCGGCGCGTCGAGGTCGAGCGCGCCGCTCTCCACGAGCTGCATCACCCGCACCGCGGCGACGGTCTTGGACACCGAGGCGAGGATGAAGAGCGTGTGCCGGTCGACCGGGACCTCGCCCTCGAGATCCGCGTAGCCGTAGGCCCCCACGAACGCGTCGCCGTCGGGCCGGACGATGGCCACCGCGGCGCCGGGCAGCCCGCCCCGCTCCATCTGCCAGGTGATGAAGCCGTCCAGGTCCTCGGGGGGCAAGCCGGCGTCAGGATCGACCGCGGCCGCGTCTGCGCCCACCGACGCGTCTTCGATCGCCGGCGCGGCCTCGCAGGCGAAGCAGAGGACACAGCACAGCCAGAGAGCGCGCGGCACGATGAGGAGCAGGATAGCGAGGCCCGCGTTGCTATGCTCGGGGCGTGCGCGCGCTCGCGGTGTTGTTCCTGCTCGCCCTGCCCGCGTCGGCCGCCGCCGACTGCGAGGTGACGGGCGTCGCCTCGATCGAGCGGCTGCGCGTGCGCCTGCCCGGGCAGCGCCTGCGCACGCTCGCGGTGACGGACACGCCGGTCGCCGTCCGCCCCGGACGCGGCAACCGCTACCGAGACGTGCGGGTGCTGGCCCCCTTCGCGTTCGCGGCCCGGACCGACGCGCCGATCCCCTGGACCGTCCCGACCCCCGAGCTGGTCGCGGGCGGCGTGCTCTGGTTGACCCCCGCCGTCGACCTCGAAGACGTGCGCGAAGATCGCGAAGGCGAGGGTGTGACGGTGCGCGCGCAGGTCGACGCGGGTGTGTGGATCGGCCGGATCCATCTGCCGTGCGGCGCGGTCGCGGTCGGGCACGGGGAGTCCGGTCCGCCGCCGCCCGCGTGGCATTCGCAGGGCCCCCGCTGGATGCCGCAGCACGATCGGATGTGGATCACGGCGGAGCCCGGTGAGGGTCCGTCGGTCCGGCTCGACGCGCCCGAAGGTCTGAGCACGCCGATGGTCGAGATCGAGCGGCGCGACGGCTGGGTGCGCGTGGTCGCGCGGTTCTCGAGCGGCGCGATGATCCGCGGCTGGGTTCGGCACGTCGATCTGCGCGCGGCCGAAGACGCGCGCGTCGTCGAGCGCCCGTTCCGGCGATCGACCGAGCATTCGCGCCACGCGCTCTGCCGTCGGCGCCCGCCGCGACAGGACGAGTACGTCGGCCCGGCGCACATCACCGTGGGCACGCTGGTGCACACCTCGCGCGACGGCACGGAGTGGGCCAGCGTCAGCGAGCCCTCGATCTTCACGGTGTCCTGGCGACCGGGCGACCGCTGGGTGCGGGTCGTGCACGTGCCTGGCCTGCGCGGCGACGGCCGCTGCGCGGAGGTGATCCGGCGCGCCTGGGTGCCCCGCAGCGCGGTCAGCCTTCAGGGAGAGCGCTCGAGCGGGATCCTGCTCGGCCTCGAGTGAGCTCCCAGCACACCACCGCGGACGCGGTCGCGATGTTGAGGGAGTCGCCGGCCGAGGCCATCGGGATGTTCAGCCACTCGTCGACCAGCGGCTCGACCGGCGCGGTGATCCCGTCCGTCTCGTTGCCGAGCACGAAGACGCTCCGCTCGCGAGGCGCGACCTCGGCGAGGCTGCTCTCTCCGCGGTCGCTCAGCCCGTAGACGCAGAACCCCGCCATCTTCGCGTCCGACAGTCCGTCGGCGAGCTCCGAGCAGCGCAGGATCCGCGCGCGGAAGGCATATCCTGCGGAAGCCTTGATGACGAGCGGGCCCACCTCGGGGACGCCGCGTCGCGGCAGGATCACCCCATCGAGCCCGAAGACCGTGGCCGTTCGGAGGACGAGGCCCACGTTCCCCGGCGTCGTGACGTTGTCGAGCGCGAGGAGGCGCGCGCCGCCCTCGAGGCCCTCGAGCCACGCCTCGAGCGGACCCATGGCGGGCGCTTCGACGTCGGCCGCCACGCCCTGGTCTTGCTTGGGGCGGCGGCTGATGCGCGAGACGTCCTCGGCTCGCTTCTCGACGATCTCGACGCCGCGCGCCCTCGCGGCCGCGCGGATCTTCCGGATCATGTCGCCGCGCGCGTTCGTGGCCACGAAGACCCGCGCGATGGCGCGCTCGGGCTGCTCGAGCACCTCGAGCACGGGCTTGCGACCGTAGACCGTCAGGTAGCGATCGCGGGGATGCTCCACGGGCTACTCGGTCTCTTCCGCGGCCGCCTCGTCTTGCGCGGCCGTCTCGTCGGCCGCGCGGACGACGACGAGCACCTCGCCCTCGTCCACCTGCGCGCCCTTCTTCACCCGCACCTCGGCCACGACGCCGTCGTGAGGCGCGCCGATGGAGTGCTCCATCTTCATCGCCTCCATGATCACGAGCGTCTTGCCCGTGGTGACGGCCTCCCCCTCGCTCACCAGCACCTCGACGATCTGTCCCGGCATGGGCGCGAAGGCGCCATCCGCGGCGCTCTCGGAGCTGCGGTCGGGGAACCGAGGCACGACGTCGAGGCGCACGTCGCGACCGTCGATCATCACGTGCCGCACCTCCCCGGCCGAGAGGACCCGCGCGCGCTGGCGGTGCCCGGCCTCGTCCTCGAACGTCAGCGACGCTCCCGCGTGCGCCACGCGGCGGACGTGAGTGACCACCGGGTCGTCGTCGCCCACCGTCACCGAGGCCCTGAAGCGGTCCTGACCCAGGTCCGCGTAGCGCACGACGACCGGGACATCGTCGTGCGAGAAGGCCAGCTCCTGATCGACGAAGCGGTTGTTCCGGAAGCCGCTGCGGACGCTCGGGAGGGGGCGAGCGCGGTTGGCCTGGTCGTGCAGGCAGGCCGCGAGCGCCGCGTCGCGCACGAGCCCGGGCTCCGCCCCACTCGCGCCGTCGGACAGGTGCTCTTCGATGAAGTGCGTGTGCAGCTCCCCGGCGAGGAACGCCTCGTGGCGCAGCACCGTGATCAAGAACTCCCGGTTCGTGCGGATGCCCTGCACCGAGAGCCGCCGCAGCGCCCAGATCATGCGCTCCACCGCGTCGATTCGCGCGGCGCCCCAGGTGATCACCTTCGCGAGCATCGGGTCGTAGTGGATGCTCACCTCGCTGCCGCTCTCGACCCCGGCGTCGACGCGCAGCCAGTCTCGGCTCGGCACGTCCCACTCCAGGATGCGCCCGCTCTGCGGCAGGAAATCTTGCGAGGGATCCTCGGCGTAGATGCGGCACTCGAGCGCGTGGCCGCTCGCCATGTGGGTGACCATCTCCTGGTCGAGCGGCAGCTCTTCGCCGCGCGCGACCCGGATCTGCAGCTCCACGAGGTCGACGTCGGTGATCGCCTCGGTCACCGGGTGCTCGACCTGCAGCCGCGTGTTGACCTCGAGGAAATAGAAGGCACCGTCGGGCGCGACGATCATCTCGACCGTTCCGGCGTTGTGGTAGCCGATGGCCTTGGCGAGCTTCACGGCCGCCTCGCCCATCTGCGCCCGCATGCCCGGGTCGACGACGGGCGACGGCGCCTCCTCGATGATCTTCTGGTGGCGCCGCTGGATCGAGCACTCGCGCTCGAAGAGGTGCACCAGCTCGCCGTGCTGGTCGCCGAGGATCTGGATCTCCACGTGCCGCGGCCGCTCGACGTACTTCTCGATGAGCAGCGTGTCGTCGCCGAAGCTGCTCTTGGCCTCGCGCTTCGCGCCCTCGATGGCCGCCATCAGGCCGCCCTCGTCGCGCACGACGCGCATGCCCTTGCCGCCTCCGCCCGCGCTCGCCTTCACGAGCACCGGGAAGCCGACCTTCTTCGCCTCCGCCGCGAGCACCGCGGGGTCCTGGTCGGCGCCGTCGTAGCCGGGGATCACGGGGACGCCCGCGTCCTCTGCGATCTTCTTCGCGCGCTGCTTGCTGCCCATCGCGCGGATGGCGTCGGGGCTCGGGCCGACGAACACGAGCCCGGCGTCCTCGACCGCCTGGGCGAAGTCGGCGTTCTCGGCGAGGAAGCCGAAGCCCGGGTGAATGGCGTCGGCGCCCGTGCGCTTCGCCGCCTCGAGGATGCGGTCGACGCGGAGGTAGCTCTCCGCGCTCGGGGCCGGCCCGATCCGCACCGCCTCGTCGGCCTGCCGCACGAAGGGCGCGTCCGCGTCGGCGTCGCTGAAGACGGCCACGGTCTCGATGCCCATGTCCGCGCAGGTGCGCATGATGCGCGCCGCGATCTCGCCGCGGTTGGCGATGAGCAGCTTGTGAATCGGGCGGTGCGCTACGTTCGTCATCGCGACCCTCAGTGACGGAAGACGCCCCAGCTGGTCGTGCCAGCCACGGGCGCGTTGTAGGTGGTGGAGAGGCAGAGCCCGACCACGTCGCGGGTGTCGCGCGGGTCGATGATCCCGTCGTCCCAGAGGCGCGCGCTGGCGAAGAACGCGTCCGACTCGTTGTCGACCTGGCCCTCGATCATCTGCTTGGCGACGTTCAGCTGTTGCTCGTCGACCTCGAGGCCCTTCTTCGCCGCCGCCTCGCGCTTGACGAGGTCGAGCACCCCCGCGAGCTGCTTGCCGCCCATGACGGCGATGCGGTGGTTGGGCCAGGTGAAGAGGAACCGCGGCTCGTACGCCCGGCCGCACATGCCGTAGTTCCCCGCGCCGTAGCTCGCGCCCATCATGATCGTGATCGCGGGCACGGTGCTGTTCGACACCGCGTTGATGAGCTTGGCGCCCGCCTTGATGATGCCCTCTTGCTCGACCTTGGTGCCGACCATGAAGCCCGTGATGTTCTGCAGGTACAGCAGCGGCACGTCGCTCTGGTTGCACAGCTGGATGAACTGCGCGCCCTTGTTCGAGCTGTCGGTGAAGAGGATGCCGTTGTTGGCGAGGATGCCGACCGGGTGGCCGTGCACGTGGGCCCAGCCGCAGACGAGCGTGCTCCCGTACAGCGGCTTGAACTCGCTGAAGCGGGATCCATCGACGATCCGCGCGATGACCTCGCGCGCGTCGAACGGCACCTTGATGTCGGGGCTCGCGATGCCGAGGAGGTCCTCGGGGTCGTAGAGGGGCGCTTCGATCTCGCGCGGGGTCGGCGCGCTCGCCTTCTTCCAGTCGAGGTGCGCCATGATCTCGCGGCCGATGCGGATCGCGTCCACCTCGTCCTCCGCGAGGTAGTCGCTGACCCCGCTGACCCGGCTGTGCATCTCGGCGCCGCCCAGCTCCTCGTGCGTGGTCTCCTCGCCGATGGCCATCTTCACGAGCGGCGGCCCGCCCAGGTAGACCTGCGCCTGCTCCTTCACCATCACCACGTAGTCGCTCATCCCCGGCACGTAGGCGCCGCCCGCGGTCGACGATCCGAACACGAGGCAGACGGTCGGGGTGCGCGCCTCGCTGCGGCGCGTGAGGTCCCGGAAGCCGCGTCCGCCCGGCACGAAGATCTTCGACTGGTTGGGAAGATCCGCGCCCGCCGACTCCATCAGGCTGATCGAAGGCAGCCGATTCTGCTCGGCGATCTCCGCGAGCCGCATGGTCTTGGCCACGCCCAGCTCGCTGATCGCGCCGCCCTTCACCGTCGCCTCCGACGCGCTGATCATGCACTCCACGCCGCTGACGACGCCGACGCCGCCCACGAGCGAGGCGCCGGTCGCGTGTCCACGCACGTTGTGGCCCGCGACGGGGGCGATCTCGAGGAAGTGCGCGTCGCGATCCAGCAGCAGCTCGATCCGCTGCCGCGGGAGGAGCTTGCCTTTGCCCAGGTGACGCTCGACGTACTTCTCGCCTCCGCCTTCGCGGGACTTCGCCAGCGCCTGGTCCAGCTTCGCGACCGAGGCGAGGTTCTGCTCGCGGTTCTGGGCGAAGGTCTCGCCGCTCGTGTCGACCTTCGTGCGCAAGACCGGGTAGCGTTGCTCCGAAGCGCTCATGCGGGCGAACGTACTTGGCGGGCTGGCGGAGTCAACGAGAAAATGAACGGCGATTCATTCTCGCTCGCGCTCTCGCTCACCGAGCCGGCGCGCCTGATCGACGCGATCGCGGGCGGCGGCGCGTGGCTCATCGGGTTCGCGATCACCTGCGTCTCGCTCAGCTTGCTGGGGCTCGCCGCGTGGCTCGCCGCGAACCGCGAGCCCGACGGCGCGCTGCCGGTCTTCGGTCGCGGAGGCCTCGGCTGCGGCGGCCTGCTGGTGCTGCTCCTCGGGCTCGTGCTCGTGGCCGGGGGCTCGGAGGCCATGCTGGGCTACCCGCTGGGCCCGGGCTCCTCGGGCGGCGGCTCGATCCTCGCCTACTGGCTCGCGAGCAAGGCCGCGGTGTTCGAAGCGGCGCTCACGCTCGGGCTCTGTGCGCAGCTTCACGAGCGGACGGGCTCGGAGCTGCATCACGCGCTGACGTGGGCGGCGAGCCTCTCGCTCGCGATCACGTGGACGCTCTCCAAGGTCCTCGCCCTGCTCGCGTTCATGGTGGCGGGCGACGCGCTCCTCTGGTGATTCAGAGCTCGAGGAACGCGCGGACCGGGGCGTCCGTCAGCGCGGCGACCGTCAGCGTCGCGCCGTGCTCGCGGAGCGTCTCGACCGAGGCGGATCCGGTCGCGACGGCCAGACACTCCGCGCCGATCGCGCGCGCCGCGTCGACGTCGCGGGTGGTGTCGCCGATCACGATGACCCGGCACGACTCCACCGCGACGCCGAGCCGCTGCGCGCCACGCGCCGCGCCCGCCGCGATCAAACGGGGCCGCTCCTCGTGGTCGCAGCCGAAGCCGCCGAAGCCGAAGCGCGGGTCGAGCCCGCCCCGGCGCAGCTTCGCCCGCGCGCCCCGCTCCACGTTCCCCGTGCCGAGGCCGATCGCCCAACCGTCGCGCCCCTCGAGCGCGTCGAGCAAGACGGTCACGCCGGCGAAGACGGAGTAGCCCTCGCTGCGATCGAGCGCGGGCTCGAGGTGCCCGAGGTAGCGCTCGAGGAACGCGTCGATGGCCGCCTCGTCCGGCTCGAGCCCGGCGCCGCGGAGACCCTCTCGCGCGATGGCGCGGTCGGTGTGACCGGCGAACGAGAACCGGCAGACGTCGTCGCGCCCCACGGCCTCGCGGAAGGCCGCCTCCATCGCCACGCGGCCGGCACCCCCGCAGGTGAGGAGCGTCCCGTCCACGTCGAAGAGCACCACGGTCGGCATGCCGCCATACTAGAGCAGGGAGGCCCGGTGGCCAGCCGCGGCAGGACCCACCGGGAGGACCCGACGGTCCTCTGTCGGGCCGACCCCACGATCGGGCCCGCAGCGCGGGCTTTGTTCCCGCGGCCCTCTTGGCACGTCGACTGCTTCATTCCGGGCACGGGGGACCGATGGGCGAAGGAATGGACAGCTGGGATCGTTTGCCGCGTTGGGTGAGACCACCCCGGCACGGGGACGCGGCGCGCGATCGCCGCGCGCGACTGAGCTGGATCTCGCTCGTGGTGATCGCGCTCGCGATGGGCGCCTACCTCGCCGTGATGGCGTGGCGAGGCCACCCGCTCGTGCACAGCCCTGGCCCGTGGCTCGTCCTCGGGCTGGCGTTCGCCGGGCTGACCTTCTGTCGCTTCGGCCACGAGCGCGTGGCCGGCTACCTGGTCCCCACGAGCCTGCTCGGCGCCGCGCTCTACACCGTCTCCTTGGGGGGACCCGCGACCACGACCACGCTCGTGTTCAGCGTGCCCCTGATGATCCTCGCCGCCTCCCTGCTGATCGGGGCGCGCGGAGCGATCGGGTTCGGCATCGGCGGCCTCCTGGTCGGCGGCGTGCATTTCTACGGGGCCAGCCAGGGCTGGTTCCCGGCCGAGGGTCCCGTGCGCACGGTGGTCTCCCACGGGGCGGCGTTCGCCGCGACGACGGTGCTCCTCAGCCTCTTCGCCGCGGCCGCGGCCCGCGGGGTCGAGCTGGCGCTGGCGTCGGAACGACAGAGCCGACGTGATCTCGGCGACGCGCATGAGGCGCTCGCCGCGCGGGCGGCGCGGGGGGAGGCGCTCGCGGCGCTGGGGCGCGACATCGCCGAGGGCATGGAGACCCGCGCGTTGCTCGAGCGCGGCGTCGACGTCGTCGCGACCCTGCTCGACGCGGCCGAGGTCGTGTGGGCGGAGCGCGGCGCGGAGGTCGACGCCTGGACCGCCATCGCGGTGAGCGGGGACCGCCGGCGTGCCCGGCTGGAGAGCGCGACGCTGGACACCGCGCTGCGCGGCGGCGCGCCCTTCGCCTCGTCGCGCGACGGCGGCGCACCTCGTGAGCTGGCCGCGACGGGACCGACCGACGGGGGCGTCGCGGGCCTCCTCGTCACGTTCACCCCGGGTGATCAGCCCACCAGCGAGGACGAGGAGCTCGTCGAGTCGGTCGTGCATCTGCTCGGCACCGCGATTCGACACCGGCGCGCGTCGGAGGCCCTGACCGCACGCCAGCGAGATCTCGCGGAGATCGTCGAGCGGTCACCGGACGCCATCTTGACCGTCGGCCCGGACGGCGTCGTCGCGATGGCCAACCCGGCGGCGACGATCCTCTTCGGACGTGAGACGCGAGACATCGTCGGGCGCACGCTCGAGCAGCTCGGCTTCGATCCGTCGCAGGAGGACGCGGGGCAGGACGACGACTCGCGGCCGTTGACCAGCACGCTGACGACCTTCCGCGTGCGCCGCCCCGACGGGGAGGAGCGCGAGAGCGAGGTCAACCTGCGCACGGTCGACGTGCCGGGGCAGGGCCGCTGTCTGCAGCTCGTCGTGCGCGACATCACCCCGCGCAGGCGCGCCCAGCGGGAGCGCAAGGAGCTGAGCGCGCGCCTCGCCGCGGCCCAGCGCATGGAGGCGCTCGGCAAGCTCGCCGGCGGCGTGGCCCACGACTTCAACAACCTCCTCACCATCCTGATGAACCTGCGCGAGCTGCTCACGTCCGAGCCGCTCACGAGCTCGGCGCGCGAGCTGGTGGACGACATGGGCGACCTGGCCGATCGCGCCGCGGCGCTGACCCGTCAGCTCCTGACGTTCGCCCGCAAGCAGCCCGGCCGCCCCGAGGAGCTGGACGTGGCGGAGCTGGTGCACGGCCTGCGGCCCCTGCTGAGTCGCCTAGTGGGAGACGCCATCGAGCTGGAGATCGACGCCGAGCGGGACGCGTTCGTGCGGATCGATCCGTCCCAGCTCGAGCAGGTGGTGATGAACCTCGCCGTCAACGCCCGCGACGCGATGCCGAGCGGCGGCGCCCTGACCCTCCGGGTCCACCACACCAAGCGGGCCAGCCACGCGGGCTCGGTGAGCGAGAGCCACGTCGAGCAGTCACGGGACGTCGTCCTCGAGGTCCGTGACACCGGGGTCGGCATGGACGCGGAGACCGCGGCGCGGATCTTCGAGCCGTTCTTCACGACCAAGGGGCAGGACAAGGGCACGGGGCTCGGCCTCTCGACGGTGCACGGGATCGTGCGCCGCGCGGGCGGCGACATCACCGTGGACAGCGCGCCCGGTCGCGGGACGAGGTTCGAGCTCCTGTTCCCGGTCGCCGACCCGCCGGGTCACGTCGCGACGGCGCCGAAGACGAGCGACAGCGGCTCGCAGCGCAAGCCCGTCGCGGTCCTCCTCGTCGACGACGAGCCGCTGGTCCGGCGGAGCTTCGCCCGCGCGCTGCGGCGAGCGTCGATGCGCGTGGTCGAGTGCGGCACCGCGGCCGAGGCCCTGCGCGCGCTCCGCGACGACCCCTCCATCGGGCTCATCCTCTCCGACGTCTCGCTGCCCGACTCGGACGGCCCCGCGCTGGTGCACGCGGCGCTGGACGCGCGCCCCGATCTCGCGGTGGTTTATACGTCGGGGCACGGCCCCGCGACGCTCGGCGAGCTCGGGATCCGCGAGGGTCGCGATCACATCGTCGCGAAGCCGTTCGTCCCCGAGGAGATGATCGAGGTGGTCCGGAGCGCGCTCCGCGGCAGGCCGGTCACGCCGCTGCGTCGAGGTCGGCGAGCATCTGGTCGCCGGTGAGCTGGTCGGCCGCGAGCCCGGTGAAGTACTTGCCGAGGCCGACGCGCTCGTAGTGCGGCCGGATGCGGGCGCTCAGCAGCCCGATCTCCCGGAGGTTGGGCACCATCC
>SHBB01000322.1 GCA_004213565.1 Sandaracinaceae bacterium
GTTCGCGTCCGCGAGACCGAAGAGCACCCGCAGGGTGTGCAGGTGCTGGCGGCCGCGGTGCTCTCCGCACGCCGCCACGACGAGGGCCTCCACCGCGGCGTCGCGGATCGCGGGGTCGGCGCGGTCCTCGACGCCGACGAAGCTCCACAGCAGCTCGCGCACGACGGCCAGGTCGGCGTCCCGCTCCCGCGTGCGGCTGTCGAGGACCCGCCACGCGTCCCGGATGTCCTCTCGGGCCGCCGACAGGAGCCGGGACTTGCCGAGCCCGGGCGCGCCCTCGACGAAGACGACGACCGGCCGGCGCTCGTCGGAGGCCTCTTCGACCGCCTCGGTGATCTGCGCGCGCTCGGCCTGCCGGCCGAGGAGCGGGAGCGCCAGCGCGGGCTTGCCGCGCCGCAGCCGGGCGTGTCCGTCGACCGGGTCGCAGGAGATCTCGCCCAGCCGGGCGCGCGTGAGCGAGGGCGAGAGGAACGCGCCGGGCTGGCCGGGCGGCGACTCGAGCAGGGCGGCCAGCTCGCCCGTGGGCTCGATGAGGCCGCCGCTCGAGGTCGCGGGGCCCACGAAGACCTGCGGCGCGAGGTCCGCCAGGGAGAGGGCGAAGAGCCCGGCGCGGTCCACGAGATCGCCGCTCCACGAGCCGTCGCCGAAGAGGTAGGTGGCGGGCTCGGCGCCCGGCGCGATCTTGGCGCCGGCCCGCTCCGCCGCGGCGTCGCATCCGGCCCGGTCTCCCTCGGGCACGAGCACCGCGATGACGACGCGGCGCTCTCTGTCCCCCAGCGGACGCGCGGTGGTTCGACGGGTCGTGGCGGCGTGCGATCGGAGCGCGTCGCGCAGCTCCCCCATCGAGGCGGGGCGGGCTTCGGGGTCGGTGTCGAGGGCGCGGCGCACCAGGAGCGCGAGCGGCGCGCGCACGTCGGCGCGCTCGATCGGGGCGACCTCCTCGGTGAGGATGACCGCCAGCAGCTCCGGCAGCGAGCGTGCGGTGTGCGGGAGGCGGCCGGTCAGGCAGCGATGGAGGATGGCGCCCAGCGCGTAGACGTCGCTCCGCGCGTCGGCCGCGGTCGCGTCGCGGAGCTGCTCGGGCGCCATGTAGGCGGGGGTCCCGAGCAGCATGCCGGAGCGCGTGTCGGGGCTGGTCTGCAGCAAGCCACGCACCTTGCTGATCCCGAAGTCGAGCACCTTCACCTCGCCGGCGTCGGTGAGGAAGACGTTCGCCGGCTTGAGATCACGATGCACGATGCCGAGCGCGTGCGCGGCGGCGACCGCGTCCGCCACGGCGACCGCGATGTCGATCGCCTCCGGCACGGGCAGCGGCCCCTTCGCCGCGAGCTCGGTCTCGAGGTCTCGGCCCTCGAGCAGCTCGAGCACCAGGAACGGCGCGCCGCTCTCGGTGCGGCCGACGTCGAGGGCGCGCACGATGCCGGGGTGGCCGATGGCGCCCGCGGCCCTCGCCTCGTTCCTGAAGCGCTGCAGCACCTCACGCTTCGTGGCGAGCTCCGCGTGGAGCAGCTTCACCGCGACGCGCCGGCCGATCAGCTCGTGCTCCGCCTCGTACACGGCGCCCATGCCGCCGCTGCCGAGCTTGCGCAACACGCGGTAGCGCCCGCCCAGCACCGTGCCCGGCCACGGGTCCGGGCCCGGCTCGAACAGATCCGGGGTGAGGGTCTCGGGCACGGACGCGAGGCTCTTGCCCTCGGCGGAGCGAGCCAGCTCGCCGAGCCGCGCGCGGCAGTGGGCGCAGGCGTCCAGCGCCGCCTCGACGCGCTGCACCTCGGCCGGGTCGAGCCGGCCGGCCACGAAAGCTCTCAGCGCCGCGTCGTCCGCACAGACCATGGACGTCGCTGCTGCTATATCAGAGGCGGTCGCGCCTCGCGACGGAGGATGAGATGAGACGGATCGGCATCACGCTCGGGCTCTTGCTGGCGGCGTGCAGTGATCCTTGCACTGCGGCGGGCGTGCAGACGCAGCTCGACGGCGCGCGGGTGGGAGGCGTGGTCACGCTCCCGGCGTGCCGGGTGGAGGGGGAGCTGACGGTGCCCGACGGGGTCACGCTGCGCGGCGTCCCCGGGAGCGAGCTGGCGAGCGCGGCGCCGCGCGACATCGTGGTCGAGCTGGGGGCGGGCGCGGCGCTCGAGTCGGTCTCCATCGACGCCGGCGGACGCGCCGCGGTGGTGATGCGGGGAGACGCTTCGCTGCGCGACGTCACGGTGGACGCGCGCCACGGCGTCGGGCTCTACGCGGACGGTGGCGTGGTGACGATGGACGGGGTGCGCGTCACGGGCCCGGTGACGCCGGACGACGCCGCGGACCCGCGCTGGATCGGCGTGTTGTCGGCGCCGCCGGAGAGCGCGAGCTGCCCCGGCGCGTCCTGCGAGTGTGAGCCGGGCGCGGTCGACGAAGGCATGGGGCGCGCGTGCGCGGCGGACGGTCGATGGCTCACGTGGGCCTCGACGATCGGTCTCTACGCGCGCGGCGCCACCCTGACGCTCACCGACGTGAGCTTCGAGGGCTTCACGGAGACGGGCGTGCTCACCGACGCGTCGCAGCTCACCTGGACGCGCGGCGCCGTGCGCGACGTGATCGGCGTGGGCGTCCTGATGCGCGGCGGCAGCTCCTCCCTCACCGACGTGACGGTGGAGCGGGTGGTCGCCGGGCTGCGCGGCGTGCCGAGCTACGGTGTGATCGCGACCGATGGACACGCGATGGTGAGCGACGGGCTGACCGTGGCCGACGGGGAGCGCTTCGGCCTGCTCGTGCTGGGCGCCACGGCGGCGAACGCGGACCTCCACGCGCGCGGCAACGGCGACGTCGCGGTGTGGGCGGGAGACTCGAGCGGCTTCTCGATCACCGGGGCGAGCGCGGTGGAGGGCAACGGCTTCGCGGGCGTCGTGATCAGCGAGTCGAGCGACGTGACGCTGGAGGGGCTGAGCGTCTCGATGACCGCGAGCGTGCGGCGGAGCGTCGGCGCCTTCGGGGTGCAGGAGATCGGTGACGGAGTGCAGGTCATCGGGCCCGGCGCCAACGTGGTCCTCCGGGACGTGACGCTCACCGGGAACGCGCGCGTGGGCTTGCTGGCCGACGTCGGCCCCGGCCTCGCGTTCACCAACGTCTCGGTCGACGCGTCCGGCATGGCCTTCGGCGCCCTCGGCGGCACGCGCGACGTCGGCGCGGGCAGCATCCGGGTCACCAACCCCTCGGGCTGGGACAGCGGCATCACGCGGAGCGTCACCGCGAGCGCCAACGACAGCACCGCGAGCGGCGCGTTCGACGCCATCGTCACCGCGCTACCCGACGGAGTGGCAGGCGCCACGGGCATCATCGGGCCGATGTACTGACCCGGACTGTACTGACCCGGACAGCGTCGCTCAGTCCGTGCCGGACTCGGTGGGCGCGTCGAGCAGCGCGACCAGCTCGGCCGGCACCCCGTCCACCCGCCGCACGCCCGAGGCGGGACGCAGGGCGTGCTGGCGGCAGTACCAGGACAGGAGCTCCGCGTACTCGAGGATGCCCGCGCGGACGTGGCGGGCGATCTCGGCGCGCTCGGCCTCGTCGACGCGCACGGGGCCGAAGCCGCAGCGGAGGCCGTGCCGGCTCGTCAGCTGCCAGACCGCCTCGTCGGGGATGACGAGCTTGGCCGAGAGGAGCGCGAAGAGGAGCGCCGCCGGCTCGTCTCTCTGCCGATCGGGCGCGAGGAAGCGCGCGCGGGCGAGGACGAGGCGGCGGTTCAGCCGCGAGCCGGGCTCGGGCATGGCGTCGTTGAGATCGGAGGCGACTGCATCCCACGTCATGGACCACAGGTTGCCACGACGCCGTCCTCGTGGATGTGGGGAAAAGCCTCCGCTCCCGTGATTCCCCGATCTCTACTGGCAGTGAATCAGGCTGGAGGGCGAGTGGCCGGCCGCCATCGACGCCTCCGCGCAGGCGATGTCCGCGCCAGGGCAGTGAATGAGCCCGCTCGGGCTGTGGCCGGCGCCGAGCACCGCGGCCGCGCAGCGCGGATGCACGCCCTGACAGTGGATGGCCGCGCTCGGGCTGTGACCGTGCTGGATGACGAGCGTCCTGCAGTCGGGGGTGGGAGGCGGCGCGGGAGCCGCGTAGCGCGGCGCGGGGGCGGGCTGCGCCCTGACCGTGGCCTGCGCCGTCGGCGCCCGGTCTCCGGTCACGAGCAAGCGGTACGTGGCCGACTGTCCCGCGCGGTAGCTCCCGACGAAGACGCGGTACGTGCCGGACGGGAAGCTGCCCTCGATGCGCGAGTTGAGGCCGTTGCCGCCGTCGTCGTCGCAGTAGACCGACCCGTCCGAGGCCACGAGCACGAGGGTGGGGTCGCCCTCGGCTTCGGTCTCGAGCCGGAGGTAGTCGACGTCGCGCCGCACCGTGATCACGTGCTCGGGGGTGCCCGAGAAGTAGCCGCGGCAGCCGCCCGGGAGGCCCAGGCCGCCCGCGTCCATGTCTCCCTCGGCCTGCCCGCGAAGGTACCGCGTGCCGACGCGCCGCCCGATCCGGACGGACTCGAAGCGGGCGCGGAGGCGACGGCGCGGCGCCACCTCGAAGCGGGTCACGACCTGCGGCGGGTGGTTGACGATGATGGGTCGCCGCGCGTCGGCCTCGGCCCGCGCCCGCTCGGTGCGGAGTCGCTCCACCTCGAGCTGCGCGTCACGCTCCCGGTCGCGCTCTCGCTGCTCGGCCTCGAGCACCTCGCGCTGCCGCTGCGTCTCGGCCTGCGCGAGCTGGATCTGGTGCTGCCGGTCGCGCTCGATCGCCTCCTGGCGCTCCCGCTCGGGCCGGCCGAGCTCGTCCTGGATGGTGTTGCGCAGCGCCGCGACCCAGCGATCGTAGTGACGCGAGATCATCGGGACTCCGTCGCGCCCGACCCTGTAGCCGAGGCCCGCCGAGTCGAGGTAGGTGATGCGGTAGTCGCTCGGCGTGTAGTCGATGGCGACGCGCAGGGTGCGGCCGCGGTGCGAGAGGCGGCCGATGATGCGCCCGGGCTGCTCGCTCTCGGCCACGAAGTGGCGCGCCTCGAGGCCGCGGATGATCGCGGCGCGCAGCTCCGTCGGATCGGCCTGCGCCTCGAGCGCGACGGGCAGGGTCGTGTTGAGCGGCACCGCGCGTCGACCGCAGCCGACGAGCGCGAGTGAGAGCAAGGCGAAGAGCGCGACCCAGCGGCCGCGCGAGAGATTGAAGAGCATGTCGGTCCTCCGATTCGGCGCCGCTCTTTCGGCGCTCGGGCCGAGGACGCGGAGCGCCGCGTCTCGTCGCAGACTTTTTGCGCGCCCCCCGACCCGACAGTTTTTTCTGCGACGAGCCCCTCCGCTCTGCGTCCTCGGCTCGAGCTGGCGAACGGCGCCGCTCATCCACGTCTTCTCGGAGCCTCACGATGCACACCCGTCTCGTCCCCTTCCTCGCGCTCTCGCTGTTCTCGCTCTCGCTGCTGCTCGCCCCGACGGCGCACGCGGAGAGCGGCCGCTTCAACCTCCACCTCTCGGGCGTCGGCCCGCTCCCCGCGGCGGGCGAGGCGTCGTTCGACTGGCAGCTCGCGCGGCCCTTCGCGCTGGAGCTCCGCGCGGGCGGCGGGGCGCTGACCGACTTCGGCCAGCTCACGCAGGGCATCTTCTACGCGACGGCGGGCGCGCGCTTCCGCTTCGCCGACGACGAGTCCGGCTACCTCGACGAGGGCGGCAGCATCGCCGGCCATCTCTGGCTCGCGCCGCACGTCGGCTTCTTCCTCACGGACACCGCGGCCGGCTTCCTCATCGACGCGAGCATCGGCTACGACTTCTCGATCGTGAACCCCGTCTCCATCGGGCCGTTCTTCCGGGCCGGCGTCGGCGTCGGTGGCGCGGATGTGGCGGTCTTCGTGGCGGGTGGCCTGCAAGTCTCCATCGAGATCGATCCCCTGCGCGAGCCCGACACGGACCTGGACGGCGACGGCGTGATGGACCGCCGCGACCGCTGCCCGAGCAGCCCCCCTGGCGCCGCGGTCGACCCGCTCGGCTGCACCGATGAGGACGGGGACGGCGTGAACGACGACCTCGACATGTGCCCGGGCACGCCGCCCGGCGCCGACGTCGACGGCCGCGGCTGCGTCCTGCTCCCGACGGCGCTCGTGCTCGAGGGCATCGAGTTCCGTTACGACTCCGCGGAGATCCTCCCGACGTCGGAGCCCTCGCTGCTCCGCGCGGCCCAGGCGCTCCTGGACAACCCGGACGTGCGCGTCGAGATCGGCGGTCACACCGACGACATCGGCGGCCGCGCCTACAACGACGACCTCTCCTTGCAGCGCGCCACGTCGGTGCGCGACTGGCTGACCGGTCGCGGCATCGACGCCCGGCGCCTCGAGGTCCGGGGCTACGGCAGCGCGCAGCCCCGCGTCGAGAACGTCGACGAGGCCTCCCGGGCGCGCAACCGACGCATCGAGTTCCGTCAGCTCTGATCGGCTTGCGCGACGGGGCGGCGGCGTGGGAGATCCGAGGCGTGCTCGACGAGATCATCCGCTCCGCCGCGCAGCTGCTCGACGCGCCGGTCCAGAAGGAAGGCGACAGCTGGTTCATCGACGTGTGGGTGTTCCTCGACCCGCACGACGAGAGCGTCGAGCCCCGTCGCCAGATCGTGCAGCTCTTCGGCGGCGAGTCGGGTGACTTGCTCTACTTGAGCAGCACCATCGGCCCCTACGAGGAGGGCATGGCGCTCGCCGACATGCTCCGCGGCATGGTCGGCGCGCTCCACTGCTCGCTGCACCTCGCCAAGGGCCCGGACGGCGCCGAGTCGCTGCGCGTGGCCAGCGCGATCGAGACCGACGACCTCGACCCCGAGCGCCTCAGCAAGCGCGTCCGCGAGGTGGCCGTCTTCGCCGATCGCTTCGAGGCGGATCTCTTCGGCCGCGACGTCGACGTGCGGTAGCAGGCTGCTGCAGAAGCAGCCTGCTCCGTTGCCCTTGGCTTTTTCCTCGGACAGCGCGAGCGCGCCTGCGCAACCAGCTGGAACGCTCCGCGACCTCGATCGTGGCGAACATCGCCGAAGGCGCCGGCGAGCTCAGCCCGAGCGAGAACTGTGACCGCTGATTCGCGGGCAAGGGCACGGGCAAGGGCAAGGGCAAGGGCAGGCAGGCTTGGGCCCCCCGCGCCGGGGGCTACGTCGCTCCCGCGCCGAGGCGTGAAGGGTGCCGACGTGAGCCAGCAGCGAGAGGGACGAGATCGAGAGCCGCCGCTGGAAGGGGTCGACCACCTCCTGCGCGCCGCCGAGGTGGCCCTGATCCAGCTGGACCAAGATCTCCGCACCGTCCGGATCACCGCGAGCGCGGAGGCCCTCTTCGGGCTGCGCGACGTCCGGCGTCGACGCTCACTGGCGGAGCTCGCGCTCGAGCTGGGGGCGCCCGGGCTGACCGCCGATGTCGAGGAGGCGCTGCGATCCGGGGGCCCGGTGGAGCGGGCGCTCGAAGGCCCGGGCGGGGAGCCGACGCACGCCAAGACCGCGGCGATCGTCGACGCGGAGGGGCAGGTGAGCGGGGTGGTGATCACCTTCACCGACCCGAGCGCGCGGCGCGCCCTGGAGGCGGCCGAGCGCCGTCAGGACGCCCTGCTCGCGAGCCTGCTCTCGAGCCTGGCTCACGAGCTCCGCAACCCGCTCGCGCCGATCCGCTCGGGCATCGAGCTGCTCTTCGACGACGACGCCGATCCCGACGCGATGGCCCTCAGCCTCGGCATCATGGCCCGGCAGGTCGCGCACCTGACCGAGCTGGTGGACGACCTGGTCGACGTGTCGCGCGTCCGACAGGGGACCCTGACGCTGCGTCGACGGCACGTGGACGTCGCCGACGCCGTCCGGAGCGCGCTCGAAGCGACGCGATCGCAGATCGAGCGGGCGGGTCATCGGCTCGAGCTGCACGCGCCGGACGAGCCGCTCGTGGTCGACGCCGACGTGACGCGCCTCGCGCAGGTGTTTACGAACCTCCTCGCCAACGCGATGAAGTACACGCCATCCGGCGGCCGGATCTCGATCTCGATGGGGCAGGAGGGCGACGACGTCGTGGTCTCGATCTCGGACGACGGCGCAGGGATCGACCCCGACATGCTGGAGGGCATCTTCGACCTGTTCGGGCAGGGCGGCGAGGGCCCCATGAAGGGCCAGACCGGTCTCGGCGTGGGCCTCTCGCTCGCGCGCTCGCTCGTGAGCCTGCACGGGGGGGCGATCAGCGCGAGCAGCCCCGGCGTCGGACGCGGGAGCGAGTTCACGGTGCGCCTCCCGCGTGTCCTCGCCCCCGGGGAGGTCCGCCACGAGTCCGACCGGCCCCCGGCGCCCGGCGAGATCCCGCGCCTCCGGGTCCTGGTCGTGGACGACAACCCGGACGCGATGGAGCTGCTCGCGCTCGGCCTCGCGCGCGCCGGTCACGAGGTGGAGACGGCCGCGGACGGAGAGGAGGCGATCGAGCGGGCCGAGCGCTTCCTGCCGCACGTCGTCTTGATGGATCTCGGCATGCCTCGCCTCGACGGGCTCTCCGCCGCGAAGGCGATCCGAGCCCAGCCGTGGTCCGCGGGCATGACCCTGGTCGCGCTGACTGGCTGGGGGCAGCGCGCCGACCGCGACGAGACCCGGGACGCCGGCTTCGACCACCACCTGGTCAAGCCCGCCAACCGCGCGGAGGTGCACGACATCCTCCGTCGAGCGGGCGCGCGCCTCGGGAGCTCGTGACGCCGCTGGCCGGCGGCCCGGCTCTCAGCCGAAGTAGATGATCGCCACGATCGCGACGCCCCAGAGGACGAGGTTCGCGATGAACGGGACGTCCTTCAGCATCTCCTCGGTGGGGCTCTCGGCGTCCGGGCGGTTTCGGACCAGGTGCACGAAGCGCAGCACGCCGAAGAGGGTGAACGCAGAGCTGATGACGAGGAGATCGCTCCCGAACGTGGCGCGGGTCGCGGGGTCGAGCGTGTAGAAGACGTAGGTCGCGACGGTGGCGATGCCGGTGGCCCAGAGGAGGCCCGTGACGACCTTCGCGCTGTACTGCTCGAGCACCTTTCGGCTGTGCGCGGAGCCGGACTTCTCCTGCTGCACCAGCTCGTGCATGCGCTTGCCGAGCCCGAGGAAGAGCGCGAGCAGGAAGGTGACGATCAGCAGGTACGCCGACGGCGGGACGTCGGCCGCGAAGGAGCCCGCGAGCACCCGCAGCTCGAACCCGAGCGCGATGCTCAGCACGTCGACGTACGCCACGCGCTTCATGCCGAAGCTGTAGGCGATGTTGTTGGTGAGGTAGCCGGCGAGGCTGGCCAGGAACCAGACGCCGAGGAACCAGGCCCCGCCGAGGGCGACGGCGGCGAGGAGCACCATCGCCATCTTGGCCGCGCCCACGCTGACCGCGCCGCTCGCGAGGGGGCGGTTCTTCTTCACCGGATGGGCGCGGTCCGCCTCGACGTCCACGAGGTCGTTGAGCACGTAGACCGCGCTGGCCAGGAGCGAGAAGCAGACGAAGCCCGCCGCCGCGCCGAGCACCTTGTCCCGGTCGAAGAGCTGCTGCGCGAACACCACCGGAGCGAGGACGAAGAGGTTCTTCACCCACTGGTGTGGTCGCATCGTGCGCAGGAGGCCCTTCACCATGGCGCGCGCGACCATAGTACGAGGTGCCCCCCGGCGCAGCCGAAGCGTGTCCGTTTCTCGGGTGACCGAAAACCGATCCCTCGGCTCGTACGTATGAACCCGAGAGGCGCCCTCCACCGGGCTTCTTTCGAGGTCGACGGGCCCGAATGGTCGGGTCACCGGGGGAGGGCGCCGCTTTCAACCGGCCGCCGCGCCTCTCCGACCGCGACCGGAGCGCGGGTGGCCACGTCATCGTGCGCCACGGGCCGCGCGCTGGGCATGTCCCTCGACCGGGCGCGCGCCTACGGGGGCTGAAGGCTCGCGCAAAGGCGCAAAGGCGCAAAGAGGGGTTCACTTTGCGTCTTTGCGTCTTTGCGTCTTGGCGTGAGAAGTGGCCGCCGGCGGATTCACGCTCAGTCTTTCGGGAACGTGACCGTGACCTCGGGGCGGTAGCCGAGCAGGCGCTCGGCGCGCTGGCCGTCGAGGACGACCCCGAAGTGGAGGCGGCCGCGGTTGAGGGCGTAGTCGAAGCTCGTGCCCCGCACCGCTCTCCGCAGCGAGTAGAGCGGCGTCATCAGCGGCCCCGGCACCGGCACGTCGACCCGGTCGGAGCGCCGGATGATCTCCTTGAGCGGGAGGGTGGTCGCGCCGGGGATCGTGAACACGCCCTCGGCGTCGCTCCGCGCGGCGAGCGCGAGGGCCCGGCCGAGGTCGTCCTCGCTGATGAGGTTGAACACCGGGTCGTAGCCCATCGGGCGGAAGCAGACCTTGGCCCCCAGATAGTCGTGGAGCTGGCTGCCCGTGCGCGGGGCGAGGCACTCCGCCGCGCGCAGGACCGCCACGGAGAGCTTGGTCATCGCCATCCGGGCGCACACCGTCAGGTCCGCCTCCACTCGGTCGCGCACCCACTGCGGGGCGCGGGGGTCGAGGTTGAGCGGGTGCATCTCGTCCACGAGCGAGGGCAGCGCCTCGCCCACGTCGTGCACCTCGCCGTAGCTCCGGTAGACGAAGCGGCGGATCGAGGGGTGCTCCGCGGCCAGGTCGAGCAGCCGCCGGGTCGCGAGCACGTTGAGCGCCCGGGCCCGCGCGCCGGTGGCGCCGAAGCGGCGGTGGGCCGCCATGTCCACGATGACCTCGACGCCCTCGTCGCGACAGCGCCCGAAGAGGAGCTCCCGCAGGTTGCGCTCTCGGGTCAGATCGAGCCGCTCGTAGGCGACCCGGCCGTCGACCTCCACCATGGTCGGACGGATCTGCTCCGCCCCGACCGCGAGGATTCGCTCGGTGGAGGGCTCGGCGAGCAGGTGCCGGATCACGCTCGCGCCGATGGGCGTGGTGGCGCCGGTGAGCAGGAAGCGGCTCACCGAAAGACGCCCTTCCGCTCGCGGAGCGCGCCGTCGATGAGGGCCTGGACCTCCCGCGCGACCTCGGCCGCGGCCTCGCGAATGCGCCCCGGGTCTCGCGGATCACCCGGGAAGCGCTCGTGCAGCGCGAGCGGCT
>SHBB01000323.1 GCA_004213565.1 Sandaracinaceae bacterium
CCCCGGTCCGACCGAGCCTGCGCCCACCGAGCCAACCGAGCCCGAGCCCACCGAGCCCGAGCCCACCGAGCCCGAGCCCACCGAGCCCGCGCCCACCGAGCCCACCGATCCCGGACCGACCGCGTGCGTGAACGCGCGGCAGCTCTGGTCGGACGGCTTCGAGTCCGGCGACTACGCGATGTGGACGGGCCGCGACTACGGCGGCGGCTGGGGCACCGACTGTCAGCAGACGAGCGTCACCACCGAGCGAGCCCGCTCCGGCCGCTTCGCGAACCGCTCCACCATCACGTGCCCGAGCCACACGGACGTGCACCGCGGCTACGGCGGCGTGCAGTTCGCCGGCGACACTCCCCTGCCGGGCTACACCAACACCGGGTCGGGCATCGAGGCCCCCCACGGCGTGGTCAACACGTTCTGGATCTGGCTCGACGCGAGCTACGACTTCGGCAGCGGGCGCTGGCTCAGCCTCTGGACCACGAACGGCTCGTGCGACTGGTCCGAGCGCGTGATCACGCTCGGCCTCGAGAACGCCGGCCGCCGCCTCACCCCCGCCCACATCGAGACCACGGGCGGACGGGTGATGTTCGAGGCGGGCGCCCCCTCGGTGCCGCTGCGCCAGTGGGTGCGGGTCAGCGTCTACATCAACTACCACTCCGGCGACATGCACGTGTGGCAGGACGGACAGAGCGTCTTGCATGCCACATTCACCCGCCCGAGCACCGACATCTGCCAGTGGCACTGGGGTGCATACGCGAGCGGCGACAACACCGACGTGACGCTCTTCGAGGACGACAAGTCCATCTGGCGCCTCGAGGAGGCCTGGACCGACTTCACCCGCGAGCCCTGGCTCGACGAGGGCGTCACCGTCTGTCGCTGACGCGGCCCTCCCGACGTCACCGAATCGCCTCATGCGCATATGCGCGAATGCGGGTATGTCGCCGCCATGCGGAGCTGGATGGCGGCGGCCTTCGTCCTCGCGGCGGCTTGCGGGGGAGAGGTCGACGCGGGAGAGGGACGAGCGGTGGCAGAAGAAGCGCGACCCGGTCTTCACCCGGCCCTCGAGGACACCGTCTCCACGTGGGTACTGCCTGCGATGGAGGCGATCCCGCTCGAGCGCCGGAGCGAGCTGCTGCGGCTCTCGACCTTCGTGCGGAACCGGATCGACGCGGGCGAGCCCGCGCGGCTGACCTTCATCTGCACCCACAACTCGCGCCGCAGCCACATGGCGCAGGTCTGGGCCGCGACCGCCGCGGCCTGGTACGGGATCGAGGGCGTGGAGACGTACTCCGGCGGGACGGAGGCCACGGCGTTCAACCCGCGCGCGGTCGCCGCGCTCGAGCGCGCCGGCTTCGAGATCGCGAACCCGGGCGGTGACAACCCACGCTACCGCGTGCGCTTCGGACCCGACGCGCCGCCGCTGACCTGCTTCTCCAAGGTCACCTCCGAGTCCCCGAACCCGCGCGAGGGCTTCGCGGCGGTCATGACCTGCTCGGCCGCGGACGAGGCGTGCCCCATCGTCGACGGCGCCGCGCTGCGGGTCTCCATCCCGTACATCGATCCGAAGGAAGCGGACGACACCCCGGAGGAGACGGCGCGCTACGACGCGCGGAGCCTCCAGATCGCAGCGGAGATGTTCTATCTCATGAGCCGCGTGCGCGAGTGAGGTAGCCGAGGCGGGCTGTCAGGAGCCGGCGCGCGGGACGCGGAAGGCCACGCCCTGGTAGTCGACGCCGTCGCCCGCGCCGTCCACGAGGCGCACGAACCCGAGGAAGATCTGGCTCGCGTCGCTGCCCGGCGCGACGGAGTCGTTGGGCGCGGCGACCAGCTCGACGCAGACGGTGGCGCCGGCCGGCGCGCCGCGGAACGTGTCCACGTGTCCGTCGGCGTCGGTGTCCGCCGCCCCGAAGGCCTCGCAGCCGAACGGCCCCGCGTCCGTGCGGAGCGCGACGTGATCCACGAAGGCCGCGCGCGTGTCGACCGGATCGCGCTCGCCGTCCGCGTAGACCACCCGCAGCTCGCTCGCCGCGGCCGCGAGCTCGAACACGAAGGTGACGCGATCCGGATCGGGCGCCGCGCCGCGCGCGACGACGACCGCGTCCGCGACTCGCCCCATCGGGGTCCGCGTCGGATCGGTCGCGTCGCTCGCGCAGCTGGCGTCGAAGCTCGGGCACGCGCGCACCTCGGTCCGGTCGTCGTAGCCGTCCGCGTCGGTGTCTCCGAGATCGCGTCGCGTCCCCAGCGCGCGCTCGTCGGCGTCGAGGAGCCCGTCGGCGTCGCTGTCGAGGTCCCAGAAGTCGGCCACGCCGTCTCCGTCCGAGTCGGCGGGGGCGGTGCCCAGATCGGCGTCGCCCGCCTCCTCCGCGTCGGGGAAGCCGTCCGCGTCGCTGTCGAGCTGGTACAGGTCCCACGTGCCGTCCTCGAAGGCGTCGACGGGCTCGTCGCCGTCGCGGATCGTGTCTCCGTCGCTGTCCGGATCGCGCAGCCCGACGAGGCCGTCGCCGTCGGTGTCCTCGCGCGCCTCCGGATGCTCGAGCTCGCGCGCGTCGGGCAAGAGGTCGCCGTCGTCGTCCTCGTCCACGCGGTCGACGCGGCCGTCGCCGTCGGTGTCCGCGTCGCGCTCGTCGCTGTCCAGGATCCCGTTGTCGTCGCTGTCGGGGTCGACGAAGTCCGCGCGCCCGTCTCCGTCGCTGTCGGGCGGAGGCACACGCGCGGTGCTGCCCGCGCCCTCGATCGCGTCGCTCACGCCGTCGTCGTCGCTGTCGAGGTCGAGCCGGTCCGGCGTGCCGTCGGCGTCGCTGTCGCGGTCCTCGCCCTCCCACAGGTTGGCGATTCCGTCGCCGTCGTCGTCGCCGGTCGGACGGAACGCGGCGTCGGTGCCGCCGTCGAGCGAGGCGACGGAGTCGCAGCCGATGACGACGACGAGCGCGAGCAGACACGTCCAGCGCATGCGGCCGGGTACCGCATCGGGCGGCCACGAGCAATCGAGACACGACGCGGGTGGCGGCGGCGCGCGGCTTTGGCGATACTCCGCGCCCCGACATGGCTGCCAAGGATTCTCGCTACATCGTCGGCATCGACCTGGGCACGACGCACACCGTCGTCGCCTACGTCGACACCCGGCAAGGCCCGGACGCGCCGATCGAGGAGCTGCAGATCGAGCAGCTCGTGGCGCCGGGCGAGATCGAAGCGCGCCCGCTGCTGCACTCGCTCCGCTATCACCCGGCGAGCGGCGAGCTGAAGGACGACGACCGCGCCCTCCCCTGGCCCGCGGAGACGGTGGACGGCGCGCCTGACGGCGTCGTCGGTGAGCTCGCGCGCCAGCTCGGGGCGAAGGTCCCCGGCCGGCTCGTCGCGAGCGCGAAGAGCTGGCTGTCCCACCCGCAGGTCGACCGCACCGCGGCGATCCTCCCGTGGGGCGCGCCGGACGAGGTGCCCAAGCTCTCCCCCGTCGACGCGAGCGCGAGCTACCTCGCCCACGTCCGCCGCGCCTGGGATCACCGCTTCGGCGACGAGCGGCTCGCGTCCCAGACCGTCGTGCTCACCGTGCCCGCGTCGTTCGACGAAGGCGCGCGCGCGCTGACCCTCCAGGCGGCCAAGAAGGCCGGGCTCGGCAAGGTGCGCCTGCTCGAGGAGCCGCAGGCCGCGTTCTACGACTGGCTCGGCCGGCACGAAGACCAGATCGACGAGCTCGTAGAGAAGATGCACCTCGCGCTCGTGGTGGACGTCGGCGGCGGCACCACCGACCTGACGCTCATCCAGGTCGAGCTGCGCGAGAGCGGCCCGCGGCTGACGCGCGTGGCGGTGGGCGACCACCTGATGCTCGGCGGCGACAACATGGACCTCGCCCTCGCGCACGACGCGGAGCAGCGGCTGAAGTCCAAGGACAAGCTCTCGGCCGGGCAGTTCACGCAGCTCATCCAGCAGTGTCGCACCGCGAAAGAGAAGCTGCTGGCCGAAGACGCGCCCGAGAAGGCCCGGGTCACCGTGCTCGGCGGCGGGCGCAAGCTGATCGGGGGCTCGCTCGCCACGGAGCTGACCAAGGCCGAGGTCGACGCGCGCATCCTCGACGGCTTCTTCCCCTCGGTGGGGCCCGAGGCGCGTCCGGCCAAGAAGCGCGGCGCCATCGTCGAGTTCGGCCTGCCCTATGTGGCCGACGCGGGCATCACGCGACACGTCGCGGCGTTCCTCGAGCGGCACTCGGACGTCGCGAGCGAGGCCTTCCCCGAGGGCGTGCTCGCCGCAGGCGCGCTGCCCGTGCCCGACGCCGTGCTGCTCAACGGCGGCGTGTTCAAGGGGCACGCCCTGACCGAGCGCATGCTCGACGTGCTCGGCGGCTGGCGCGGCGGCGAGCGCCCGATGCGGCTCGAGAACGCGGCGCCCGAGCTGGCCGTGGCGCGCGGCGCCGTCGCCTACGGGCTCGCGCGGCGCGGCATCGGCGTGCGCATCGGCGGCGGCTCGGCCCGCAGCTACTACCTGCTGCTCGGCGACGCGAGCGAGAGCGCGCGGCGCGGCGTCTGCATCCTCCCGCGGGGCGCGGAGGAGGGCGAGGAGGTCGTGCTCGCGAGCCGCACCTTCAACCTCAAGCTCGGCAAGCCCGTGCGCTTCCCTCTCGCCTCCAGCACGGGGGAAGCCGTCTTGCACCGCGCGGGCGACCTCGTCGAGGTGGAGGGCGGACACTTCCAGGAGCTGCCGCCCCTCGCCGCGGTGCTCGAGGACGAGCGCGGCGACGCGGGCGAGACCCTGCCCGTGCGCGTGACGAGCGCGCTGACCGAGGTGGGCACCGTGGAGCTGAGCTGCATCGCGGCCGAGGGCCCCGAGCGGCGCTGGAAGCTCGAGCTGCAGCTCCGTGGGGAGGGCAGCAAGGACGTCGCGGCGACCAAGGTCACGCAGCTCCACCCTCGCTTCGAGGAGGCCACCGCGCGCATCAAGGCCGTCTACGGCAAGAGCAGCGCGAAGGCCGAGGGCGGCAAGCCGCAGAAGACCCTGCGCAGCGATCTCGAGAAGACGCTCGGCCCGCGGGAGACCTGGAACACCCCGCTCCTGCGCGAGCTCTGGGGCGCGCTCTTCGCGGGCATGAAGCGCCGCCGCCGCAGCAACGATCACGAGCGCGTCTGGTTCAACCTCACCGGCTACACCCTGCGCCCCGGCTTCGGCTACCCGCTGGACGACTGGCGCGTGAAGCAGCTCTGGGAGCTCTACGGACAGAGCGTGCAGTTCGCGCCCGAAGCGCAGAACTGGAGCGAGTTCTGGACCATGTGGCGCCGCGTCGCGGGCGGGCTGAGCGCCGAAGCGCAGACCCGCATCCTCGACGACCTCGCCTACTACCTGCACCCGCCGACGCGCATCCCTCGCAAGCGCCCGAAGGGGCCGAAGATGCAGGGCTACGACGACATGGTGCGCCTCGCGGGCTCGCTCGAGCTGGTGAGCGCGGCGCGAAAAGTGGAGGTCGGCGGGTGGCTCGTCACGCGCCTGACCGAGCACGACGAGGGCGACTACAGCTGGTGGGCCGTCGGCCGCCTCGGCGCGCGCGTGCCTTTCCACGGCAGCGCGCACAACGTCGTGCCCGTCGACGTCGCGACCGAGTGGGTCGAGGAGCTGATCGACGTCGACTGGAGCCAGAGCGAGAACGCCGCCTTCGCCGCCACCCTGCTCTGCCGCAAGACCGGAGACCGGCAGCGCGATGTCTCCGACGAGGTCCGCGAGGACGTCATCGCGCGCCTCGAGGCCCACCAGGCCCCCGCGAGCTGGGTCACCATGGTCCGCGAGGTCGCCGAGCTCGAGGCCGCCGACGAGCGCCGCATCTTCGGCGAGAGCCTCCCGCCAGGCCTCGTCCTCGTCGAGTAGCGCCGCCGCCGCCTCGCGAGCTCGCTGCCGGGGCGAGGGACCTCGAGGCCGAGGTGGTGCGGCGGACCGACGCGTGGAGTCGACGCGCGTCGCGACGTCTTCTTTTTTAATCGCCTAGCCGCCGAGCCGTGACTCATCCCCCGAGCCGCGCCGCCGCCGCGTGAGCTCACCCCGAGGTGAGCCGATCGCGATCACGGCGGCCCGAGCTCGCTCCGCGTTCGTTCCACCGGCCCGCGCGGTCGGGAAGGGAGACCACTCGATGCGCTCGATCGCCTCCACGCTCCTCGCCCTCACCCTCTCGCTCGCCACGGCGTGCGGCGACGGAGAGGGAGCCCTCCCCGACGGATCCACGCTGGACGCGTCGGGGCTCGACGGCGCGACCGCCGACGGCGGCCCCGACGGGGCGGTCGGCGACGCGGGCTCCGGCTGCTCCGGGCTCACCACGCGCTGCGGCGCGGAGTGCGTGGTGACGACGGTCGATCCCGATCACTGCGGCGCCTGCGGCGTGGTCTGCGGCGCCTCTCAGGCGTGCGTCTCGGGAGGGTGCGTCGACTCGTGCCCGCCGGGCCTCACGATGTGTGACCGGGCGTGCGTGGACACCGCGACCGACAGCGCGCACTGCGGCGCATGCGGCGCGGCCTGCGGCCCCGACGAAGGATGCATGGGCAGCTGCGTCCCCACCGTCCCGCTCGGGCCCGCGCCGGACAAGTGCGAGGGCGGTGGCCCGCCCATCGTGATCCGCGACGCACCCGCCGCGGAGGGGGCCTGCGCGGACCGGACCGCCGCGATCTCCTTCACCTGGGGCCTCTGCTCCTGCAACGACATCGGCCTCCCCCGTCTGAGCTCGCAGACCGAGATCGACGCGTTCGACAGCGCGGCGGGGCCCTATGCGCCCGGCGGCTCGGGCGGCGGCATGGCGGCGAACGGCCGCATCACGACGTCCGAGCTCGACGTCTCCGGTGACGTGCGCGTCGCTGGGGTGGGCGGCCTGGACTCGGCCGACACGACGGTCGGTCAGGAGGTGCACGCGGCCGACGACCTGCGCACCGCCGAGACCGCGCGCGTCGGCGAGGACGCGTTCGTGGGGGGCGAGCTGAACGGCACCATCGAGATCGCCGGGGACCTCCACGTCCCGGAGTGCGGCGCCGTGCCGGGGAGCGTGTCGAGCGCGAGCTGCGTGGCGGGGCCCGTGACGGTGCCCGAGCCCTGCGCGTGCTCGGCGGCGGACCTGATCCCCATCGCCGAGATCGTGGCGCACCACGCCATGCCCGCGAACAACGACAACGCGCTGATCGGCCTCTCCCCCGACGTGTTCACGACGTCCGGCGGCCCGCGTCGCCTCGACCTGCCCTGCGGCTACTACCACCTCGAGGAGGTCGACGGCGCCGTCACCATCGCGGCGCACGGTCGCACCGCGCTCTTCGTGAGCGGCGACGTGCGCGCCGGCTCGGCCATGGCATTCGTCGTCGATCCGGGGGCGACCCTCGACGTCTACGTCGCGGGGACGCTGAGCGCGTCGGCGTCGCTGCGCGTCGGATCGCCCGCGTACCCTCGGAACGTGCGCTTCTACGTGGGTGGCGTGGACACGAGCTTCGATCCCCCGCGCTCGGTCGATCTGACGAGCGACGTGGATCTCGCGGGCCTCTTCTACGCGCCCTACGGCGTCGTCTCATCGACCTCGTCGCTCGAGATGTACGGCGCCCTCTTCGCCGGCGACTTCCACAACACCGCCTCGACGACGATCCACTACGACGCGGCCGCCGCCACCCTGGGAGGCGACTGCCCGGACGAGCCCGGCGGCGGCTGCACCTCCTGCCGCGACTGCGGCAACCAGGCGTGCATCGCCGGGGAGTGCACCTCGTGCACCGACAGCTCGCAGTGCTGCGCCCCGCTCGAGTGCGTGGCTGGCACGTGCGTGCCCCCGCTCTTCTGACGGAGCCTCGCCCGGCCGCGGAGGCTCACGTCGATCTCGAGCCCGCCACGAAGTCTTGGCCACGAGCTCCGGGCGCCGAGTCACGTCGGCGCCACCCCGGTCTCCTGCGCGGCGGCCTCGAGGATCGCGAGCACGGCCTCGGCGTGGACGAGATCGCTCGGCTTCTCGAGGCGCTCCACCATCTGGCGCGCCATCGAGAGGGGGGTGTCGCCCTTGCGGACCACGTGGTGCGACGCGCCGGTGCTCTTGGCGTGCACGTCGGCGCCCGCCTGGACGAGCAGCTCGACGACGCGCTCCTGACGCGCGTAGACCGCGAAGTGGAGGGGGGTGGCGCCCTGCTTGTTGGCGATGTCGGGGACGGCGCCCGCGTCCAGCAGGCGCTCGACGACGCGCGCGCGGGTCTCGCGCGACCAGTTGCTGGTGTCGCACGCCGAGCTCAGGGCGGTGAGTTGATGGCGATCGATGAGGTTCGGATCGGCGCCGTGGTCGATGAGCATCTCGAACACCTCGAGCGCGGCCTCCTCCCGACCCGGCGCCCCCGAGGCGGCGGCGCGCAGGGCGTCGGCGTCGATGGACAAGCCGAGGTCGAGCAGGATGCGCACCTTCTCGGGCTGCGCGTCGGCGACGACCCTCTCGAGCAGGGAGTCGCGGCCGATGGGCACGTCGAAGTCGGTGATCGCGTGCGCCCTCGCGCGGAACGCGTCGGTCGAGAGCCCATACGCGTCGCGCACCAGGGCCCGCAGCTCGTCCTGTCTCTGCTTCTTGGTCTTGCGTCGCATGTCGGCCTCGGCCCAGAGCCTACCGGTTCCGCGCCGCGGTCGAATGAGAAGCGACGCCAGAGAGCACCCGGGATTGGAGGCAGGCAAGGCTCGGGGCAGTCCCCAGAGCGAGAACGCCACCTTCGCCGTCACCCTGCTCTGCCGCAAGACCGGAGACCGGCAGCGCGACATCTCCGACGAGTTCCGCGAGGATGTCTTCGCGCGCCTCGAGGCCCACCAGGCCCCCGCGAGCTGGGTCACCATGGTGCGCGATGTCGCCGAGCTCGAGACGGCCGCTGTCGCGCTACGCTCGGAGGTGAGGTGACCATGCCCTCGCTCTCCACCCTGCCGAAGGACCTCGCGCTCTTCGCCAAGTACCACCTCAGGCACCCGACCGAGCGCCACCCCGCGCGCGAGGAGGAGCTCGGGCTCGTGCAGCTCGGCTTCGACCTCGACGGCTACCTCGCCGACCTCGCGACGTTCGGCGACGACTTCGAGGTGCGTGAGGAGGCGCGCCTGGACTACGCGGGGCGCGCGCACCGGATGGTCTCGCTGCGCTCGCGCGCGGAGGCCGAGCGCACCCTCTTCGTCATGGCGGGCATTCACGGCAACGAGCGCGCGGGCTTGCTCGCGGTGCCCCGGATCCTCGAGCGCTTCGATCCGAGCCGCGGCGTGCGCCTGGTCGTGCTCACGCCGACGAACCCGGTCGGCGCGGCGGCGCTCTCGCGCTTCAACGCGGATGGCTACGACATCAACCGCGACTTCGTGCGCTTCGAGACCGAGGAAGCGCGGGTGGTGCGCGCGCTCTACGAACGCGAAGCCCCGGACTTCGTGATCTCGCTCCACGAGGGGCCACAGGACGCGACCTTCGTCTTCGCCAACCGGCACGTCGAAAGCGCGCTCGTCGCGCGCGGGCTCGCGGCGATGGAGGCCGGGGGCACCGAGCTCGCGACGCGCGACTACTTCGGCCTGCGCCTCGACCCGCCGGGCCTCTCCGCCTCGAGCGCGGTGAGCCGCGCCGTGCACGCCGCGTGGGCCGCGACGCTCGGCATGATGGCGACGATCCGCTACTCCGAGGAGCGCGGGATCCCCGAGCTCGTGCTCGAGAGCTCATGGCGCGACCCCGACGCCGAGGCGCGCATCCGCCCGCACGTGGACCTCGTCGACGCCATCTCCGCGGCGCTCTAGAGCGCATCCGCGGGGAAGCAGGCAGCGCGGCTCGGAGCCCCCTCTGGGCCGGCGTCCGCCACCCCTCCGCCCGCCACCCCCGCCGATCCGCGGCTGTAAGTCCGCGAAATCACATGCTGGGTGATCCGGATCGCGGCTTGCGGTGCTCGCCGGTGTGCCCGCCAGCGCCGAGAGAGGGACCTCGTGAGCCCGCCGTCGATCCACGCGGCGGGGACGTACGGCCTGACCGTGCGGTGCGCGTTCCGGAAGCTCTTCCTGACGCCGTTCGCGCCCGAGCTGCACGAGGGGATCCTCTACGCCCTGGGCGCGGCGCAGCGGAAGACGAACGCGCGGCTGCACCAGATCACCATCGAGCCGAATCACATGCACGACACGGTGACGGTGACGAAGGCGAACCTGCCGGACTTCAAGCGCCTGTTCCACGGCGAAGTGTCGAAGTTCGTCAAGGCGTTCCTGAAGGAGCACGGTTTCGAGGCGCCGGCGCGCGTGTTCGGGGATGGGCGCAGCCATCACATGCGGCTCGTGAACTCCGCCGCGCAGCTGGTCTACCTGCACTACTCGGACGGCCAGGTCGTGAAGGACGGTCTGACCCGGACCGTCGACGAGTACCCGGGGTTCGTCAGCGACCCGGCGATGATGAAGGGGACGGTGATCCGCGTCGCGCGCCCGGCGCTACACTTCGACCCGCGAACGAGCGAGCCGGTCGAAGAGGTGCGCTTCTCGATGCCGCCGCTGCTGCAGCGGGAGCTGGGCGCGGACCGTGTGGTGGAGCACCTCGAGCGGGCTCGGCGGTCGATGGAGCAGGCGCACGCGAGGGAGCGGAAGTTCCCCGTCCTGGGCGCGGAGCGCTTGATGAAGCAGCACCCGTGGGCGGAGCCCGCCTCTCCGCGGAAGCGCAACCCGGGCCCGATCCCGAGCTTCCGCGTGATCGACGACGACGAGCTGGAGGCGCACTGCGAGAAGGAGACGGAGGCCTTCCGGGATGCGCACGAGGCGGCGCGGAAGGCGCGAGCGCGCGGCGAGCACGACGTGGAGTTCCCGGCCGGTACCTACCTGATGAAGGTGCAGCACGGCGCGAACGTGGCCGCCCCCGACAACGAGTCGGTGCTCGCGGCGGACGAGATCTTCGAGGCCCCGAGAGCGCAGCTCCCCGCGGACGCGTTGCGCGCCCTGAGCGAGAAGCTGCGCGGATACGCCGCGAGCGTGGACCCGGAGCAGCAGGCCGACGCCCTGGGCGCGCGCATCCTGGCGGGCCAGTCGATGTCGGTGACGCAGAAGCAGTCCCCGCGCGTGCAGACTGACGGGGACGAGAAGACGAAGCGGCTGGTCAC